>JBAYPJ010000122.1:0-7881 GCA_041677785.1 Novosphingobium sp. | reverse complement strand
TCAGAGCACGCTTTCCAGCCAGCCCTTGAGCTGGCTTTTCGGTGCCGCGCCCAGCTTCTGGGCGACCGGCTTGCCGTCCTTGAACAGCACCATCAGCGGGATCGACTGCACGCCGATCTGGCCGGGGACCTGCTGGTTCTCCATGATGTCCATCTTGGCGATCGTCACCTTGTCGGACAGCTCGTCGGCGATTTCCTCGAGCGCGGGGGCGATCATCTTGCAGGGGCCGCACCAGTCCGCCCAGAAATCAACCAGCACCGGCTTGTCGGATTCGAGAACGTCGGAAGCGAAGCTGGCGTCGGTCACGGCTTTGGTCGGCATCGAACGGGACTCCTGAATTTTTCCTTGCCTGCAATCTAGGCCTGCGGCCGGCAATGGCAACGGCGACGGGCAAAAGCTTTACTCCGCCGCCAGCAAGGCCCGCTTGTGCGGGGCCAGCGCCGCGTCGGGCAGCGCGATCAGCCGCGGCGCGGCGGTGTAGAGCACGGCCGCATCGACGCTGCGCCCCGGATAGGCCGCCTCCAGCGCGGCGGCATAGGCGGCCATCTGCCGCAGCACCGCCACCGGCACTTCGGCAAGGCTCGCGGGCGGCCGCCGCGCGGTCTTGAAATCGACCAGGCGGATGCGTTCCGGCCCGATCAGCAGCCGGTCGATCGTGCCGGCCACCACCCGCCCGCCGACGAGCGCCGCGACCGGCACCTCGGCCAGCCCCGCGGGCGCGAAGAGATCGCGCCAGTCCGCGTGCGACAGCACCTCCAGGACCGAGCGCACCAGCGCCTCGCGCGCGCCCAAATCGAACTCCGGCGCGTTCCTCGCCAGCCAGGCCCGCGCCGCCGCGCCGCGATCGGCCGGCGCCACTTCGGGCAGGCGTTCGAGCAGCCGGTGCACCAGCACGCCGCGCCGCGCCGCCGCGACCCCCGCGCCCGGCGGCCAGGGCGGATCGGGCGACACGTCCTCGCCAAGCGCGGACGGCGCCAGCGGGCGCGGCGGGCGCGGCTCGGCGGGCGGCGGGCTTTCCAGCCAGCGCGGCAGCGGCAGGGGCACCGCCTCGGGCGCCGCCCCGGGCACCGCCTCGGGCGCGGGCGCCTTCGCCCCCCACTCCAGCCGCGCGCTCCACACCGGGTCCTCCACCCAGTCGTCGGGGCCGAACAGCAGGCGCAGCTTCGCGTACCAGCTATCGGCCGCCGGCTCCTTCTCGCGCGAGCCGAGCGCGCCGCCGATGAACAGCGCCTCCTCGGCGCGCGTCATGGCGACGTAGAGCAGCCGCCAGTGCTCCTGCGCCTCGGCCGCCGCGATCCGCGCGTGCTCCTCGGCGATGCGGCCGACGCGCTCCTCCTTGCGCAGCCCCGGCAGCGGAATGCGGCGCTCCTCAACATGCGGATCGGGCATGTCGAGCCGGATGCCGCGCGGATTGGCGGGGTTGCCGGTGGCGTCGGCAAGGATGACGATCGGCGCCTGCAGCCCTTTCGAGCCGTGCACGGTCATCACCCGCACCAGCCCGCCGCCGCCGCCCGCCTCGCGCTTCAGCTCGCCCTCGCCGGCATCGAACCAGGCGAGGAAGCCGGCAAGGCTCGGCGTGTTGTTCGCCGCATAGGCGGCAGCGGCGTTGAGCAGTTCGTCGATCGGATCGTTCGCCTCGCGCCCCAGCCGCGCGATCAGCTTGCGCCGGCCCCGCCACGGCCCGACCAGCAGCCAGTGGAGCAGCGCCTGCGGCGGCTCGTAGTCGGCGAGGCGCAGCAGCTCGCCCAGCCGGTCGACCACCGGATGCCCGGCCTCGCGCAAGTGCGACCACAGCCGCACGCCCCTGTCGCGATAGCCGTGCGCCAGCAGGTCCTCCTGGCTCCAGCCGATCAGCGGCGAGACCAGCAGCGATGCCAGGTTGAGGTCGTCGAGCGGCTGCGCGGCGAAACGCAGCGCGGCCACGAGGTCGCGCACCGCCAGCGGCGCGCCCAGCCGCAGCCGGTCCACCCCCGCCACCGGCACGCCCGCCGCGTGGAGCCGCGCGACGATCAGCCCGGCCAGCTCGCGCCGCCGCCGCACCAGCACCATGACGTCGCCCGGCCCCGCCCGCCGCGCGCCGCCCTTCACCAGCGGAAAGCCCCCTTCCTCGTTGCCGGGGTCCATCCAGTGCCGGACCTGCCGGGCGATGCGCTCGGCAAGCTGGCGGTCGGGCCGCGAGAGCCAGCCTTCCTCGCCCTCGTCCGCCTCCTCGATGTCGTCGAATTCGCCGGGCTGCTGGCCGATCGGCCGCCACAACGCGACATAGCCGGGGCGCGCCTCGCCCTGATGGCGTTCGGGCGGCTCGCCGAGGCCGAAGCTCTCGTGCCCGATCTCCGCGATCGCGCGGTCGACGAAATCGAGCACCGGCTGCGCCGTGCGGAACGAACGGTCGAGCCCCAGTTCGAGCAGTTCCCTCGCCGCGCCGGCGCCCCACGCCGTATCGGCATTGCGCGCCGCGCCGAACATGGCGTGGCGCACGCGCCGCCGCGCCGCCTCGAAGTTCTCGGGGCTGGTGCCCTGGAAGCGGAAGATCGCCTGTTTGTAATCGCCGACGACGAACAGCGTGCGCAGCTTGTCGCCGTGCTGGCCGAGCCCGGCGAAGAAATCCCCGGTCAGCGCGTCGATGATCCGCCACTGCGCGGCGTTGGTGTCCTGCGCCTCGTCGACGAGGATGTGGTCGAAGCGGCGGTCGAGCTTGTAGCGGATCCAGTCGGCCAGCGCGGAGGTGCCGAGCAGCGCCGCGGCGCGGCGGATCTGGTCGTCGAAGTCGATCAGCCCCTCGCGCTGCTTGGCCTCGTCCCACGCGAACGCGAAGGCGCGGCCGAGGCGCAGCGCCGGCACCAGCCGGTCGGCCAGCCCCAGCAGGCAGGCCATCTCGCGCACCGCGGCGATGCAGCCGGCCACGCGCGCGATATATTCCGCGTAATCGGGATCGCGCTTGAGCACGTTGGCGAGCTGCCTCGGCGCGCCCGTGGTCCTGGTGAACAGCCCCAGATAAAGCTGGTCGATCGCCGCCGCCCGCCCCGCCGGATCGCACGCGAGCCAGGCCGAGATCGCCGCCGCCCCGTCCCGCCCGGTCGCGCTGTCCCAGCCCGAAAGCGTCTGAAGACAGCGCCGCAAGGAGCTGACGTCGAAGCTATCGTCGCCGCACAGCGCCGCCAGGTGCGAGGGGTCGGCATCGGCCTCCAGCCCCAGCAGGCGGTTGACGCGCGGCCGCAGCGGTTCCTGCCAGCTTCCCGGCCCCAGCCACGCCTCGCGCGCCTCGGCGCAGCGCAGCAGGTAGGCCTCGACGTCATCGGGCCCCATGCGCAGGCTGAGGTCGGCGACGGCCGCCAGCAACTGCGGATCGCCCAGCGGCGCCTGCTCGGCCGCGCTCAACAGGTCGGCCAGCACCTGCCGGGCGAGCAGGATGCGGTCGCGGTCCTCCATCGGCCGGGTGCCCGGCGTCAGCCCGGCCTCCAGCGGGAAGGCGCCGAGCAGCCACTGCGCGAAAGCGTGGATCGTATCGATCCGCAGTCCGCCGCCCGGACAATCGAGCACCGCGGCGAACAGCGTGCGCGCGCGCGCCAGCGTCGCCGGATCGGCCGGCGCGCCGATCGCTTCCAGCCTGCGGAACAGCTCGGTCTCGGGCAGGCGCACCCAATCGGCCAGCGTGCCGTTGATCCGCGCCGCCATCTCGGTCGCGCCGGCCCGGGTGAACGTGAGGCAGAGGATCTGCGACGGCTCGACACCCGGCCGCAGCAGCAGCCGCAGCACGCGCGAGGACAGCACCTGCGTCTTGCCGGTGCCGGCCGAGGCGGACAGCCAGACGGTCTCGTCGGGCGCGACCGCCTTCATCTGGTTGCCGTGGAGCGGGTGGACCGATGCCGGGCCGGTCATGCCTGGCCTCCAGCAAAGACCGCGATCCTCCCCCGATGGGGGAGGGAGACCAGCCGCAGGCTGGTGGAGGGGGCGCCCCGGGCGAGATGACGGCCCTGTAAAGGCGCCCCCTCCGTCAGCGCTCTGCGCTGCCACCTCCCCCCATGGGGGAGGATCGGAGTGATACCCAGACCCCCAGCGTCGTCCCGGGCTCGACCGAGGGAAGGCACGAACCGCTCAAGGCAGGCCATCGGCATCCTCCCCGCCCAGTTGCGGCAGCCATTCGTCCAGCCGCATCAACTGGTCGTAGTCGTTGTACCCGCCGATGTCGGGATTGAGCCGCGCGGTGAACGGCTCGCTGCCGAGAATCCAGCGGTCGATGGCATCGACGAGATAGCCGGCCGTCGTATCGACAAACTCGCCGCGGGCGATGCCGGTCTTGCGGCTGCCTTCCAGAATCGGCTCCTCGCGATAGCCGAAATGGATTTGCTCGCGCCGGCGATCGCGCGCCAGCGACCAGTATTCGAACCGCTCCGCCTCGCCGGCAATGCCCGCGAAGCCGCCGGCCTCGGCGATCATGCCGATCAGGCCGAGCTGCAGCGCGAAGCCTTCCTGCACCATCGCGCGCGAGGGCGGCTGGCCGGTCTTGTAATCGACCACCGCCAGCTTGCCGTCGGCCAGCCGGTCGATCCGGTCGGCGCGGCCGTGGATGCGCACGCCCTTGACCAGCATGTCGCCTTTGGCCTCGCTGGCGATCACCTCGCGCCCCTCGGCGCACAGAGCCGCGATCTCCTGCCCGATCCATGCGAGCGCGGCCATCAGCCTCGGCCGCCAGAGCGCGCGGGTCAGCGGGTG
This sequence comes from Novosphingobium sp., assembly GCA_041677785.1. Classification (GTDB taxonomy): domain Bacteria; phylum Pseudomonadota; class Alphaproteobacteria; order Sphingomonadales; family Sphingomonadaceae; genus Novosphingobium. The sequence continues at coordinate 3,168 of JBAYPJ010000122.1, read as the reverse complement.
GGCGCTCATCTCGTCGAGCACCTTTTCGGCCAGCGGGACAAGCTCGCCGCCCTGCTTGTGCCAAAGCTCCAGGATCTTGTGGACGGCGGTGCCCTTCCACGCGGCGGACGGCTCGGCGTCGAGCGCATCGAGCGCGTTCAGCCGCAGGATCGAGCCGGCATAGAACTGGTAGGGATCGCCCCGCAGCCGGTCGAGCCCGGTCACGGCGATATCGACGCGGCGCTGCTCGGCGCCCGGCATCGGCTGCGGGCGGGGATAGGGCGGCGCGGGGGCGGCATCGTCGATCGCGCGGGCCAGCGCGACCGCGCGGGTTTCCGCGTGTCCCCTGGCAAGATCGCCCAGCATGGCCTTGATCCGCAGGACGAATCGCGAGGGGATCACCGGCGCGCCCTCGTCGCGCTGCGCCCACGACAGCACCACCTCGGGCGCGCCGAGCGCGGCGGCAAGATCGTGTGCGGCCAGGCCGATGCGGAAGTCCGCGCCCGGCACGCCGAGCGCGCGCAGCACCGCCGGCGGCAGCAGCGCGTCGGCGGACGTCGCCGCCGGCCAGACCCCTTCGACCAGCCCGCCGCAGATGACGAGGTCGGCGCGGCTCATGCGCGCCTCGATCAGCCCATAGACCGCCACGCGCGGGTGGCCGCCCCAGGGCGGGCGGACGGCGGTGCGGTCCATCGCGTCGCGCAGGATCGCGTGCAGCTCGCGCGGGTCGGTCGCGGTTCCGGCCGCGCGCGCCGCTTCGCGCAAGTCCTCGACGAAGGCCGAAAGCGCGCGGCCGTCGGCCCCGGACCAGAGCGGCTGGCCGCAAAGCGCCTCGGCCGTCTCGGCCAGCGTCTCGACCTGGGCGGCAAGCGGCGCCTCGTCGCCGAAGCCGAACAGCGGCGCAAGCCGCGCCTCGGCGGCGGCCCACCAGTCGCGCACGCCGGCTCGCTCCGCGACCGCGCGCAGCGGCGCCAGCCCGGAAGCCGGGCGCGGCCCGCGCAGCGCAAGGTCGAAGGCGCGCGCCGCGTCGAGCCAGGCGGGGCGGCCCGGCCCGTCGGCGGCGTCGGCCGCGACGAGCGGATGAGCCAGCAGCGCCATCAGCGGCACCGGCGCGGCGTCCTCGGCCAGAACTTCCGCGAGCAGTAGGAACAGGCGCCCCGCCGCGGTCTGCGGCAGCGGCCGGCCGGCGGTGTCGTCGGCGGCCACGCCCCAGCGCGCAAGCTGGGCGACCACGCGCGCCGCGAGGGCGCGGTCGGGCGTCACCAGCGCGACGCGCTTCTCGGGCACCTCCAGCGCCTCGCGGATCAGGATGGCGATGGCCTGCGCCTCCTCGCCGGGATGCGCGCTCTCCATCAGCCGCACGCCCGACAGGCGGCGGCGGTCGGCCGGCAGGTCTACCCAGCGGGCGCTGGCCGAGGGCGGCAGGAACAGATTGGAGATCGCCCGGCTGCGCGCGGGCGGCGCGGCGGCAAGGCCGGCGCGGTGCCAGGGCCGCACTTCCTCGCGGGCGACGCCCATCCGGTTGAGCAGCAGCTTGAGATGGTACTGGGGGTGCGTTGCGGCGTCATTGCGGCCGAATTGGCTGCCGTCAACGTCGTCCGCCTTTCCGGCCCGGCCGAGCGCGCCCCAGACCTCGGAATCCAGCGAAAGATCGAGGTCCGGCAGGATCACCGCGCCGCGCGGCAGCTCCGCAACGACGCGCAGCAGCCCCGCCAGCGCCGGCGAGGCGCTCGTCACGCCGGCCGCAACTATCGGATAAGGCGGCGGATTTTCGCGCCACCGCCGCGCCGCATGGTCGAAAAGTGTGTTTCGCCGGGTCGGCCCATCGACCTCGCCCCGCTCCGCCAGCTCGGCCAGCCAGTGCTGCTGGACCTTGAGGAACGTCCGCGTGCTGTCCTGCCAGTGCCCGGCCAGCTCGCCGACGATGCCGACGACCGCTTCCGCCATGAGATCGATCGGCGCGATGCCCTCGACCAGCAGCCGGTCCATCGTCCGGCCCAGCTCGAAGGCCCGCCGCAACAGCGCCGCGCCTTTCCCCGCCGCCTCGCCCTCGACCTCGCGCAGATGGTGCGCCAGCCGCAGCCAGCGGCGCGTCGGATCGGCCGCCGGCGGGATTTCGGCGCCCGCCCCCAGCGGGTCGAGCAGCGATCCCAGCGTCTCGTCGAGATCGAGATCGCCCACCACCGCCATGCGCGGCAGCAGCATTCCGCCCGGACTTGCCGAAACCTGTCCCGAGCCTGGCCGAAGGGCGCCCGACAGGCGGATGAAGGCCTCGGTCACGGTCCGCACCGCGCGCCGGCTCGGCAGCAGCAGCGTCAGCCGGGCGAGGCCCAGATCCTCGTCGGAATAGCGCGGGACCAGACCCGCCACCAGCGCATCGGCGAAACCGCGGTGCGCCGCGATCGCGTAGATTCGGGGACCGGTGCGCTCAGGCACGCGTCAGCAGCATCTCTGTCGGCCGGATCGCCGCGGGATCGCCGACCTCGCACCACAGGCCGGTGTGCGAAACGCCGTAGAGCCGCCCTTCCGCGATCGCCCGCTGCCAGAGCTGCATCGTGCCGAACGGCCCCGCCGGCGCATCGCGCAGCAGGCGGTGCGAGACGATCTGGATGCCGGTGTAGATGAACGGCGCGACCCGCTCCGCCCGGCGGCGGGTGATCCGCCCCAGCGGGTCGAGGTGGAAATCGCCGTTGCCGCGATAGTTGAAGGCCCGGCCATGCGGCACGACCAGCAGCAGAGCGTCCATCCGCTCGGGGTTCCAGTGGGCCGACAAATCGCGGAATGCGTCGCGCGGACCGTCGAGCCAGACATTGTCGCTGTTGAGGCAGAAGAACGGATCGGGCAGCAGCGGCGCCGCCTTGACCATGCCGCCGCCGGTTTCCAGCAACTGGCCGCGCTCGTCGGAAATGGTGATCGCCGGCCCGCCCTTGCGCGCCGCGAGATGCGCTTCCAGCGCGTCGGCGAGGTAGTGGACGTTGACCACCGCCCGCGCCACGCCCCCCTGCGCCAGCGCGTCGAGCGCATAGTCGATCAGCGCCTTGCCGCCGACGCGGACGAGCGGCTTGGGCTGGGTCGCGGTGAGCGGCCGCATGCGCTTGCCCAGCCCCGCGGCAAGGACCAGCGCGGTGTCGCTGACGAGAGGCGCCGCGCTCATGCCGCGTAGCTCCCGCCGCCCGCCGCGCGCAGTTC
>JBAYPJ010000121.1:0-7884 GCA_041677785.1 Novosphingobium sp. | reverse complement strand
CCTGGAGGAGCGGCGGGCAGACAGGAAAGCTCAGTAGACCGCGCCCAGCTTGCCGTGATCCCAGCTCGTCACGCGGAAGGGAGTGAAGCGCAGCAGCACGCGCTTGGCCAGCGAGGCGCGGACCTGCTCGCCCATCTCGGCGCTGAGGCTGCCGGCGAGCTGCTCGTCGGCCAGGATCTGCGCCATGCCGGCGGCGATCTCGGCGGGATCGGTGACGATCTCGGCATCGCACAGGGCCATCACCGACTTGAGATCGGCATAAGTCTCGCCGCTCTCGACCAGCAGCGTCGCGCGCGGATCGCGCTCGAGGTTCCGCACCTTCTGGCTCTTGCGGAAGCTGGTGACGACGATGCGCCCCGCCGCGTCCAGCCCATAGTTCATCGGCACCGCGTGCGGCATGCCGTCGGGCCCGTTGGTGACGAGCACGACGCGGCGCTGCGCGGACAGATATGCGCGGACTTCCTCGGGCGTCATGCGGATCAGGTCGCGGCGGGACGGCATGGGCTCTCTCCTATCGGGCGCGCGCCAGGATGTTCGCGGCGGTCGTCACCAGGCCGCCGTTCGCGGCGATGGTGAGCCCGGTCAGCCAGCGCGCCTCGTCGCTGGCGAGGAAGGCGACGACATCGGCGATATCCTCCGGCTCGCCAAGGCGGCGCAGCGCCGTCCAGGGCGGGACCTGGTCGGGCCAGCTCTGCCCGGCGATCATCTCCGTGCGCGTGCAGCCGGGCGCGACCGAGTTGCAGGTGATGCCGCGCGCGCCCAGTTCCTGCGCGGCCGAGCGCAGGAACGCCTCGGACCCCGCCTTGGCCGCCGCGCCGACCGAGACGCCGGGCGCGGGATGCGTCGCCATCCCCGAGGAGATGAACACGACGCGCCCGTGCGGGCTCTGCGTCAGCCGCGCGTATTCGGACAGGGCGAGGATCGTTGCGCGCAGGTTGAGCGCGAGCACGCGGTCGATCGTCTCGACCAGCAGGTCCGCCGCGCGCCCGGAGCTGCCGCCGCCGGCGTTGAGCACGAGGATGTCGAGCCCGCCGTGGACGGCGAAGGCGTCCTGCACCACGCGCGTCGCGGTGTCGCCTGCGGCAAGGTCGCCGAGCACGACGTCGGCCACGCCGCCCCGATCGCGGATCAGCGCGGCAACGGGCTCGGCCTTCTCGGCGCTGCGGGCGTGGACGATGACGCGGGCGCCGTCGGCGACGAGGCGCAGCGCGATGGCCTTGCCGATGCCCTGCGACGATCCGGTGACGAAGGCGGTTCTGCCGGCAAGACGCATGGCTTGCTCCCTCCTCAGGCCTTGGCGAGCACGTTGGTGGTCGACGTCACCAGTCCGCCCGTCGCCGGCAGCGTCGTGCCGGTGAGCCAGCGCGCCTCGTCGCTGGCGAGGAAGGCGACGACATCGGCGATGTCCTGCGGCTGGCCGGGGCGCCCGAGCGCGGTCCAGCGCGCCACCTTCTCGCAGATCGCCGGATCGACCTCGCGGCTCAGCGTCAGCCCCGGCTGCACCGAATTGCAGGTAATGCCGCGCTCGCCCAGCTCCTGCGCGACCGAGCGGACGAAGCATTCCGCCGCCGCCTTCGCCGCCGAATAGAGCGCCGCGTTGCCGACCGGATGCGCCGCCGAGGCCGAGGAGATCAGCACCACGCGGCCGTGGGGGCTCTGCGTCAGCCGGGCATATTCGATCACCTGCAGCATGACCGCGCGCAGGTTGAGCGCGAGATGCGCGTCGATCGCCGCCGGCTCGAGCGCGACGACCGGGCCCGAGGCCGGCGCGCCGGCGTTGCACACCAGGATATCGAGCGCGCCGTGGACCGCGAAGGCGTCCCGGACCACTTGCGCGGCGGTGTCGCCCGCGGCGAGATCGCCCAGCACGACGTCGGCCGTGCCGCCGCCGGCACGGATGCGCGCGGCGACCTGGTCGGCCAGCTCGGCGCTGCGGCTGGCATGGAGGATCACCCGCGCGCCGTCGGCCGCCAGCCGCTCGGCGATCGCCGCGCCGATCCCGCGCGACGATCCGGTGACGAGCGCTGTCCTGTCCTTGATCCGCATCCTCTCCCTCCCCTTTAGAGCATCGACCCGCCGTCGACCGGGATCACCGCGCCGCTGATCCAGCGCGCCTTGTCCGAGGCGAGGAAGGCGATGACATCGGCGATGTCCTCGGGCTGGGCAACGCGCTTCAGCGCCTGCATGGCGACGGTCGCGGCAAAGCCCGCCTCGGTCTCGGTGAAGGGGCGGACGGTCTCGCTCGCCGTGGTCGCCGGCGCGACCGCGTTGACCCGCACCCAGCGCGGTCCCAGTTCGGCCGCGCCGCGGCGCACCAGCGATTCGAGCGCGTACTTCATCGCGCCGTAGGCCGCGACGTTGCCCACCACGCGCCGCGCGGTGAGCGACGAGAGGAACGTCACGCTCCCGCCCTCGACCAGCGCGGGCGCGAGGCGCTGCAACAGGAAGAAGGGCGCGCGCAGGTTGACCGCGAACAGGTTGTCGAAGGTCTCTTCGCTGCAATCGAGAATGTCGGAAGGAGACATGATCGCGGCGTTGAGCACCAGCGCGTGAAGCTGGCCGCCGCACAGCGCCCGCACGTCCTCGGCCAGCCGGAAGGGCGCCTCGCGGTCGGCCAGATCGGCGCCGACGACATCGGCCGAGCCGCCGGCCGCACGGATCGCCGCGACCACCGCCTCCGCTTTCGCGCGCTGCGCGCCGTAGTGGACGACGACGCGGAAGCCGTCGGCCGCGAGCGCCTTTGCCGTGGCCGCGCCGATGCCTTGCGAGGCGCCGGTAACGAACGCTGTCCTCATCGAACTCTCCCGATCGCGGCCCCGCCCGTGCCGGGCCCCGAATACGCTATCCTCGCCGATGCGGCGCGCGCGTCAAGGCACCAGTACCGTGTCGCGCGCGACCGACAGCGTGCGCGGATAGTCGAGCGTGTAGTGCAGCCCGCGGCTTTCCCGGCGCTTGAGCGCCGAGGCGACGATCAGGCCCGCGGTCTGCAGCAGGTTGCGCAATTCGATAAGGTCGGTGCTGACGCGGAAGTGGCCGTAGTAATCCCCCACCTCGTCGGTCAGCATCTTGATCCGGTGCTGCGCGCGTTCGAGCCGCTTGGTCGTGCGCACGATGCCCACGTAGTTCCACATGAAGCGGCGGATCTCGGTCCAGTTCTGCTTGATGACGACTTCCTCGTCCGAATTGGTGACGCGGCTTTCATCCCAGGGCTTGACCGGCGGCGGCGCGTCGAAGGCGTCCCACTGGTCCAGGATGTCGGCCGCGGCCGCCTCGCCGAAGACGAAGCATTCGAGCAGCGAATTGGAGGCAAGGCGGTTGGCGCCGTGCAGGCCGCTCTCGGTGCATTCGCCCACCGCGTAAAGCCCCGGCAGGTCGGTACGGCCGGCGAGGTCGATGACGATGCCGCCGCAGGTGTAATGCTGCGCCGGCACCACCGGGATCGGCTGGCGGGTCATGTCGATGCCGAGGCCCAGCAGCTTCTCGTGGATCGTCGGGAAGTGGCCCTTCACGAAGTCGGCCGGCTGGTGGCTGATGTCGAGATGAACGTAATCGAGGCCGAGCCGCTTGATCTCGTGGTCGATCGCGCGGGCGACGATGTCGCGCGGGGCAAGCTCGGCGCGCTCGTCGAAGGCAGGCATGAAGCGCGTGCCCTCGCCGGGATGGCCGGGCGGGATCTTCAGGTGCCCGCCCTCGCCGCGCACCGCCTCGGTGATGAGGAAGTTCTTGACCTCCAGGTTGTAGAGGCAGGTCGGGTGGAACTGCATCATCTCCATGTTGGAAACGCGCGCGCCCGCGCGCCAGGCCATGGCGATGCCGTCGCCCGTCGCCCCGCGCGGCGCGGTGGAGAACAGGTAGCAGCGCCCCGCCCCGCCGGTCGCCAGCACCGTGGCGCGCGCGGTATGCGCCTCGACCCGCCCGCTCGCCTCGTCGAGCGCATAGACGCCCCAGACCCGGCCCGATCCCGAATAGCGCAGCTCGTGCCGCCCTGTGATCAGGTCGATGCAGGCGCGTCCCGGCAGCAGGGTGATGTTCGGGTGCTCCTCGGCCGCCTTGAGCAGCGCCGACTGCACCGCCCAGCCGGTGGCGTCGTCGACGTGGACGATGCGCCGGTGCGAATGCCCCCCCTCGCGCGTCAGGTGGAGATTCGCCCCATCGGTGTTGAACGGCACGCCGAGCTGGACCAGCCGGTCGATCGCGTGCGGCGCGCGCTCGATGACGAACTCGACCGTCTCCGCCCGGTTGAGCCCGGCGCCCGCCACCATGGTGTCGCGGATATGGTCCTCGAACGTATCCCCCGCATCGAGCACCGCGGCGATCCCGCCCTGCGCATGCGCGGTCGAGCCGCCGGTGAGCGTCCCCTTGGCGAGGACCAGGACCTTGAGCTTCTCGGCCAGCGCCAGCGCGGCGGTGAGCCCGGCGGCGCCCGAGCCGACGATGATGACGTCGTGGATCATTGTTCTGTCTTGTTCATTCGCGCTACCGGATCAATTCGATTTCGACGCCGATGTCGAGCCCTGTCCAGGCTCGATCCGCAGTCACCGCCACGCGCTCCAACTCGGCCGCGAGAGCCAAGCAGGCGCGATCGCCGAAGGAAAGGCCCAATCGGCGCGTTTGCGGTCGAAGCAGTCCCGCCCGCTCAGCCTGTGCGCGATCGAAAGGCCTGATGTCGAGATCGAGTTCGGCGAGACCTTCATCGATGAATTCAGCCGTGAAGCCCAGGTCGGCAAGCCTGGCGACGACCTCCGACAGGTTGACCGTGCCGATGCAGGCGTTCGCGAGCCAGGGCTTTGCATCCGCCGCGCCGATTTCGCCGAGGATGATCGCCAGCAGGACCGAAGCATCCAGGACGCCGCTTGTCGGCATTCAGCCTATTCCTTTTCCGCTTCCGCCCGGCGCTCCGCGATGAACTCGTCGATTACATCCGACGCGGAGACGCCCGGCGGCAGATGCGCGCGGAATCGCGCCTGCACTTCCGCTATCACGTCCCTGTACGGGCGAACCTGCAGCTTGCCGTCCACCACTTCCATCGTCACGGCGTCGCCGTCCTTCAGACCCAGTGCCTGGCGAATGTCCGCAGGCACCTGAAGACGTCCGCCGCTGACCAACTTGCCACGCTGAACGTTCATGCGCCAAACTCCGCCATGATACAGATGTTAGAGGATATACAGATTCTGCAATCCTGTCACGCTGCGTTCGCCGCGCTGGTCAGCGTCACGAACACGTCCTCCAGGTCCGGCTCGCGCGTGGTCACGTCGACGATGGCGAAGCCCTGGTTCTGGATCAGCGCAAGCACCTCGCCGGCATTGATGCGATCCCTGTCATACGTGACCTCGATCGTGCGTTCGCCCGTCTTCGCGCACTTGAGGAAGGCGGGGTTGGCGGGCGGCGCGGCGATCTCGCGGTCGAGCGTCAGCACGACGACCTTCTCGCGCGCCATGCCGACCAGTTCGCGCGTCGTCTGGTTGGCGATCAGCTTGCCGTGGTTGATGATGGCGATGCGATCGCACAGCTCCTCCGCCTCCTCGAGGTAATGGGTGGTCAGCACCACCGTCACCCCCTCGGCGTTCATCTCGCCGACCAGCTCCCACAGCTGGCGCCGCAGTTCGACATCGACGCCCGCGGTCGGTTCGTCCAGCACCAGCACCGGCGGCGAATGGACCATGGCCTTGGCCACCAGCAGCCGCCGCTTCATGCCGCCAGACAGCGTGCGGGCATAGGCCTGCGCCTTGTCATGGAGGTGCACGGCGCGCAGCAGTTCCATCGTGCGGCGCAGCGGCTTGGCGACGCCGTAGAGGCCGGCCTGGATTTCCAGCACCTCGAACGGGGTGAAGAACGGGTCGAAGACGATCTCCTGCGGGACGATGCCGATCGCGCGCTTGGCGTTGCGCATGTCCCGGTCGATGTCGAACCCCCAGATCTCGACCTGGCCCGAGGTCTTCATCACCAGCCCGGCCAGCGTGTTGATCAGCGTCGACTTGCCCGCGCCGTTGGGGCCGAGCAGGCCGAAGATGCCGCCCTGCGGCACGTCGAAGCTGACGTCGTCCAGCGCCAGCTTGCCCGGCACGCCCCTTTCCCCGGCATAGCGCTTGACGAGATTGCGGATAGAGATCGCGGGACCTTCGCTCATCGCGCCGCTTTGCGGCAGGACGCCCCCTGCGTAAAGGCTGGAAAAGCGGGCCGCCGATTGCTATCGCGCGCGCCATGATCCAGCCTCCCGAGACCGTCTATACCGACTCCCGCCGCGTCTGCTGCGACGGCGCGACCGACATCCGCGCCATCGGCGCCTACAAGCCGGCCGCGCTGGGCCACCCGCGCGTCTGGCTGGAGATCGACGAGAAGGGCTATGTCGATTGCGGCTATTGCGACCGCCGCTTCGTGCTCAACGGCGGCGAGCACGAAAGGCGCCACCTGCACGAGCTGGGACCGGGCGACCTCTATTCGGAGCAGCCGGTCGATAGCGGGCGCGGTCCGCTGAGCTGATGTGGGCCATCCGCCGTCCCGGCTTTCGCCGCGATGCCGAACTGCCTATATGTCCCGAATGACCGCCATCGCCGATCCCCGCTCGCTCCTTTACCGTTCCGGCCAGCTTTCGCCCGAAGAGGCCCAGGCGCTCGCGCGCGAGACGCTGGCGAAATGCGACGACGGCGAGCTTTACCTGCAGTTCATCGCCTCCGAGAGCTTCGGCTTCGACGATGGCCGGCTGAAGACCGCCGACTATTCGCGCGACGCGGGCTTCGGCCTGCGCGGCGTCTCGGGCGAGATGACCGGCTTCGCCCACGCCAACGACATCTCCGCCGCCGCGATCCGCCGCGCCGGCGAAACGCTGCGGCTGCTCGATCCGGCGCAGGGCGCGCCGGCCCCGCCGCCGCGCGCGACCAACCGCCACCTCTACACCGACGCCTCGCCGCTCGACGCGGTGCCCTTCGCCGAGAAGGTCAGGCTGCTCGAGACGATCGACACCGCCGCCCGCGCGCGCGATCCGCGCGTCAGCCAGGTTTCCGCCAGCCTTTCGGCCAGTTGGTCGGTGGTCGAGATCGTCCGCGCGGACGGCTTCGTCGCCACCGACATCCGCCCGCTGGTGCGCCTCAACGTCGGCATCGTCGCCGAGGCGAACGGGCGGCGCGAGACCGGCAGCTTCGGCATGGGCGGCCGCTGGCTCTACGACGACCTGTTCGATCCGAAGAACTGGAACCGCGCCATCGACACCGCGCTGGGCCAGGCGCTGACCAACCTCGACAGCGTCGACGCGCCGGCGGGCGAGATGACCGTGCTGCTCGGCCCCGGCTGGCCGGGCGTGCTGCTGCACGAGGCGGTCGGCCACGGGCTGGAGGGCGACTTCAACCGCAAGGGCACCAGCGCCTTCTCGGGCCGCATCGGCGAACGCGTGGGCGCGCCGGGCGTCACCGTGGTCGACGACGGCAGCATCGCCGGCCGCCGCGGTTCGCTGACGATCGACGACGAGGGCACGCCGACGCAGGAGAACGTGCTGATCGAGGACGGCATCCTCAAGGGCTACATCCAGGACCGGCTCAACGCCCGGCTGATGGGCGTGCCCGCCACCGGCAACGGCCGGCGCGAATCCTACGCCCACGCGCCGATGCCGCGGATGACCAACACTTTCATGCGCGGCGGCAACGACGATCCGGCCGAACTGCTCTCGCGCGTGAAGAACGGCATCTACGCCAAGAGCTTCGGCGGCGGCCAGGTGGACATCGTCTCGGGCAAGTTCGTCTTTTCCTGCACCGAGGCCTATCGCGTCGAGAACGGCAGGCTGGGCGCGCCGATCAAGGGCGCGACGCTGATCGGCGACGGCCCCAGCGTGCTCACCCGTGTCACCGGCATCGGCAACGACATGGCGCTCGACGAGGGCGTCGGCGTCTGCGG
>JBAYPJ010000120.1:0-7939 GCA_041677785.1 Novosphingobium sp. | reverse complement strand
GGCGTTGTCCGCCTGATGCGCCCCCGCCAGCTCCGGCAGGGGCAGGGCGAGCGGGCCGAAGGCGTCCCGATAGGCGATCGTCTCGCCCGCCTCGGCGCGCCAGGCCCGCCCGCGCATGAATAGCTCGGCCCGGTGGAGCGCGGCGGTGCGGGTGAGCGCGGCGGCGACAGCGCGCGGATAGGCCTGCGTCACCAGCGGCGCGCCGGGGCGGGCGATGCCCGCCTTTTCGAAGGCGATGCGCGCCAGCGGTTCCTGCGGCACGCCTTCTTCGGGACGCAGCAGGAAGGATTCGTGGTCGATGCCCAGCGAGGCGATGCCGCAGGCGGCGGGGTGGTCGAGCACATTGGTCGCATCGAACCGGCCGCCGAGGCCGACTTCGATCACGCAGGCGTCCGCCGGATGCTCGGCGAAGGCGAGGAAGGTGGCGGCGGCGGTGACTTCGAAGAAGCTGGGCGCCAGGTCTTCCGCCGCGTCGAGCACCTGCTGCAGCCGTTCGGCCAGTTCGGCGTCGGAAATCAGCGTGCCGGAGATGCGGATGCGCTCGTTGTAGCGGACCAGATGCGGCTTGGTGGCGGCGTGGACCTTGAGGCCCTGCGCCTCCAGCATGGCGCGCAGGAACGCGCAGGTCGATCCCTTGCCGTTGGTGCCGGCGACGTGGAATGTGGGCGGCAGGCGCTTCTGCGGTTCGCCGAGGCGCGCCAGGATCGCGCGGATCGTCTCCAGCCCGAAGCGCCCCTGCGGCAGCGACAGCGCTCCCAGCCGGTCGAGCTGCGCCTGCACCGCCGGATCGTCGGAGACGGCGAAATCGCGCATCATTCCTCCCCGAGCTTGCTCGGGGAGGGGGAGGATCGGGGTCACGCCCGTGCCCGGTGCACCGCGTCGGCCAGCGCGCGGGTCGCCTCGCGCAGCGGGCCGGGGGCCTCGGCGCCGTGCCGCGCCACGACCTCGACCAGCGCCGAGCCGACGATCACGCCGTCCGCATGCCTGGCCATGGCTTCGGCCTGCTCGGGCGTGCGCACGCCGAAGCCGACCGCGACGGGCAGGTCGGTCGCCGCCTTGAGCCGTGCCATCGCCTGCTCGATCGCGCCGAGCGCCGCCTGCTGCTTGCCGGTGATGCCCGCGACCGAGACGTAGTAGATGAAGCCGGAGGTGTCCTTGAGGATCGTCGGCAGCCGCGCCTCGTCCGATGTCGGCGTGGCCAGCCGGATCGGCGAGACGCCCGCCGCGCGCAGCGCCGGGCCCAGCTCGGCGTCCTCCTCGGGCGGGATGTCGACGCAGATCACGCCGTCGATGCCGGCCTTGGCGCATTCGGCGGCGAACCATTCGGGGCCGCGGATGGTCATCGGGTTGGCATAGCCCATCAGCACCAGCGGCACGTCGGGGTGGCGGGCGCGGAAGGCCGTGGCCAGCGCGAAGATATCGGCGGTGCGCGTCCCCGCGCCGAGCGCGCGCAGGTTGGCCGCTTGGATCGCCGGGCCATCGGCCATCGGATCGGTGAACGGCATGCCCAGCTCGATCACGTCGGCGCCGCCTGCGACCAGCGCGTCGAGGATGGCCGGCATCGCGGCGGGCGTCGGATCGCCGGCGGTGATGAAGGTGACGAGGGCGGGGCGGCCCTTGGCGAAGGCGGCGGCGAGGCGGGTCATCGCGCGGGCTCCGCCGGGCTGATCAACGCTCACAGCTCCACCCCCAGCGCGTCGGCGACGGTGAAGATGTCCTTGTCCCCTCGGCCCGAGACGTTGACCACGACGAGTCTGTCCGCCTCCATCCGCTGCGTCAGCTCGGGCAGCGCGGCGAGGGCGTGCGAGCTTTCGAGCGCCGGGATGATGCCTTCCAGCTTGCAGCAGAGCTGGAACGCCTCCAGCGCCTGGTCGTCGGTGATCGGCACATAGTCCACGCGGCCGCTTTCGTGCAGCCAGCTATGCTCGGGGCCGATGCCGGGATAGTCGAGGCCGGCGCTGATCGAGTGCGCCTCGGTGATCTGGCCGTCCTCGTCCTGCAGCAGATAGGTGCGGTTGCCGTGGAGCACGCCCGGCCTGCCGCCGGTCAGGCTGGCGGCATGCTGGCCGCTGGCGATGCCGTGGCCCGCCGCCTCGACGCCGATCATGGCGACGGCCGCGTCGTCGAGGAACGGGTGGAACAGGCCGATCGCGTTCGAGCCCCCGCCGACGGCGGCCACCAGCATGTCGGGCAGGCGGCCTTCGGCCTTGAGTATCTGCGCGCGAGTCTCGATGCCGATCACGGACTGGAAGTCGCGCACCAGCTCGGGGTAGGGGTGCGGGCCGGCGGCGGTGCCGATGATGTAGAAGGTGTCGTGGACGTTGGCGACCCAGTCGCGCAGCGCCTCGTTCATCGCGTCCTTCAGCGTCTGCGCGCCGCTGACCACCGGCTGCACCTCGGCGCCGAGCAGCTTCATGCGGAACACGTTGGGCTTCTGCCGCTCGACGTCCTTGGCGCCCATGAAGATCGTGCAGGGCAGGCCGAAGCGCGCGGCGACGGTGGCGGTGGCGACGCCGTGCTGGCCGGCGCCCGTCTCGGCGATGATCCGCGTCTTGCCCATGCGGCGGGCGAGCAGGATCTGGCCGAGGCAGTTGTTGATCTTGTGCGCGCCGGTGTGGTTCAGTTCCTCGCGCTTGAAGTAGATCTTCGGCCCCTTGCCGGCGGGGGCGAGGCCGCGGAAATGCGCGGTCAGCCGCTCGGCGAAATAGAGCGGGCTGGGCCTGCCGACATAGTGCTCGAGCAGGTCCTCGAACTCCTCCTTGAAAGTCGGATCGGTCTTGGCGGCGGTATATTCGCGCTCCAGGTCGAGGATCAGCGGCATCAGCGTCTCGGCGACGTAGCGGCCGCCGAACCGGCCGAAATGGCCGCCCTCGTCGGGCAGGTTGCGCAGGGAATTGGCGGTTGTCGGATCGGCGCTCATGACGCGCGGCGCTTGGCAGAGGCGGCCCCGGAAGTCCAGCTTTTCGGCAGATTACGGCACTCGCGGCGAATTTGTAACGACTGATCCCAATGTCGATACAATATGTGGCAATCGAGTAACAGTCGTGCTTGTCAACGACATTTCTGAATAGCGAGTTCATCCGCGCGCAAGATCGAGCCTCCTAGCTACCGCCGCACCCCTGTCATCAGGGTGAATATGCAAGGAGTTTGACATGCGTAAGGTTCTTCTCTCGCTCGCGGCCGCGACGGCCATGGCGACGCCGGCGCTCGCCAACGAGGCGCGCTTCGAGGGTCGCGGCGGCGTCTACTGGACGCCCGGCGACACGCAGGGAACCGCGGGCGTCGCCGCCGGCTACGACTTCGACCTGGGCAGCAGCGCCTTCGCCGGAGCCGAGGTGTCGGCCGACAAGATTCTCGAATCGGGCACGCGCGTGGCCTTCGGCTTCACCGGCCGCGCCGGCGTGAAGGCCTCGCCGGCGGACAAGCTGTTCGTCGCGGCGGGCTATACCACCAAGCCCTGTTCGCTCTGCGAGGATGCCGTCCATGCCGGCGCGGGCTATGAGCACGCGTTCGGCAGCAACCTTTACGGCAAGGTCGAGTACCGCCATTTCTTCACCAGCAACGGCGCGCCCGACTCGAATGCGGTCGCGGCCGGCATCGGCATCAAGTTCTGATCGAAAGCCACCGAGTCGATCAGCGGGGCGGTCCGGAAACGGGCCGCCCCTTTTTTTGTTGCAGTGCACAGATCGCGCCGCTCCATCCGGCGTCACCGAACTGTAACATTCCCGCAACAATTTGAAAAATAAACATAGGAAGCAAGCGCTTGGCAGTTGTTGCAGTGCAACACAACTCCTAACCGGCGGGCTCCCCGGAAGATGGGGAACGATGATTTCAGGAGTAATTCAATGCGCAAGATTCTTCTCCCGCTCGCCGTGTCGGCCATGATCGCCAGCCCGGCCGTGGCTCGTGAATTCGCGGGCCCCTACGTCGGCGCGGGTGTCACCCTCGACAACGTGCAGGGCTCGGGCCCGGCCGAGGGTGTGGGCGTGTCGGGCGTCGGCGGCACCGCCTTCCTCGGCTACGACCTGCCGCTGGGCGAGTCGGCCTTCGCCGGCGTCGAGGCCAACATCGACCTGGCTTCGGCCGATGAGGACAATCTGGGCTTCGAAGCCAAGTGGGGCTGGGGCGTCGGCGCGCGTCTGGGCTACAAGCTGAACGAGAGCACCGCGCTTTATGGCCGCGTCGGCTATGCCCGCGCCAAGTCGGGCGTCAAGGGCTGCGGCTCGGCCTGCAACGTGTGGAGCGATGGCGTGCGCTACGGCGCCGGTCTCGAGACCTCGCTGACGCAGAACCTGTCGCTGCGCGCCGAGTTCAGCCAGTACAACTTCGAGGACGACGCGATCAACAACCAGGCGGGCATCGCGCTCGTCTATGGCTTCTGATCGCTGATTTCGAAGCATTTTCGGGGCGGTCCGGCGACGGGCCGCCCCTTTTCATGCCGCGTTTTTGACAGCAGCGCAGAATGCCGCAATCCTGCCGCGGTCCTTCACGCCCGGCGCGCTCTCGACGCCGGACGAGGTGTCGACCAGCGGCGCCCCCGTGCGCCGCACCGCCTCGGCGACGTTTTCCGGCGTGAGGCCGCCGGCAAGGCCCCAGGCGAGGGGCCCTTTCCAACGCGCGACGAGGCTCCAGTCGAACGACAGGCCCATGCCGCCGGGCAAGGTCCCCTTGGGCGTCTTGGCGTCGAACAGCACGAGGTCGACGGCGCCGGCATAGGCAGAGGCGCGGGCGACGTCCTCCGCCCTCGCGACAGGCAGCGCCTTCCACACCGGCAGGCCGAAGCGGGCCTTGAGCTGCGCGGCGCGTTCGGGCGTTTCCGCGCCGTGAAGCTGCAGCGCGTCGAGCCGGGCGGCGGCGAGCGCTTCGGCCACGGTCGCGTCATCGGCATCGACGAACAGGCCGACGCGGCCGATCCGCCCCTCGGCGCGCGCCGCCAGCGCGGCGGCGTCGCGCGGCGCCAGGTGGCGCGGCGAGGGCGGGAAGAAGACGAAGCCGGCATAGTCGGCGCGCGCGCCGATCGCCGCGTCGAGCGCTTCGGCGCTGGTCAATCCGCAGATCTTGATGGCGGGGCTGGTCACGTCTGGTCGGTCTCCGGTATCCGGCGGCCCGCTACCACATCGGCCCGGAGATGCGAACCGGCGTCGCCCCGGACGAGGTCCCGGGGCGACGCGGGGTTTCAGGGCGCCAGTTCGAACTGCACGGTGACGTTGACGCTCAGCGACACCTCGCCGGCGGCGACCGGCGGGGCGGGCGCGGCTTCGGCGGCGGCCATGCGGTACATCACCGGCGAGGGCATGCGGCCGCCGCTTTCGCTGATCGAGACGATGCGCGCCACGCGCAGGCCGGCGGCGCGGGCGTAGAGGTCCGCGCGGGCGCGGGCCTTGGCCATCGCCTCGGTGCGGGCGGCGTCGAGCGCCTCGTCGGGCCGGTCGAGCTGGAAGCCGGGCCCGTTGACCTGGTTGGCGCCGGCCGCGACGAGCGTGTCGATCACCTGGCCGTAATCGCCGAGCTTGCGCTGGCGGACGGAGACGGTGTTGCTGACCCGATAGCCGACGATCTCCTGCGGCCGCGATTCGATCGAGCCGTCGGGCAGGCGGCGCGGCTCGGCATAGACCGGGTTCACGCTGAGGTTGCTCGTCTGGATGTCGCGGTCGGCCACGCCGGCGCGCTTGAGCGCGGCGACCACGCGCGTCATCGCGGTGGAATTGGCGCGGAGCGCCTCGGCCGCGGTCTTGCCCTGCGTGGTCACGCCGGCGCCGAACAGCGCGAGGTCGGGCGCCCGCGCGGAGCTGCCCTCGGCCTCGACGGTGAGCAGGGTGTGTCCGGCGGCGATCGCCGGCAGCGGCCCCGCCTGCGCCAGCGCGGGCTGGGCGAGCGCTGCGGCGAGCATGAGGGCGGCGGGCGTGAGGGCGGCGGGCGTGAGGGCAGCGGGCGTGAGGGCAGCGGGCAGGGCAAAGCGCTTCATCGGCATACTCCTTCGTTTCGTCGGGAAACGGCCTGGCGGGCGTCTGGTTGCCTGCGGCTGAACAGATGGCGGACGGCGTTCAGGGCCGTGCGATGCCTACAAGGTCGCCTCGATCGCCCGCGCCGCCGCCAGCGGGTCTTCCGCGCGGCTGATCGGGCGGCCGACCACCAGCACGCTGGCGCCCGCGTCGCGCGCCTCGCGCGGGGTGACGGTGCGCTTCTGGTCGGCGTTCCGGCCGTCGGCCGGCCTCAGGCCGGGCACGACGAAATAGCCGTCGCGCCACTGGCGATGGATATCGGCCACCTCGTGCCCCGAGCAGACGATGCCGTCGAGCCCGGCGGCATGGGCCAGTTCGGCAAGGCGCAGCGCCTGGTCGCGCGCGCTGCCCGGAACGCCGGTGCGCGCAAGGTCGCTTTCGTCGAGGCTGGTGAGCACGGTGACGGCGACCACCTTGCAATGCTCCCCCGCCGCGGCCTTGGCGTCCTCCATCATCGCCTGCCCGCCGCTGGCGTGGACGGTGACGATCGCCGGTTCCAGCACGTGGATCGCCTGCATTGCCGCGGCGACCGTGTTGGGGATGTCGTGCAGCTTGAGGTCGAGGAAGATCGGCAGGCCGATCCGGGCGATCTCGTGCACGCCGTGCTGGCCGTGCGCGCAGAAGAACTCCAGCCCCAGCTTGAGCCCGCCGATATGGCCGGCGACCTTGCGGGCAAGCGCTTCGGCGGCGTCGAGACGGGGAACGTCGAGCGCCAGGAAAATGGGGTTGCTGGACATCAGGGGACGGGGTCTTCCGGTTGGGCCTGCTGGCTCTGGGCGTCGAGCTGGGTGGACGTGGCGAGCGGCGGCGTGATCGCGGTGGCGCGCACCGAATGCTCCAGCGAGGCGATCCGCCGCTGCCAGCGCCACTTGCCGGCGCGGTGGTAGAGCCACATCGGCACCAGCCCGAGCAGGAAGAACACCAGCGCGATCACCCCGACCGGCCACTGGAAATAGACATAGCCGCTTTCCAGCGGCCAGATGTTCACTGGCGCCCGTTCCCAGTTCATCGCCATGAAGGCGACGAGGATCACGGTGATGGCGATCCAGATCAAGGTGCGGATGATCTGCACGTCCTGCCTCCTCTGTCCCCGGGACTATCGTCCGATGCTAGCAAGATTGCGCGGCAAGGGAAGGGTTTGCTTCCTCCCCGGCACGGGGAGGGGGACCATGCGCAGCATGGTGGCGGGGCACCCGCCCCGGCGTTGGGCGTCGGCGGCCGTGCCCCTCCGCCAGCCTGCGGCTGGTCCCCCTCCCCGAGCAAGCTCGGGGAGGAATGGCCTAGTCCCCGAACACGCGGGCGAAGATGCGGTCGATGGCCTTGAAGTGATAGTCGAGGTTGAACTTGTCCTCGATCTGCTGCGCGGAGAGCGCCGCGCTCACTTCCGGGTCGGCCTTGAGCAGTTCCAGCAGCGAGAGCCGGCCGTCCGATTCCCAGACTTTCATCGCGTTGCGCTGGACGAGCCGGTAGGAATCGTCGCGCGACAGGCCGGCCTGGGTCAGCGCCAGCAGCACGCGCTGCGAATGGACGAGGCCGCCCATCCGGTCGAGGTTCTTCTGCATCCGCTCGGGATAGACCACCAGCTTGTCGACCACGCCGGTCAGGCGCGCGAGCGCGAAGTCGAGCGTGATCGTCGCGTCCGGCCCGATGAAACGCTCGACCGAGGAGTGCGAGATGTCGCGCTCGTGCCACAGCGCCACGTTTTCCAGCGCCGGGGTGACGGCCGAGCGGACGACGCGGGCGAGGCCGGTAAGGTTTTCGGTCAGCACCGGGTTGCGCTTGTGCGGCATCGCCGAGGAGCCCTTCTGGCCGGGAGAGAAGAACTCCTCGGCTTCGAGCACTTCGGTGCGCTGCAGATGGCGGATTTCGACGGCAACGCGCTCAATGGAGCTGGCGACGACGCCCAGCGTGGCGAAGAACATGGCGTGGCGGTCGCG
>JBAYPJ010000119.1:0-8103 GCA_041677785.1 Novosphingobium sp. | reverse complement strand
TGCAGATCGCCCCGCCATCGCGCGGCACGGTCGAAAGCTATCAGCGCATCCGCAACACGCTCGAAGGGCTGGCGGGAAGGATCAACGGTGCCCACGCCGGACTCGACTGGGTGCCGATCCGCTACGTCAATCAGGGCTACTCGCGCGATGTCCTGGCCGGGGTCTACCGCGCCAGCCGGATTGGGCTGGTCACGCCGCTGCGCGACGGCATGAACCTCGTCGCCAAGGAATACGTCGCGGCGCAGGACCCTAAGGATCCGGGCGTTCTCATCCTCTCACGCTTTGCCGGCGCCGCGGAGCAGATGACCGATGCCCTGCTCGTCAATCCTCACAGCGCCGAAGAGCTTTCGGATGCGCTGCGCCGCGCGCTGTCCATGCCCCTTGCCGAGCGCATCCGTCGCTGGGAACGTCTCATGGCGGATGTCCAGGAGCGCGACGTCATGTGGTGGCTCGAGCGCTTCACCAATGCGCTCATGCAGTTGCCCCCGTCCACACACACCCGTCCGCGCCTGGCGGTTTAGAGTTCGATCCGCTTGCGCGAAAGCCGCGCCGGCACTGTGGTTTCTGTTTCAATTTCCGCCATTTCCTGCATGGTGCATAGGCTTTCGTTCAAAGGTGGAAGGGACGACACCATGGCAGAACGACTCTCTCGCCGGCGCGCAGCGCCCGGACTCGTATTTGTCGCCGGTGGCCTGTTGGCGTCGACCGGCGCGCAGGCGATTCCGACGAACGGCCTCAAGGAATTCAGGCACATACACGGCAGCTATGCGCCAGGCGGCGATTGCTCTCGCGAGCCGCGCGTCACGATCAACAACGCGGGCATGACCTTTCGCGCCGGCGGCCGCACGGTACAGACCACACGTCTGGAATTCGCGGCAAGCTTCTTCGGGGCGAGGTATGAGGGCAACATCCTCGTATTCTATCCGTTCCCCCGCGGCGGCGACATGGGTCCGGTGTTCCTCTATGTGAACGACGAGGAGAAACCCGGTGCCTTGCGCATCGTGTCCGAGCCCGCGCCGGGCCAGCGCGCCGATCCGTTCCACGCGGCGCTCGCGGGGCGCTATCAGTTCTGTACCGGCAGCGCCGTGGCGCCTCCGGCGGCGACCGCGCCGACTACGGTCGCCGGCACCCCGCTCGAATGGAACAATCTCACCAGCATGGTGGGCCGCTATCCCGGCAGCTACGCGCGCGACAATATCGACCTCTTCGACAGGGGCGGGATCGCCGCCGCCCTGCGCGCGGCGCTCGGCGGGAAGATGGCGGTGCTCAAGACCAACCTCAACGTGGTCGGCCCCCTCGAACGGCAGGGCAATCTCTATTACATCATGGGCAACGCGCCCCATCGCGGCGGCGAGGACCAGGCCTATGTGCTGATCGACGCCGCGAAACGCGCCGTGCAGGTGGGGCTGTGGGAAAAGGGCAAGCTCACCGTCTATGCCCCTGCAAGCGGCCGCCTGCCCGAGCCCCCCGATATCCGCAGGATGCTGGGCAACAGCCCGGGCGAAAGGGCCAATGCGGCGCCGGGCACGCCCTGGGAAGTGCTGCCGGTCAGGGGTCGCGCGCCGGCGGCCTATGTCGAGGCGGCGGCCTCGCCCAGCATCGTCTCGCTGACGCTCTATTGCGAGAATGGCCGGCCCTACATGGCCATGCTGCTGAACAAGCCGGCCGCCGGCCCCCGCATCACCATGACCTGGAACTTCGCCGGGCGGCTGGTCAACATCCCGGTGCAGCGGGCGAACAACGCCGGCACGCATTGGGTGGGCGGCATCACCGGAACGCCGCTGCTGCAGCATCTCATGACGCAGCGGGACATGGTCTATCTGCGCATCAACGGCCGGCTGGAAGGCGAAGCATCGCTCGCCAACGCCCCTACCGTGCTGCGCACGACCATGCGCCAGTGCGTGCGGCTGTAGCCAGCCTCATGCTGGCGCGATCCGATCGCCGATAGAGGGCGGCGGCCCAACGCCCGCTATCGGGAATGATCCACCGGCCAGGTGGCGAGGGTCTCTCCCGAGGAGGGCAGTTCCAGCCGGACCTCCTCCATCTGAACGGTGATCACGCAAATCGGCCTCTGATCCACGCCGCCGGGCTGCACGCAGCGCACCGGCGCGCCCCTGCGGCCGCCATCGACGCGTCCCGAGACCCGCAGCCGCATGCCTTGCCGATCGTCGATACGATCGGGCGCGATCCTTTTGACGACCTCGAACGGTCGGCCGTCCCGCCAGCCGATCCGGTCGGCATCCGTCGCGAAAAATTGCGCGATGGCCAGCGTCTGCCCCGGCCGGGCGATCGCTTCCTCATCCGGCGGAACCGGTGAGTCCACCAGGGGCGGGCAGTTTTCGCTGCTCGACCAGGGGCGGTCGATCCAGAAGCCCTTGGCGGTCATCGCAGCCGCCTGTTCGTCCAGCCCCCATTCGCTTTCCTGCCATGCCACCGGCACGATCGACGCGCGAAGCGTCTGCTCTTCCGCGTCGTATCGCCAGCGCATCGGGCGCGTGTCGGCCGCGTCGCTCGGTCCGGAACAGCCGAAGGGAATGGCCAGGCTGAAGCGCCTTCCGTTCGCCTTTGCGACGCTTTCGGGCATCTCGATACCCGATGCGAAAGCATCGGCCGCCTGCCCAGCCAGGGCGATGAGATCGGCCCGGTCGAGCGCCCTTTTCGGTTCCGGCGGCGCGGGCGGCGGCGCTTCTATCGGAGCAGGCGGTGCCGGCGCCGGCTGCGGCGCGGTATTGCGGCCCACGAAAAAAGCGGTACCGCCGACGACGAGGGTGGCGAGCAGCCCCCCCGCGATGGCGAGGCGGCTGGTTCTGACGCTGGGTTCGGGCATGGTGCGGGACGATAGCAAAGTGTGTCCCCGGCGCCACATCAAAGTTGACTTGGCGGGATAAGCGTTCAACGCTCGGCCAGCATCATGACGATAGACCAGATCCTGACCGTTCTTGTGCTGATAGCGGTTGTCGCGGCACTCATTTGGGACAAAATCCGCGCCGATGTGGTCGCGCTTTCCGGAGCCGCCGTGCTTTTGATGACCGGCGTGGTCCGGCCGGTGGACGTGCAGGGCGCTTTCGCCAGCCCCGCGATCATCGCGCTCGCCTCGCTGTTCGTCATCGCCTACGCGCTGGAACTGTCGGGTCTGCTGGATGCCGCGATCGAGCGCGCGGTCCGCCTGTCCAAGCGGCTGGGCGCCATGGGATTGTGGATACTGCTGACGATGGTGGGCTCTGTATCCTGCTTCCTCAACTCGACACCGATCGTCGTCCTGATGGCGCCGGTCGTTCGGGACGTCGCCAACGCGCTCAAACTGTCTCCCAAGCGCTTTCTGATCCCCTTGTCCTATATCACGGTCCTCACCGGCTGCTGCACGCTGATCGGCACGTCCACCAACCTGCTCGTCGACGACATGGCGAGCCTGGCGGGACAGCCACGGTTCGGCATTTTCGAGATCACCCCCGTCGGCCTGCCGGTCGCGCTTGTCGGCGGGCTCTATCTGTTCCTGTTCAGCGGGAAACTGCTGGGTGGACGCTACGAGGCCGAAACGCGCGAGGAGCCGTCACCGCCGATAGACAGGACGCATGTCTACAGCGCGCAGGTCGGCAATCCGGAGCTTTTCACGGTGGCGAGGCCCCTGCAGCCGGTCAAGGCCATCGTCGCGCTGCTGGTGTTCGTTTCGGCGGTCGCGCTGGCCGCAGCGGGAGTCGCCCCGATCGCCGCCACCGCCTTTGCCGGCGCGGTGCTGCTCATCCTCCTGCGCGTGCTCACGGCCGATGAGGCATACAGCGGCCTGCGCCCGCAGATCCTGATCCTGATCGCCGGCATGGTGGTGATCGGCATCGCCATGGAAAAAAGCGGGCTCGCGGCCCTGTCCTCCGATCTGCTGATAAGCAGCGTCGAAGGCCTCAGCCCGCTGATCGCGCTGATGGCGCTCTATCTGCTCACCTCCATCATCACCGAATTGCTGTCCAACGCCACGGTCGCCGTGCTGATGACGCCGGTGGCGGTCGCGCTGGCGGAAAGCATGGCGGTCAGCCCGCGTCCGTTCCTGGTCGCGGTGATGATGGCGGCAAGCGTGTCTTTCGCCACGCCCTTCGGCTATCAGACAAACGTGATCGTCTATCAGATGGGCGGCTACCGCTACATGGACTTCTTTCGCATCGGCATGCCGCTGAACGTGATCGCCTTCGTGGTGTCGATCATCGCGATCCGCTTTGCCTTTCCCTTCTAGGTCCGGTCGCAGACATGATCCGCTGCCGCCTGCTTCGACGCCCCGGTTGACACGCGGTTGATAAAGTTGACGGTGTCCTGGGAGAAGAAACCGCACGCTCACCTGCAGCCCTGAACCCGCAGTTACCCAACGCCGGCAAGAAGGGCGCCGCATCGCAAGCCGGCAGCATTCGTCCGGCAGGGGGATAGGTCCATACCATTCCGCCCCGATAGCCAATGCGGCCCAAGTAGGAAAATCGGACCGATCACATCGAGATCGATGGGGCCGATACGGAAATGGGGGCTTCCCCTGGTACCGTAGCCGGCGGCCTAGAGCCTGCTCTAGACGCCGACGTAGACCGACTTGGTTTTCATATAGGCTTCAACCCCTTCGATGCCGTATTCCTGGCCCCATCCCGACTGCTTGTAACCGCCGAACGGCATCGCCGGGTCCCAGGCGAATTGCGCATTGAGCCAGACGGTGCCCGCTTCCAGCCGCTTGCCCAGGCGATGGGCGCGGGTGATGTCCTGTGTCCACACCGCGGCGGCAAGACCATAGATGGAATCGTTGGCCCAGCCGAGCACTTCCTCTTCATCGTCGAAGGGCACGACCGCGACCACGGGGCCGAAGATTTCCTCCTTCATCAGGCGCATGTCCTCGCGCACGCCGGTCAGCACCGTCGGCGCGACGAAATAGCCGGGACGGTCGAGACGATGTCCGCCGGCCACGACTTCGACACCGTCGCGCCGGCCTTCCTCGATGAAGCCCATCACCCGGTCGAGCTGCCTGCCGCTGATCAGCGGCCCGATATCGACGTTCTCGTCGTCAGGGCCGCCGAGCCGGAGCGCCTTCGCGGTCTGGGCGATGCCATCCACCACCTGCTCGTAGACGCCGCGCTGGACATAGACGCGGCTGCCGCAGACGCAGCCCTGGCCGGAGTTGATGAAGATGCCCAGCGCCGCCCCGGCGATGGCCTTGGGCAGGTCGGCGTCTTCATAGATCATCACCGGCGACTTGCCGCCCAGTTCGAGCATGACCTTCTTGAGATTGCCCGCGGCCGCCTGGACGATCAGCTTGCCCACCTCGGTCGATCCCGTGAACGCGATCTTGTCCACGTCCGGATGCGCGGCGAGCGCCGCGCCCGCCGTGTGCCCATAGCCGTTGACGATGTTGACCACGCCTTCGGGTATCCCCGCCTCTGTCAGGATCTCGCCCAGGACGGGGGCGGAAAGCGGCGTCTCCTCCGCCGGCTTCAGCACCACGCTGCAACCCGCCGTAAGCGCCGGCGCCAGCTTGATGACGGCATTGAGCGCCGGCCCGTTCCACGGCACAATGGCGCCGGCGACGCCAACCGGTTCCTTCAAGGTATAGCCCAGCAGGTCCGCCGTCCCGCCGGTAATCCCGCCGGCCATCTTCATCTCGGCCGCCTTGCCATAGAGCTTGGTGCACCAGCCGGCGAAATAGCGGACCTGATCGGCCGCCGCGAGAACCAGATTGCGCGCGTGGTTGCGCGACATGCCGACGTTGCGGGAATCGATCGCCCCCAATTCCTCCGCCCGCTGCTCGATCAGATCGGCGGCGCGGAACAGGATGCGCGTGCGCTCCGAGGGGGTCTTGCCGAGCCAGGCGCCGGATTCGAACGTCTCGCGCGCCCGCGCCACCGCCTCGTCCACCGCCCGCGCCCCGCCATCGGCGATCTCGCCGATCTGCCGCTCGGTAGAGGGATCGAACACAGCTATGGTCGGGGAATAGTCAGCCATTTTGCCTCTCCTTGCTCGCCTTCGCCCGGGCGGAGACACGCTGACCAATTCGTTAGCATCAAACACCGCACTGTCAACGCAGCGCAAGGCGGGCCTGTGGAGCACCCTGCCCAGCGCTGAACACGGTGTAACGCTCGCGATGAAGTCATTGTGGAACTGGGCCTGTCCGTCACCGAAGCCGCCGAGCATCTGGCCTTGTCGCGGGTTGCCTTCTTGCATGTGCAGGACGGCAAGGCGGCGATCAGCCCCGACCTTGCGGTGCGGCTTGAACAGGCAGGTATGAGCACGGCGCCGGCGTGGCTCGCCATGCAGGCGATTTACGATCTGTGGCGCGCGATGCGGCACGCGCAGCCGCCCGTCCGTCGCTTGGCTGCTGCCGGGCCAGCGCTGATCAAGACTTCGGTTACAGCATCCTGTGCCGATATTATCCGCCCACGCCTGCCGAGGGGCTGGGGTTGACCGTGTGCACTTCGGTGGTTGAGCATTCAGCTCTCGTTCTATAGGTCGGGCCGGTTCGCCGGGGGTGTATTATGGTCCTTTTCAAGCTGTTCCGTCAGATATTCAGTGGAACCACTCCACGGAGGAGCGCTTCAACCCCAGCTCAAGAAGCTCAATGGGCGAGGGAGGTAGCTGTGATAGTAGAGCAGATTGAAGAAGAAGAGGAGGAGCGCGAATTCGAGCGCCTTTGCGACGCAGAGGAAGAAGTTGAGGAGCGGATAAAGGAGCTGGTCGATCCTCATCTGAAGACACTTGCGAGAAAGTATCATCATCTAGTTTATTACGATGATTACAATAATGAAGTGTTTGATAAATTTAATGTAGAATTAAAATACTTCTACGATAGAGTCATAAAGAAAGACCAGATTGTAATAGACTTCATCCAAAATTACCCTCGGAAAGATAGAATTCTTCCCGTAATACTAAGGGCGTACATACTTGATGATCGTTGGGATTTTGTCCAGTCCCAGAAAGACCTTGGATTCAGCCCGACGATGACGGGTGTTGAGTTTGAGCGGTTCATTGAGTCTAAGTTCTTGGAAGCGGGGATGCGCGTCCGGCCAACACCCGTAACCGGAGATCAAGGAGCAGACTTGATCGTTGAAGATGGCCATAATATCATCGTGGTTCAATGCAAGCGAAGCCAAACCGCAATCGGAAACAAAGCAGTTCAGGAAGTCGCAGCTGGAAGGGGCTTCTACAATGCTTCGTCTGCATGGGTTGTTTCCGATGCGCAATATACCAAGTCTGCAAGGATACTGGCGCAAAAAATTGATGTCATTCTACTTCATTACAGTGATGTTGACAAATTCCTGCTGAATTGCTCGGAAGCGTAGGCGGAGCATGTTGCCTTATGACCTGACGAAGCTTCGGGTGTGGAACGATGCGGGGAGGCCCTAATCGCTCTGTGTCGCGCCTACGCCAAACGCGAAGGCCTGACCGTCGTGGGCCAATTCTATGACAATGCGAAATCCGGGGCGAGTCTTCACGGCAGTCCCGGTATTCAGGACCTGATAGATTTCGTCATGGACGGCGGCGCGGACGCCATCGTTGTCGAGCAGATGGACCGGCTTTCGCGCGACATGGAAGACATGACCGGCCTGTTCAAACGATTGAGCTTCCGCAACGTCAAGATCATCGAAGTGCACGGCGGAGAGGCGAACACCTTGACTGTGGGCATGCGCTGCCTGTTTGCGCAGATGTTTCGCGAGGACAACGTGCACAAGGTGCGCCGGGGCATGGCCGGCCTGATCGGCAAGGGGCTCACGGCTGGGGGCAAGGCTTACGGCTACCGTCCGAAACCGACAAACCCCGGTGAGCCGGAGATCGTGGAAGCCGAGGCCCACGTCGTGCAGCGCATCTTCCGGGATTACGCGAGCAGAATTTCCCCCAAGGCCATCTGTCACGCCTTGAACCGGGAGCACATTCCAGCACCACGGGGCCAGCGCTGGCAGCCATCTGCGCTCATTGGAAGGCGGCACGGGGCACGGGTAGCCGCCATAAATGCGGGGGCCGTAATGTTGGTAGCGGAGGATCGCCACCAGCAATACCGAATGGGCTGTAGCATCATAGTCTGAATTCCCCGCCGCTTCTGCGGTGGGCTCACGCCTGGCGCGCTCGCGGACCTCCGTGAGCGCCCGCTTT
>JBAYPJ010000118.1:0-8193 GCA_041677785.1 Novosphingobium sp. | reverse complement strand
GCCCCCGCCGCCTCCGCCATCGCCCCCATCGCCTCCGCCGCCGCCGGAACCGCCCAGGCCCGTAGCGGCCGCGCCGGCGCCCGCAGCCGCTGCCTCCGCAGCCGCGCAGCCCTATCGCGTCCTCGCGCGCAAGTACCGGCCGCGGACTTTCGCCGAGCTGATCGGCCAGGAGCCGATGGTGCAGACGCTGGCCAACGCCATCCGGCGCGACCGGCTGGCGCATGCCTTCCTGATGACCGGCGTGCGCGGGGTGGGCAAGACGTCCACCGCGCGGCTGATCGCCAAGGCGCTGAACTGCGTCGGGCCCGACGGGCAGGGCGGCCCGACGATCGACCCGTGCGGGGTCTGCGAGCCTTGCGTCGCCATCGCCGAGGGCCGTCATATCGACGTGATCGAGATGGACGCGGCCAGCCATACCGGCGTCGACGACGTGCGCGAGATCATCGAGGCGGTGCGCTACGCCGCCGTCTCGGCGCGCTACAAGATCTACATCATCGACGAAGTCCACATGCTGTCGCGCAATGCGTTCAACGCCTTGCTCAAGACGCTGGAGGAACCGCCGGCACACGTGAAGTTCCTGTTCGCCACGACCGAGGCGGACAAGCTGCCCGTCACCGTGCTCTCGCGCTGCCAGCGCTTCGACCTGCGCCGCATCCCCACGCCGATGCTGGCCGAGCATTTCGCCGGCATCTGCGAGAAGGAGGCGGTCGAGGCCGAGGCCGAGGCGCTGGCGATGATCGCGGCGGCGGCGGAAGGATCGGTGCGCGACGGGCTGTCGATCCTCGACCAGGCGATCGCGCACGCCGACCTCGACGCCGATGGAAAAGTCAGCGCCGGGCAGGTGCGCGACATGCTGGGCCTGGCCGACAGGAGCGTCCAGCGCCGGCTTTTCGCCGCGCTGCTCGGCGGGGACGGGGCGGGGCTGCTCGGCCTCGTCGCGCAGCAGTTCGCGCTCGGCGTCGAGCCGCTGGCGCTGCTGCGCGGGGCGATGGACCTGACCCACCGCGTCACCGTCGCGCAGATCGGCGGCGGTCTGGCCGATGCCGCCTCGGCCGAGGAGCGCGAGGCGATCGAGGGCTGGGCGAAGGACATGGGCGCGGGCCAGCTCCATCGTCTCTGGCAGCTTCTGCTCAAGGGTTTCGAGGAAGTGCGCACCGCGCCCGACCCGCTGGTCGCCGCGCAGATGGCGCTGCTGCGCGTGATGCACGCGGCCGACATGCCCGATCCCGGCCAGCTCGCCCGCAAGCTGGAGGAGCTGGCGGCGCGGCCCGCGGCGCCCGCGCCCGAAGGGGGCGCCGGCGCGGCGGCTCCGGCCGTCTCGCTGCCCTGGGACGCGATCGTCCGGCAGGTCGACGAGGCCGGCAAGCTGAGCCTGGCCAACACGATGCGGATGCAGGTGCGCGTGGTCGAGCTGGCGCCCGGCCTGCTGCGCTATGCGCAGCCGCCCGAATTCCGCGAGGACATCGCCGCCATCCTCAAGGCCGGGCTGCAGGACGTCACGCGCCAGCCCTGGCAGGTCGAGCGCGTCGCGCAGGGCGGCACGCCCACGCTGGTCGAGCAGGAGGCCGCGGTCGCCGCGGCCAGGGACGCCGAAATCCGCCGTTCGCCGCTGGTCGAGGCCGTCATGGCGGCTTTTCCGCAGGCCGAACCGATCACCGATGAAGACCGCTTCGTTCCCCGCGCGCGGAACGAGCGCAACTGGAGCCAGAGAAGATGAAATCGATGGAAGAGATGATCAAGGCGGCGCAGCAGGCGGCCGAGACCATCCAGAAGCAGATGACCGAGACGCAGTCCAAGCTCGATTCGCTGGAGGTGGAAGGCGTCTCGGGCGGCGGTCTCGTGAAAATCCGCTGCTCGGCCAAGGGCCGCGTGATCGGCGTCGCGATCGACGACAGCCTGATGGCGCTGTCCGAAAAGCCGATCCTGGAAGACCTGATCGCCGCCGCCTACAACGACGCGCGGGTCAAGGCGGACCACGTGGCGGGCGAGGAGATGGCCAAGGCCCAGCAGGGCATGGGCCTGCCGCCGGGCTTCAAGCTGCCGTTCTAGAAATTCGATTCGCCTGCCGGCTCGGCGGCGCCGACCCGGCCGCCCCGCCGGGGGCTTGCGCGTTCCCGGCGGCGGCGGCTTGGCCGGGCGGTGAAAGACGATCGCCAGCGCACCCGCGCGATCGAAAAGCTGCGAGGTATTCCAGGGGCTTGGGCGGCGGCGCCGAGCGGCAGAACCGGCCGGAGCCTTGAGGCCGGCCATCCACATTCTCGCACATCGCCGCCATTGCGCCGCCGCGGACCTCACCCCATATCCTGCACCGAATGCCGGACCTTCCGGCTGGCGCGGCGCGAAGCTGCGCCGTAGTGGGTGGATATGATCGTGAACTTGCTTCCCCTTTTGCCTCTGCGCGACATCGTCGTTTTCCCCGGCATGGTCGTGCCCCTGTTCGTCGGCCGCGAGAAATCGGTCGCCGCGCTCGAAGCGGCGATGACCGGTGAGAAGGACATCTTCCTGCTCGCGCAGCTCGATCCGGGCTGCGACGATCCCGATCGCGACGACCTTTACGACACCGGCGTCGTCGCCACCGTGCTCCAGCTTCTCAAGCTGCCCGACGGCACCGTGCGCGTGCTGGTCGAAGGCCAGCAGCGCGGCCGCCTGGCGTCGTTGCGCGCCGAGGAAGGCGCCAGCGGCGCGATGCTCGTCGCCGGGGTCGAGCCGATCGAGAGCCTGGAGGCCGAGGGGGCCGAGGTTTCGGCGATGATGCGCTCGGTGGTCGAGCAGTTCGGCGAATACGCCAAGCTCAACAAGAAGCTGTCGCAGGACGCCGGCGATCAGCTCGGCGACATCGAGGAGCCGGCGAGGCTGGCCGACACCGTCGCCGCGCAGCTTTCCGCCAAGGTCTCCGACAAGCAGGCGCTGCTGTCCGAGATCGACCCGTTGAAGCGGCTGGAGATGGTCTATTCCTTCATGGAGGGCGAACTCGGCGTGCTGCAGGTCGAGCGGAAGATCCGGGGCCGCGTGAAGCGGCAGATGGAGAAGACGCAGCGCGAATATTATCTCAACGAGCAGTTGAAGGCGATCCAGTCGGAACTGGGCGGCGGCGACGGCGAGGAAGCCAACGAGATCGCCGAGCTGCAGGAGAAGATCGACAAGCTCAAGCTTTCCAAGGAAGCGCGCGCCAAGGCGACGGCCGAATTGAAGAAGCTCAAGTCGATGCAGCCGATGAGCGCGGAGGCGACCGTCATCCGCAACTACCTCGACGTGCTGCTCGGCCTGCCCTGGGGCAAGAAGAGCAAGCTCAAGAAGGACATTGCCGCCGCGCAGGCGGTTCTGGACGAGGATCACTACGCGCTCGAGAAGGTCAAGGACCGCATCATCGAATACCTGGCGGTGCAGGCGCGCACCAACAAGCTGAAGGGGCCGATCCTGTGCCTCGTCGGCCCTCCGGGCGTGGGCAAGACCAGCCTCGGCAAGTCGATCGCCAAGGCCACGGGGCGCCAGTTCGTGCGCCAGTCGCTGGGCGGCGTGCGCGACGAGGCCGAGATCCGCGGCCACCGGCGCACCTACATCGGCTCGCTGCCGGGCAAGATCATCTCCAACCTGCGCAAGGCGGGCACGAGCAATCCGCTGTTCCTGCTCGACGAGATCGACAAGCTCGGCCAGGACTTCCGCGGCGATCCCGCTTCGGCCCTGCTGGAAGTGCTCGATCCCGAGCAGAACGCCCGGTTCCAGGACCACTACCTGGAGCTGGACTTCGACTTGTCCGACGTGATGTTCGTCTGCACGGCGAACAGCCTCAACCTGCCGCAGCCGCTGCTCGACCGCATGGAGATCATCCGGCTGGAAGGCTATACAGAGGACGAGAAGGTCGAGATCGCCGAGCGGCACCTGATCCGCAAGCAGGTATCGGCGCACGGGCTCAAGAAGGGCGAGTTCACGCTGACCCAGGAGGGCCTGCGCGACCTCATCCGCTACTACACGCGCGAAGCTGGCGTGCGCACGCTGGAGCGCGAGATCGCCAAGCTGGCGCGCAAGTCGCTGCGCCGCATTCTGGAAGGCAAGGCGACGGCGGAGACGATCACGCCCGAGAACCTCGGCGACTTCGCCGGGGTGCGCAAGTATCGCCACGGCGTCTCGGAAGAGGAGCACCAGGTCGGCGCGGTCACGGGCCTTGCCTGGACCGAGGTGGGCGGCGAGCTGCTGACCATCGAGAGCGTCACCGTGCCCGGCAAGGGCGGGGTGCGGACCACCGGCAAGCTGGGCGAGGTGATGACCGAATCCGTCCAGGCCGCCTTCAGCTTCGTCAAGGCGCGCAGTCCGGCCTACGGCATCAAGCCCTCGATCTTCCAGCGCCGCGACATCCACATCCACCTGCCCGAAGGGGCGGTGCCCAAGGACGGGCCGAGCGCGGGCATCGGCATGGTCACCTCGATCGTCTCGACGCTGACCGGCATCCCGGTGCGCGCCGACGTGGCGATGACCGGCGAAGTCACCCTGCGCGGCCGCGTGCTGCCGATCGGCGGGCTGAAGGAAAAGCTGCTGGCCGCGCTGCGCGGCGGCATCAAGACGGTGCTGATCCCCGACGAGAACCGCAAGGACCTCGCCGAGATCCCGGCCAACGTGAAGGAAGGGCTGGAGATCATCCCGCTCAGCCATGTCGACGAGGTGCTGGCGCTGGCGCTGACGCAGCCGCTCGAGCCGATCGAGTGGACCGAGGCGGACGAGCTTGCCAGCCAGACGTCGGCGGCGCCCCCCGTGGTCCCCCCGCCGGCATCCGCCACCGCGCACTGACGGTGCTGCGGCCGCGAGTGGATCATGCTGCAATGCGGCGACTCGGAAGCGTTCCGGGTCGCCGCCGCCTGCCGGGCTGCCGGGTCGCGGGCAAAATCGCTCGATTCGTCGAAAAGCGGCGGAAATTAAGGCTGAATCACCCTGTTTCCGGGGCTTTTCGCTTTGACAGGTCCGGCAAAAGCCGCTCAATTCGCGCCGCTTTGCGAGAGGCGAATTGAGGTTTCCGGTTCCACTGAAAGGTAGGGGGTTTCCATAATGAACAAGAACGATCTCATCGGCGCTGTCGCGGAATCGAGCGGGCTGTCGCGCAACGACGCCACCAAGGCCGTGGAAGGCGTTTTCGACGCCATCAGCGGCGCGCTGCAGAAGGGGGACGAAGTCCGCCTCGTCGGCTTCGGCACGTTCTCCGTCTCGAAGCGCAAGGCATCGACCGGCCGCAACCCGCGCACCGGCGAACCGATGCAGATCAAGGCCTCGTCGCAGCCCAAGTTCAAGCCGGGCAAGGGCCTCAAGGACGCCGTCAACTGAGAAACGGCGCGGCCCGCGCCTCTCGGCCGCGCCATACTGGAAGCAATGGACGCCGCGCCTGCCCGGCAGGCGCGGCGTCCTGCCTTATGGGGACGGGCCGGTCGTTATCGCGCCGCGGCCGCGTAGAGCGCGATGGCCGCCGCGTTCGAGACGTTGAGGCTTTCCATCGCCTCGCTGATCGGCAGGCGGGCGAGCGCGTCGCAGTGGCCCGCGATGTTCTGCCGCATGCCTTCGCCCTCGGCGCCGAGCACCAGCGCCACCGGGCCGGCGGGCAGCGCCTCGGCCAGTGTCGCGGGCGCCTCGCCGGCCAGGCCGATCCGCCAGTAGCCGGCCTCGGCGACGTCCTCGAGCGCGCGGGCGAGGTTGACCACGCGCACCCAGGGCACCAGCTCGAGCGCGCCCGAGGCCGACTTGGCCAGCGCGCCCGATTCGGGCGGCGCATGGCGGTCCTGCGTGACCAGCGCGCAGGCGCCGAAGGCCGCGGCCGAGCGCAGGATCGCGCCGACGTTGTGCGGATCGGTCACCTGGTCGAGCACGATGAGCGGCCGCGCCGGATCGCCGTCCAGCACGTCGTCCAGCCAGATCTCGGGCAGCGGCTCGCAATCGAGCACCAGCCCCTGGTGCGGCGCATCGCGCGCGACCAGCCGGGCAAGGTCGGCGCCTTGCGCGTATTCCACCGGGAAGTCGGCGGGCAGCTCGCCGTCGAGCGAGGCGACGCCCTCGCGCGTCGCCCAGAGCTTGCGGTGCCGGCGCTCGGGGTTCTTGAGCGCCGCCTCGACCGCGTGGCGCCCCCACAGCCGCACCGCGCCGCTGCTGCCGCGCCCGCTGCCGCGCCCCCCGCGCATCCGCCCGGCCCGGCCGCGCAGCGCGCGCTTCGGCCGATCATCCCCGCGTGAACTCATGATATGTCCTTCTCGAGCCGCGCCCGATCGGCGCCGGCCGGCGCCGCACCCGGCTCAGCGTGCCGAGTCGGATAAGAGCAATTCAGCGCGCTCCTGCCAGCCACCCCATTGACAGGCAAGGTTTGCTTCGTCATGAGCGCGCCTCTCGGCCGGAAGGCTCCCTCGGGAGCAACGAAGGCGGGTTCGCCCGCAACCGGCAGCCGGTGTGGACAGGTGGCCGAGTGGTTAAAGGCAGCAGACTGTAAATCTGCCCGTGCAAGCGTACGCTGGTTCGAATCCAGCCCTGTCCACCACCGCCCTTTCCGAAAAAGTCCCGCCTGCGACGGCTTCGGCCGGACGACCGCCTGTTCCGGCAAAAAGCCCGGTGCCGCGCTTGGCAAGCCGGCGGTCAGTACCTAATACCCGCCCATGGCAGGCGAGGTTCACGACAATCAGGGGCGCGGGGAGGCCGGTTGGCGCTGGCCCGCGATCCATCCCGAAGCGCGCAAGTTCGCGGGGCTGGCGGCGGCGCTGTGCCTGGTCTGCGCGTTTTTCGCCTGGGAGACGCTGGCCTGGCCGCTCGGCCTGCTGGTGATCTGCATCCTCGCCTTCTTCCGCGATCCGCAGCGCGTGACGCCGCAGGGCGACCGCTTCATCGTCGCGCCCGCCGATGGGCTGGTGACGCTGATCCAGAAGGTGCCGCCGCCGCGTGAGCTGGCGGTCGACGACGGCAGCGGCACGGTGCGGCTGGGCGAGGCGCCGGTGACGCGCATCTCGATCTTCATGAGCGTGTTCGATGTCCACATCAACCGCGCGCCGATCGGCGGCACCGTGCGGCGGGTGGTCTACATCCCCGGCCGGTTCGTCAACGCCGACCTCGACAAGGCGAGCGAGGAGAACGAGCGCCAGCACATCCTCATTGAGCGCGGCGACGGCACGGCGATCGGATTCACCCAGATCGCCGGGCTGGTGGCGCGGCGCATCATCCCCTTCGTCAAGCCGGGCGACATCCTCGCCTGCGGCCAGCGCATCGGCCTGATCCGCTTCGGCAGCCGGGTCGACGTCTATCTGCCCGAGGGTACCGAGCCGAGCGTGATCCTGGGCCAGAAGATAGTCGCGGGCGAGACCGTGCTGGCCCAGTTCGGCCGGCAGGAACCGCTCGAGGGGGTTCAGCAGTGAGCGAGCCGGGCGCCAGGCCGCTGCGCGGCGGGCTGACGCTGCGGGGGCTGGTGCCCAATGCCATAACGGCGGGCGCGCTGTGCGTGGGGCTTACCGGCATCCGCTTCGCCATCGGCGGCGAATTCGACAAGGCGGTGCTGTGCATCATCCTGGCCGGGATGCTCGACGGTATCGACGGCCGGATCGCGCGGGCCCTGAAGGCGCAATCGCGTTTCGGCGCGGAACTGGACAGCCTGGCCGATTCGATCTCGTTCGGCGTCGCCCCGGCCCTGATCATCTATCTCTGGTCGCTGCAGTCGCTGCCGCGGCTGGGCTGGTTCGCGGCGCTGGCCTTCGCCATCTGCTGCGTGCTGCGGCTTGCCCGCTTCAATGCCCGGATCGACACGCTGGATGAGCCGCGCAAGCAGGCCGGGTTCCTCACCGGCGTTCCCGCTCCCGTCGGGGCGGGGCTGGCGTTCCTGCCACTCTATCTGTGGATGGCGACCGACGAAGCTGCGCTGCGCGATCCGATAGCGGTGGGCATATGGCTGGTGCTTATCGCGTTCCTGATGATTTCCAGCCTGCCGACACTGAGCTGGGCGAGGATGCGGCCCCGGCGCAGCATCCGGCTGGAGCTGCTGGCTATCTCGGGCCTGCTGGTGGCGGCGCTCATCACGGAAACCTGGCTGACGCTGGCCGGGGTCAGCGTCGCCTATCTGCTGCTGATCCCCGTGGGCCTTGTCGGCTATGCCCGGGTCAGGCGGCAACGGGCAGGGCGGGCGCCCGCGCCGGCCGATGGGACGCCGCCTGACCCGTTGCCGTGAAGGCGGGCCGCAGCACGGTG
>JBAYPJ010000117.1:0-8438 GCA_041677785.1 Novosphingobium sp. | reverse complement strand
GGGCTTCGGCCGCGGCGGCGGCGGTCCGCGCCCGCCCGATTTCGATCCCTCCGACGTCACCGCCGTCCAGCAGCAGATCGCCGGCGTCACCGCCGTCGCCCCGCAGGCGCAGGCCAGCGCGACCGCGATATTCGAGGGCGCGAACTGGTCGACGACGATAAACGGCACGACATCGGGTTACTTCACCGTGCAGCCCTGGCCGCTTGCCACCGGCCGCCTGTTCACCCCGGCCGAAGAAGCCTCGGGCAAGGCGGTCTGCATCCTGGGCTCGACGGTCAAGACCAACCTGTTCCGCAGCGGCCGCGCGGTGGGACAGCGTTTCCGCATCGGCGAGGTGAGCTGCGACGTCATCGGCGTGCTCTCGACCAAGGGTCAGGCCGGCTTCGGCGGCGACCAGGACGACGTGGTCATCATGCCGATCAAGGCGGTACAGCGCCGCTTCACCGGCAACACCAACGTGCGGCTGATGCTGGTCGGCGTCGATCAGGCCTATGAGACGTCGCAGGTGCAGGCCGCGATCACCGACCTGCTGCGCGAGCGGCGCCACATCACCGGCGGGCGCGAAGACAACTTCAACATCTTCGACACCAAGCAGATATCCGACACCCTGACCGGCACGACGACGCTGCTGACCCGCATCGTCGCGGCCGTCGCGGCGATCAGCCTGATCGTCGGCGGCATCGGCATCATGAACATCATGCTCGTCTCGGTCACCGAGCGCACGCGCGAGATCGGCATCCGCCTCGCCATCGGCGCGCTGGCGGGCGAGGTTCTGCTGCAGTTCCTCGTCGAATCGGTGGTGCTCTCATGCCTGGGCGGCGTTATCGGCCTGGTGCTGGCGCAAGCCGTCATCGCGGTGGCCACGCCGCTGATGCAGGTGCCGTGGACCTTCGACCTGCAGATCAATCTGGCCGCTTTCGCCATCTCGGCGCTGATCGGAGTCGTCTTCGGCTACTTCCCCGCCCGCCGTGCCGCTTCGCTCAATCCGATCGACGCACTGCGGCACGAATAGGGTACTGTCAAACTTTCAACAGTACCGTTGAAAAATATGCGTCCGTCAGCTATGCTGGCCTTTCAGGCAACGGCAAGAAGACGGTCATGAACATCCATTCGGGCGAGATCAAAGCCACCGACGATCCCCTGGTGCTCGGCACAGAGCCCATCCCGGCAAAGTATTATTACGACCCGGAATGGTACGAGCTGGAGCGCAAGGCGATCTGGATGCGAAGCTGGCTGAATATCGGCCATGTCTGCGAAATCCCCGAGGCGGGCAGCTTCGTGCGGCGCGAGATCGAATTCGCCCGCGCCTCGCTGCTGATCGTGCGCGGCAAGGACGGACAGGTCCGTGCGCTGCACAACGTCTGCACCCATCGCGGCACCCAGCTTACCAGCGAAAGCTGCGGCAAGAAGGCGACTTTCAGTTGTCCTTATCACATGTGGACCTTCGGCAGCGACGGCGCGCTGCTGTCCGCCCCCGATTTCGAACGCTTCTACATCGACAAGGACGCTTGCGCGCTCAGGCAGGTGGCGGTCGAGGTCTGCGGCGGGCTGATCTTCATCTGCTTCGACCCGCGACAGAGCCTGCGCGAATACCTCGGCCCCCTGGCCGACATGCTTGAACAGGCACCCGCGGCCCAGGCCACGACCTTCCACGAATACGTCTATGAGATCGACGCCAACTGGAAGGTAACCTACGACAACTTCCAGGAAAACTACCACCTGCGCTTCATCCACCCGAAGACGGTCGGCCCCGGCGTGGGGCCGGAAAATCCGTTCGGCTATCCCGAAAGCTTCAGCCTTTACGGCAAGCACCGCACGCAGACGATCTGGACCAATCCCAACGGCCAGGTCGTCGATTCGCTGGCGCTCGCGGCCGGCCGGATCGTGCCCCGTCTCGCCGCCGACGGCCTGATGGGGCTG
Source organism: Novosphingobium sp. (assembly GCA_041677785.1). Lineage (GTDB taxonomy): Bacteria > Pseudomonadota > Alphaproteobacteria > Sphingomonadales > Sphingomonadaceae > Novosphingobium. The sequence continues at coordinate 6,518 of JBAYPJ010000117.1, read as the reverse complement.
CCCGATGCGCGCAAGTACCTTGCCCTGTTTCCCAACTTCTTCATGCTCTGCGCGCCGCTCAACAACTTCCTGCATTACGTGATGCCGCTCGGTCCCGAGAAGTCGCGCGGCGTGATCCGGCTCTACTGGAAGGGCGAGGACGAGACCGCCAGCACGCGCTACGGCCGCGAAGTGTTCCTGGGCACGACCCGCGACGTCCATTCCGAGGACGTCGCCGTGATCGAGGCCGCCCAGCGCGGCCTGTCGAGCGGCGCGATCGAGCACGTCCATTTTCAGGAAAAGGAAATCCTCTGCCGCCACCTGGCGACCGTCATCAGGGACACGGTCGAGGCCTACCTGGCCGAAACCGCCGGCTGAACCCTCCGCGTGCGGCGGGTCGCGGTGGTCAGCCTTCCTCGCGATCCGCCGGCTGCGCCGCGCCCGTCAGCAGGCCGTCGCGATTAAGCATCCGCTGTTCTTCCCGGAAGAATCGCTCGATGACGCGATCGGCCGACGCGCCCGGCTCGACGCTGTTGGCGAAAACGCGCGGCCCGATGATCGAGGCGCACAACAGCATGACGCAGTAGACTTCCGCATCGACCTGCTCGTCGGGACGTTCGCGCGCGAAATGCTGCCGAACGCCCGCGACCAGCTCGTCCCAGCGGCTATAGCAGTCGCGGATGTCGGTGCCGGAGACGAACCGGTCGATCCACAGCTTGATGAGGGCGGGGTTCTCCACGACGAACTGGCTGATCTGCCTGGTCCGGTCCAGCTCGGAGACGCTGAGGTCCATGCCCTTGTCGAGCTGCTCGGTCGCCCAACTCGACACCGCGCGCAGCAGGGCGTCGCGGCTCTCGAAGTGGTAATAGACCGTGGTCCTGTCGATCCCCATCTCCCGCGCGACACCGGCGATCGACAGCGCATCGGCGCCCTTTTCCGATATAAGCCTGACCGCCGTTTCGATCATCGTGCGATGGCTCTCGTCGAAAGCCCGGTTCCTGTTCTGTGTTGCGGCTTTGCCAAGGGTGTCCATCCTGGGCTTCCTAACGTCCGATCAGGCGCAAGGCCAGTTCCCTGTCCCCGGCTCGGAAGCGCCGCATGACCGGGCTTGCACACCCTGTCCGACCTCAGCAAGTTTACGGAGTCACGCGCACCCGAGGTTCCGCTATCGATTCGGACCAGGCATCGCGCGGAGAGGGACGACCACTGATGGCCCGGGCCGGGGACCCCAGGGAACGGAGCGGAAGCACTCCCGCCTTTCGCAGCGTCGCGCTGGAGAAGGTCTATCGGACCGGCGAAACGACGGTCCATGCGCTGCGCGGCGTGGACATCTCCATCGCGCGCGGCGAGATGCTGGTCCTCCTCGGCCCCTCGGGCAGCGGCAAGTCGACGCTGCTCAACATCCTCGGCGCGCTCGACCGGCCGACATCGGGCCAGCTTTTCTATGGCGAGACCGAGCTGACCGCGCTCAACGACCATGACCTGACCCGCTTCCGCCGGGCCGAGGTCGGCTTCATCTTCCAATTCTACAATCTGATTCCCAGCCTGACGGCGGAAGAGAACGTCCGCCTGGTGACAGACATCGCCGAGCGCCCGATGGACGCGGCCGAGGCGCTCGACATGGTCGGACTGGCGGAACGGCGCGACCACTATCCGGCCCAGCTCTCGGGCGGCGAGCAGCAGCGCGTCGCGGTCGCCCGGGCAATCGCCAAGCGGCCTGGCGTGCTGCTCTGCGACGAGCCTACCGGCGCGCTCGACAGCGCCACGGGCGTGCGCGTGCTCCAGACGCTCAAGCACGTGCACGACGAACTGGGCGCCACCGTGCTCGTCATCACGCACAACGTCGGCATCGCCGCCATGGCCCACCGCGTGCTCCATTTCCGCGACGGCCGGATCGCCCGCATCGAACAGAACGAGCAGCCCGTAGATCCCGCCGAGATAAGCTGGTGAAGGCGCTCGACCTCAAGCTCGCGCGCGATCTGTGGCGGATGCGCGGGCAGGTGCTGGCGATCGCGCTGGTGCTGGCGGCGGCTTCGGCCACCTACGTCCTGTCCGCCGGCGTCTACCTGTCGCTGACGGCCACCCGCGACGCCTATTACGCGCGCAACTATTTCGCGGACGTGTTCGCGGAAATGACGCGCGCGCCGCGTAGCGTGATTGCCCGCGTCGCGCGGATTCCCGGCGTCCAGCGGGTCGAGGGCGGCATCGTCCAGTATGCCACGCTGGACTTTCCCGGCCGGATCGAGCCGGTCCGCGCGCTCATCAATTCGGTCGACGAGGGCGGGCGCACTCACCTCAACGCCATCACCCTGGGCAAGGGCCGCATGCCGCGCGCGGGCGAAGCCGGCGAAGTGGTCGTCGACACGTTCTTCGCCGCGGCCAACGATCTCGGCATCGGCAGCACCGTTGCGGCGCAGATCCATGGCCGCGAGCAGACGCTGAAGATCGTCGGCACCGGCCTGGCGCCCAATTCGATCTACGCCCTGCCGCCGGGCGATCTGGTGCCCGACGAACGGCGCTTCGGCATCTTCTGGATGGGGCGCGAGGCGCTGGAAGCCGCGACCGACCGCCGCGAGGCGATCAACGCGTTGTCGCTGACGCTGGAGCGGGGCGCGTCGCAGGCGGAAGTGATCCGCAAGGTCGACCTGATCCTGGCGCCCTACGGCGGCACCGGCGCCTATGGCCGCGAGGACCAGATATCCCACGCCTTCCTCGACAGCGAACTCAAGCAGCTCGATGCGATGACGCGCGTGATCCCGCCCATCTTCCTGCTCGTCTCGACCTTCCTCGTCTATGTCGTGCTCGGCCGCATGGTCAGCACCGAACGGGCGCAGATCGGCCTTCTCAAGGCGTTCGGCTATTCCGACCGGGCGATCGGCTGGCACTATCTCAAGTTCGCCTTCGCCATCGCCCTGGTGGCGATCGTCCTGGGCTCGCTCGCCGGGATCTGGATGGGCCGCGGCATGACCAGCCTCTATGCCCAGTATTACCGCTTCCCCTTCCTGGAATACCACCTGTCCCCCGGCGTGTTCCTGACGGCCGGGGCACTGGCCGTCGGCTCGTCATCGCTGGGCGCACTGGCCGGCGTACGTTCGGCCATGGCGCTCGCGCCTGCCGTCGCCATGTCGCCGCCGGCCCCGCCGGTCTACCACGCCGGTCCGGTGGAGCGGATCGGCCGACGCGCCGGCTTCACCGCCATCGGCCACATGATCGTGCGCCACATCGCGCGCTGGCCCGGGCGCTCGGCGATCACGGTGCTGGGCGTCGCGCTCTCGATGGGCCTGCTGTTCGCGACGCTGCAGTTCATCGATGCCAGCCGCGCCATGCTGGACCAGTTCTTCGCGCGCAGCCAGCATCAGGATCTGACGGTGACTTTCACCGAGGCGCGCAACCGCGACGTGATCCACGCGCTGGCCCAGTTGCCCGGCGTGCTGCGGGTAGAGCCGACGCGCGCCATCCCGGTGCAGATGCGGCTGGGGAACCGCAGCGAACGAACCGCGCTGGAAAGCGTCGATCCCGAAAGCCGCCTCACCGCCCGCATCGATATCAACGGCCAGGAGATAGCCCTGCCCCCCGCCGGCCTGATGCTGAGCCGCCGGCTGGCCGACCAGTTGGCCGCAAACGTCGGCGACGTCATCCGCATCGAGCAGCTCGGCGGCCGTCGGACGCAGCTGGCCGAGCCGGTCGTGCGCATCGCCGAGGAGATCGTCGGCGCGCGCGCCTATGCCAACCCCGCCACGCTGGAGAAGCTGGCGCGCGACGCCTCGCCGGTCGGCGCGGCGCTGCTCAGAATCGATCCCGCCGCGCGGGAGGCGATCCTGCGCAGCCTCAAGTCCATGCCCGTGGTCCTGGGCGTGACGGAACGCGACGCGGCGCTGGCCAGGTTCAACGCCCTGATCGACGAGAACCTGCTGACGATGATCGGCTTCTACATCGCCTTCGCGTCGGCGATTGCCATCGGCGTGGTCTACAACAGCGCCCGCATTCTCTTTTCGGAACGCGCGCATGAACTCGCGACGCTGCGCGTGCTCGGCTATCAGCAACGGGAGGTGGGAATCATTCTGCTGGGTGAAGTGGCACTGCTCGTCCTTCTCTCGCTGCCCCTGGGATGCGTCATCGGCTATGGCATGGCGCAGCTCATGACCGCCATGTTCAGTTCCGACCTGTTCCGCCTGCCCTATGCGGCGACGTGGGCCAGTTATGCCTTGGCGGCCATCGTCGTCATCATCGCGGCTCTCGGGACGGCGCTGGCCGTCGCCTGGCGCGTGACGCGGCTCGACATGGTGCGCGTCCTCAAGGCGCGCGAATGACGTGGGCGCAGGTCAAACGGTGGCGCTGGGCGCTCGGCCTCGGCGGCCTCCTGCTGGCGGCGCTACTTTACGCGCTGTGGCCGGAAGCGCGCACGATCGACATCGGCACCGTCACCACCGGCCCCATGTCGGTCGGCGTCACGGACGATGGCGTGACGCGTGCGGAGGATCTCTACGTCGTCTCAGCCCCCGTCACGGGCTTCGCCTCGCGCATCGCGCTGGAAGCGGGCGACAGGGTCGAACGGGGCCAGGTCATCGCCCGCATGACCGGGGCTCCGACGGCGCCGCTCGACCGCCGGACGCAGGAGGAACTGCGCGGCGCACTCGCCGCCGCCCAGGCCGCGACGCGCAGCGCCGCCGCCTCGCTCGGCCAGGCCCGACGCGACCTCGCCCGAGCCGAGGAACTGGCGCCCAGCGGCCTTGTCTCACACGCCGATCTCGAGCAGGCGCGTACACGCGTTGCGACCGGGCAGGCCGCGCTCCAGCAGAGCCGCGCCGAAGCCGAGCGGATCGGCGCCCAACTTGCCGCACCCGGCCGGCAGGCGCAGGGGCCGGCGGTGCCGGTGGTCGCTCCGGTTAGCGGATCGGTGCTGCAGGTTCCGAACGAGAGCGAGGGCATCGTCACACAGGGGACGCCGCTGATCACGCTCGGCGATCCGGCCAGGATCGAGGTGGTCGTCGATCTGCTCTCACGCGAGGCCGTCGCGGTCAAGCCGGGCGACCGCGTCGAGATCACCCAGTGGGGCGGCCCCGAGCCGCTGGCCGGACGCGTCAAATACGTCGAGCCTTTCGGCCGTCTGAAAGTTTCCGCGCTCGGCATCGAGGAACAGCGCGTAAACGTCGTGATCGGTTTCGATCCCGGCGCGGCGCAGCAGGCGGCGCGGCTCGGCCATGGTTACCAGGTCGATGCCACGATCATCCGGTGGAGCAAACCGGACGCCCTGCGCGTGCCGATCGGCGCGCTGTTCCGGGGCCGGGACGGCGCCTGGCACGTCTTCGTGGTCGCAGGCGGACGGACGCATGAGCGCGCCGTGAAGCTGGACCACGTCAACGACGAATACGGCGAAGTGGTAACGGGATTGCGCAACGGCGAGCAGGTCGTGCTCAGCCCGGGCAACGAGTTGCGCGACGGCGATCGCGTCAAGGCGCGCTGAGGCCGACTGCCCGGCGACTCGCATCGGCTCGATTTCCTACATGGACCCGATCGGCTATCCGTGCAGGAATGGCGCAAATCCACCTTCCCTCGCGCGAAACCCGCCGGCCCGCGATGCTGCGCCTCGCCCTGCCTCCATCGGGGAATTCCGGGGTATAAGCCGGCGCGCAGGGGTACGGTTTCCTTCTTCCTGGAGACCGTGAACTCCGGAAACCGAGTGTCAACCGGAACACCGGCTGTCCCCACTTGACGCGGCCGCTCCTTCGTATACTTTGCAAAACAAAGCAAGGAGGCGCATATGCGCGACGTCGAGCAGGCAATCGCCCAGATAGCCGACATCAGGGCGCGGCTGGCGGCCAGCAGCAGCTTTCGCGGCTACGCGCCCGAATCCGTGGCGCTGGTCGGGTTTCTGTCGCTCGCGCTCATCGTCCTCCAGACGGGCTGGCCGGACCGTTTCGCGGGCAGCGACCAGCAGATCGTCCGCATCTGGGGCCTGCTGCTTCTCGCGGGCTTTCTCGGCATCGCCGCCGAAGCCGTGTTCCGGACGCTGCGCGAGAACGACCGCATGGCCAGCCCCGCCCTCGTATCGGCGCTGCGCATCGTCGTGCCCGGCACGGTCATGGCGGCCGCAGTGCCGATCGCCGTGCTGGCCTATGCCCCGCAGGCCTGCTGGATCGTACCCGGCTTCTGGCAGATGCTGATCGGTCTGGTGACTTTCGGCAGCTATCCCCTGATGCCGCGCAGGATCGTCCTGCCGGGCGCGTGGTTTCTCCTGTCCGGTCTGGCGGGGCTGTTCCTGGCCGGACAGCAGGGCAGCCTGTCGCCGGCGCTGGTGGGGCTGCCCTTCGTGATCGGGCATCTCGGCATTGCCTGGACCCTGTTCGAAAGGGAGCGCTTCCGTGCCGAATGACAATCCCGACGGTTCGCCCTTCGCTTTCGACGGGCTCGACCGGGTGTTTCACGAGCGCGCCCGCCTGGGCATCGTCACGTCCCTCGCGGGGCAGGCGGACGGGCTGCTGTTCTCCGAACTCAAGAAGCTGTGCGACCTGACCGACGGCAACCTCAACCGGCACCTG
>JBAYPJ010000116.1:0-8767 GCA_041677785.1 Novosphingobium sp. | reverse complement strand
TGGCCGGTCATGTAGCCCGCTTCCTCGGACGCGAGGAAGGCGGCGGCGGCGGCGATGTCCTCGGGCTGGCCGATGCGCTTGACCGGCAGGGCCGCGCCATAGGCCTCGATCGCGCCTTCGCGCTGCATGATCTCGGCCCCGCGCAGCATCGGCGTGTCGATCGAGCCCGGCGGGATCATGTTGGCGGTGATGCCGTGTTCGCCGAGCGCCATGGCCAGGCACTTGGTGAAGCCGAGCAGCCCGCCCTTGGAACTGGTGTAGTGCGCCTGCAGCGCCGAACCCGACTGCACCGACGAGGAGGTGATGTTGATGATCCGGCCCCACTTGGCCTCGATCATGTCGGGCACCAGTTCCTGCGTGACGAGGAAGGGGCCGATCAGGTTGATGCGCAGGACGCGTTCGAGCAGCGCCTGGTCGATCTCGAGGAACGGGGTGAACGGCGCGATGCCCGCGTTGTTGATGAGGATCGCGACCTTGCCCAGTTCGCGGCGGGTCTGGTCGGCCGCGGCCTTGATCGCCGCCGCGTCCGCGCAATCGGCGGCGATGGCGATGGCCGTGCCGCCGGCCTCGCGCACCAGCCGGGCGGTTTCCTCGGCGCCTTCGCCGTTGATGTCCCAGATGGCGATGCGGGCGTCGTCCTCCGCCAGTCGCAGCGCCATCGCGCGGCCCATGCCCGAACCCGCGCCGGTGATGACCGCGACCTTGCCGTTGAGTGATCTCGTCATGCTGGAACTCTCCCTGAAGCCGCGCCGGCGGCGTGAAATGCTGAACACCTGAACAGTATCAGGGCGGGGCGAGTCAAGCCGTGTCGTCGTACCGGGTGCGCCCCGGCGATGACGCGCCGGTCAGGCGATCTCGGCGAAGCCGCCGTAGCGCCCGCGGTGGAACAGCATCGGGTTCTCGTCGCGGGTGATCTCCAGGCCCAGCACGTGGCCGAGCACGATCCAGTGATCGCCCGCCTCGACCACCGAATGGATCGAGCATTCGATGGCCGCGATCGAATTGGCGATGATCGGCAGGTTGTGCTGCGACACCGCGTATTCGACGCCGACGAACTTCTCCGGCCCCTTGGCCGAGACCTGACGGCACACTTCCTGCTGGTCGCTGGCCAGCACGTTGACGCAGAAACGGCCGGCGGCCTCGATCTGCGGCCAGCTCGTGCTTTTCTTGTCGGGCAGGAAGCCGACCAGCGGCGGATCGAGCGAGACCGAGGTGAAGGTGCCCACGACCATGCCTACGGGCTGGCCGTCCGCGCCTGTCGCGGTGACGACGCTGACCCCCGTGGGATAGCTGCCTAGCACCTGGCGGAACAGGGTGGAATCGATGCTGGATTGGGTCACGAAGGAATCCTGCTGTTGGGGGTGTCTCGTCGGCATTTCATGGCGAAGCCGCCCGGGGAGGGCAACAGCCATGTTCCGTTTTATATGCGGAACGATTGTTCGAAACCTGGAATTGCCGGCCATTGAATACGTCCTGTTGCGCACTATCTGCTGGATGAGAAAGGCCCGTATCGTGCCGATTTGCGCAACGTCACTTGCGGCGATTACATCTTGAATGCCGCAGGGCAAACGTGCAGGGGTCGGGCTTGGAGCTGGATTGCTTTGAGAAGCCCTGGCCGCCCTGCGTCCGCAGCGGACCGCCTCTCTCGAGCAGACGCGCAGACATCGAAGGAACCCGAGACATGGCCGCCGCCCGTCCGATTGCCGATACCCCCGAAGCCAAGGAAGTCGCCCAACTGATCGCCCGCTCGCGCGCGGCGCAGGCGCAGATCGAGAACTACACGCAGGAGCAGGTCGATCGCCTGATTCGCGGCATGGTCTATGCGGTCGCCCGCGACGACGTGGCCGAGACGATCGCACAGCACACCGTCGACGAGACGCAGCTCGGCAACTACGACGGCAAGTACCTCAAGATCCACCGCAAGACCCGCGCCGCGCTGATGGACATCATCGGCGACAAGTCGGTCGGCGTGATCGAGGAGGACCCCGAGCGGCAGATCGTCAAGATCGCCAAGCCGGTCGGCGTGATCGGCGCGCTCTCGCCCTCGACCAATCCCGAGGCGACGCCGGTGATCAAGTCGATCTGCGCGGTCAAGGGCCGCAACTCGATCATCATCGCGCCGCATCCGCGCGCCAAGATCACCAACAAGATCATCTGCGAAAAGATGCGCGAGGCGCTGGTCAAGCTGGGCGCGCCGGCCGATCTGGTCATCGCCATCGAGACGCCTTCGGTCGAGAAGACCAACGAGGTGATGCGCCAGTGCGACCGCGTGTTGGCCACCGGCGGCGGGCCGATGGTGCTTGCGGCCTATTCGTCGGGCACGCCGGCGCTGGGCGTGGGCGTGGGCAACGCCGTCATCACCGTCGACGACACCGCCGACCTCGACGATGCGGCCGAGAAGATCCGCATCTCCAAAACGCTCGATCTCGCCGCGTCGTGCTCGTCTGACAACTCGGTCGTGCTGCTCGACGCGGTCTACGACCAGATGCTCGACAAGCTGCAGAAGCAGGGCGGCTACGTCGTCTCGGCCGAAGAGAAGCAGAAGCTGCAGGACACGATCTGGGTCGACGGCCACCTCAACACCGCGATCGTCGCCCAGCCGGCCGAGAAGATCGCCGGCATGGCGGGCTTCGACATTCCCGAAGGCAAGAGCTTCTTCATCGTGCCCGAAACCGGCTTCGGCCCCGAATATCCGTTCTCGGGCGAGAAGCTGTCGGTGACGATGGCGCTCTACCGCGCCAAGGACATCGACGATGCCATCCGGCTGACCAACGGCATCCAGGCCTACCAGGGCCAGGGCCATAGCTGCGGCATCTATTCGAAGTCCGACCAGAACATCATGAAGCTGGCGAACCAGACCTACACCAGCCGGGTGATGGTCAACCAGCCGCAGTCCGCCTCGAACTCGGGCAACCTGTGGAACGGCATGCGCCAGACTTTCTCGCTGGGCTGCGGTTCGTGGGGCGGCAACGCCACCAACAACAATATTTCGTGGCGCGACCTGATCAACGAAACCTGGGTCTCCAAGCCGCTGCCCCAGGCTAAGGTGATCCCGAGCGACGAGGAACTGTTCGGCAAGGACATCCTCGAAGCGCTGGGCTGAAGGGGCGCGGCTGAAGAAGGCGTCGTCCCGGGCTTGACCCGGGACCGCTGGCCGCTGGGCTCTGCCGTGCGTCGATGAGGCCAGCGATCCCGGCTTTCGCCGGGATGACGAATGTCTGCGAAAATCGCATCGAGGGTATTTAACCGGGCGATTAAATCGGTTAGAGGGTCCGGCCATGACCGACCTTTTCCAGCTCACCGACGACCAGCTCGCCATCCAGGAGATGGCCCGCCGGTTCACCGCCGACGCCATCACGCCCTTCGCGGCCGAATGGGACGAGACCAAGCACTTCCCGCGCGATGTCGTGCGGCAGGCCGGCGAACTTGGCTTCGGGGCGATCTACATCTCCGAGGAGATGGGCGGCATCGCCCTGGGCCGGCTCGAATCGGCGCTGATCTTCGAGGCTCTGTCCTACGGCTGCCCGTCCACCGCGGCGTTCATCTCGGTCCACAACATGGCGAGCTGGATGATCGACAAGTACGGCGATGAGCAGGTCCGCCGGCGCTACCTGCCGCAGCTCGTCAGTATGGAGAAACTGGGCTCCTACTGCCTGACCGAGCCCAGCTCGGGCTCCGACGCCGCCGCGCTCAAGACCACCGCGCGGCTGGAGGGCGATCACTACGTCGTCAACGGCACCAAGCAGTTCATCACCGGCGGCGGCGTCAACGATTTCTACGTCACCATGGTCCGCACCGGCGACAACGGGGCCAAGGGCATCTCGTGCCTGGTCATCGAGAAGGAGTGGGAAGGCGTCAGCTTCGGCGCCAACGAGCGGAAGCTGGGCTGGAACTCCTCGCCGACCGCGCAGGTCAGTTTCGACAACGTGCGCGTGCCGGTCGAGAACCGCGTCGGCGCGGAGGGCGACGGCTTCAAGTTCGCCATGGCCGGGCTCGACGGTGGCCGCCTCAACATCGGCGCCTGCTCGCTGGGCGGTGCGCAGCGCTGCCTCGACGAGGCGATCCAGTACGTCAAGGACCGCAGCCAGTTCGGCAAGCCGATCGCCGATTTCCAGAACACGCAGTTCACCCTGGCCGACATGGCGACCGACCTGGAGGCCGCGCGCGCGCTGCTCTACCTTGCCGCCGTCAAGGTCACCGCCGGCGCGCCCGACAAGACGCGCTTCGCCGCCATGGCCAAGAAGCTCGCCAGCGACAACGGCTCGCAGATCGTCGACCAGGCGCTGCAGATGTTCGGCGGCTACGGTTATCTGCGCGACTATCCGATCGAGCGCTTCTGGCGCGACCTGCGCGTCCACCGCATCCTCGAGGGGACGAACGAGGTCATGCGCATGATCATCGGCCGGGACCTGCTGAAATGACGGGTGCTCCGGTAGTCCTCCTCTTCGCGGGGAGGAGCGGCGCATGACCGACGAGCTTATCACCCGCCGCGAGGGCGTGGCGGGATTCCTGACGCTCAACCGCCCCAAGGCGATCCACGCGCTGACCGCGGCGATGGATCACGCGATGACCGAAGCGCTGCTCGCCTGGAAGGACGATCCGGCGGTCAAGGCGGTCATCATCGACCACAGCGAGGGCCGCGGCTTCTGCTCGGGCGGCGACATCGCCTTCCTCCGCAATTCGGCGCTGAACGACAACGGCGTCTCGGGGCGCAGGTTCTTCTACGAGGAATATCAGCTCAACCACCTGCTGTTCACCTATCCCAAGCCCGTGGTCGCCTTCATCGACGGGATCACCATGGGCGGCGGCGTGGGCATCTCGCAGCCGGCGCGTTTCCGCGTCGCGACCGAGAACACGCGCTTCGCCATGCCCGAAACCGGGATCGGCCTGTTCCCCGACGTGGGCGGCGGCTGGTATCTCTCGCGCCTGCCGGGCCGGCTCGGCCAGTTCCTGGCGCTCACCGGCGCGCGGATCGATGGCGCGGAGGCCCTCTGGGCGGGCCTCGCGACGCATTACCTGCCGGCCGGCGAGCTGGCCGAGGCCAAGGCCCGGATCGTTGCCGGACACGACATCGCCGGCGTGCTGACCGCGCTGGCGGTGACGCCGCCCGAGGCGAAGATCGCCGCGCATGCGTCGCAGATTGCCAGGCATTTCGCCTCGGACCGCCTGGAGGACATCCTCGCCTCGCTCGACGCCGATGACGGCGAATGGGCGGCCCGGGAACTGGCGACGCTGAGGACCAAGAGCCCGCAGACCTGCAAGGTGGCGCTGCGCCAGCTGGCGGACAGCCTCAGGCTGACCGACTTCGCCGACAACATGGCGATGGAATACCGCATCGCTTCGCGGGTGCTGACCCGGCCGGACTTCGCCGAAGGCGTGCGCGCGGTGATCGTCGACAAGACCAACGATCCCGGGTGGGACCCGGCGACGCCCGAAGGCGTGACCGACGCACTGATCGATTCGATCTTCGCCCCGCTGCCGGCGGACGAGGAGTGGAAACCGCTGGCCTGACGTCGTTCCGGGCTCGACCCGGGGCCGCGGGCCGCATCGACGCGAGCTGGCGCCTGGCCGCCAGCGGTCCCGGATCGGTCCGGGACGACGAACTTGGAGAGAATTGATGGCCGAATATGAAACCCTCCTGGTCGAACGGCGCGGCGCCGTCACGCTGATCCAGCTCAACCGCCCGCAGGCGCTCAACGCGCTCAACTCCACGGTGCTGCGGGAACTGACCGCCGCCATGGCCGCGTTCGAGGCGGACGACAGCCAGGGCTGCGTCGTGCTCACCGGCGCGGGCGAAAAGGCCTTCGCCGCGGGCGCCGACATCGGCGAGATGGCGACGATGGACGCCACCGAATTCTACGCCAAGGCGTTCTTCGATGGCTGGCAGAAGGACATCGCCGCCAAGTCGCGCAAGCCCTGGATCGCCGCGGTCAACGGCTTCGCCCTGGGCGGCGGCTGCGAACTGGCGATGATGGCGGACATGATCATCGCCTCGGAAAAGGCGAAGTTCGGCCAGCCCGAGATCAAGCTCGGCGTTGCGCCCGGCATGGGCGGCACGCAGCGCCTGACGCGCGCGATCGGCAAGGCCAAGGCGATGGACCTGTGCCTCACGGGCCGCATGATGGACGCCGCCGAGGCGGAGAAGTCCGGCCTCGTGGCGCGCATCCTGCCGGCCGAGGGTTTCGTCGATGCGGTGGTGGCGATCGCCGCCGAGATCGCCGCGATGCCGCGCCAGGCGGCCATGCTCAACAAGGAGATGGTCAACGTCGCGTTCGAGACCACGCTTGAGCAGGGGCTTCTGTTCGAGCGCCGCACCTGGAGCCTGCTCGCCGCCACCGAGGACAAGACCGAAGGCATGAAGGCCTTTGTCGAGAAGCGCGCGCCGGTGTGGAAGGGCAGGTAGGATACGCGCCGTCCCGGGCATTTCGACCAAGCTCGGGATAAACTTGACCCGGAACCGCCGGCCTTTTCGATGCGCAAGTCGATCTGCGAGGTCCGGCCCGGTCGCCAGAGATCCCGGCGTTCGCCGGGATGACGGAGGAAGTCTTATGAAAATCGCGTTCATCGGCCTCGGCAACATGGGCGGCGGCATGGCCGCGAACCTCGTCAAGGCGGGGCACACCGTGCGCGCTTTCGACCTTTCCGCCGATGCGCTGGAAAAGGCGAAGGGCAGCGGTTGCGAGACGTTCGGCACGGTGCGCGATGCGGTGCAGGGCGTCGACGCGGTGGTCTCTATGCTGCCCAACGGCGCCATCGTCAGCAATGTCTATACCGCCGATGTCATCGGCCAGGCGCCGACCGGCGCGCTGCTGCTCGACTGCTCGACGATCGACGTCGCCACCGCGCGCAAGGTCGAGGAACTGGCGGCGCAGGCGGGCTACCAGATGGTCGATGCGCCGGTCTCCGGCGGCATCGCCGCGGCCAACGCCGGCACGCTGACATTCATGGTCGGCGGCACGGCCGAGGCTTTCGCGCGTGCCGGGGAGGTGCTGAACCCGATGGCCAAGGCGGTGATCCATGCCGGCGATGCGGGCAGCGGGCAGGTCGCCAAGATGTGCAACAACATGCTGCTGGCGATCCACATGATCGGCACCTGCGAGGCGCTGGCATTGGCCGGGAAGGCCGGCCTTTCCATGCAGAAGTTCTATGAGATCAGCTCGAAGTCGACCGGCTACAACTGGTCGCTGAACGACTATACGCCCGCGCCCGGCGTCGGCGCGGCGAGCCCGGCGGATAACGGCTACCAGGGCGGTTTCGCTTCGGCGCTGATGCTCAAGGACTTGCGCCTCGCCATGGCCGCGGCCGAGGCCAGCGGGGCGACGGTGCCGCTAGGCCAGCACGCGGCCGAGATCTACGAGGCGTTCAACGAGGCCGGAAACGGCGGCAAGGACTTCGGCGCGATCTTCACGACGCTGTGAAGGTTCGTCGTAATGATGCGTCGTCCCGGTCCTTCGACAAGCTCAGGACCGGGACCGCTGACCTCATCGACGCCAAGTAGATTTGCGAGGTTCAGCCCAGCCGCCAGCGGTCGCGGGTCAAGCCCGGGACGACGAGAGTATCCCCGGCCCCAGCAGCGTCAGCAGTTTGACGTCGAGCGCATAGCCCTGCGCCCGCCAGCGGGCGACGTGATCCGCGATCCCGGCCAAAGGCACGCGGTGGACGGTGATGTCCTCCCCATCGGTGCCGCCGCCTTCGCCGACTTTGGTGAGGCCATGCGCCCGCAGCAGGGTGAAGCTCTCGCTCACCATCCCGGGGGAGGACCAGAACTCGCCGATCACTTCCATGCGCTCAGCGTGGTAGCCGGTTTCCTCCTCCAGCTCGCGCGCGGCCGCGGCCGCGTCGTCCTCGTCCGCGATGTGGTCGTGGTCGCCGACCAGCCCGGCGGGCAGCTCGATGCAGGGCCGGCCCAGCGGCACGCGGAACTGCTCGACGAGAATGACGTGGTCCTGTTCGTCGATCGCGAGGATCACCGCGGCGCGGATGCCCCGCGCGCGGCTGACGTATTCCCATTTGCCCTTCCTGCGTGCGACGACGAAGCGGCCCTGCCACATCACCTCGTCGGGCGCGCCCACGTTCTCGGTCGCTTCGTTCATACTTCGATCAGCCTGTCGGGAAGTTCGTTGCGGTCGTCCTCGGCGCGCGGGAAGTGCTCGGCGAGCACCGCGCCGACGCGTTCGACCGCGACGATGAGGCCATCGGCCAGCCGGTCCGCCTTCAGCTCTGCCAGCATCGCCGCCATCGCCTCGCCCCAGACTTCGGGCGGCACTTTCGCGGCGATCGCCTCGTCGGCGACGATCTCGGCGCGGCGCTCGGCAAGCGAGAGATAGACGAGGATGCCGGTGCGGCCGTGGGTGCGGCGCTCGGCGGCGATCCGGAAGGCGTTTACCGCCCGGGCGCGTACGCGCGCATGGCGGATGGGCGCGGGCGTCAGCCAGAGGCGCAATGGTTGCCACAGCAGGATCAGCCACATGCCCGCGAACTTCACCGTCGCCACCAGCAGCGCCACGCCGAAGACCAGGCGCGGCGTCCATTCGTGCACCCAGCCGCCGGTGAGCCGATCGTAGAGGCCGAGGTAGAAATCGGGCAGCGTCGCGAGCACCTCCAGCGCCAGCAGGCTGACGAAGGCAGACCAGGCGAGCGCGATGTCGGCATAGTCGTCCGACCCGCCGGCGAGGATAGTGACGATCTCGCCTGCCGTGGGGTTTTCCGCGTCCGCGACGGCGGCGCTCCGGAAGGCGTTTACCGCCCGGGCGCGTACGCGCGCATG
>JBAYPJ010000115.1:0-8821 GCA_041677785.1 Novosphingobium sp. | reverse complement strand
CGGACTATCGCACCCCGAAATTGCGCAGGGCGAAGTAGATCTGGTACGTGTTGCCCCGGCGCGCGTCGCCGGTGGCGACGTAGTCGCGGCGCCAGGTGAAGGCCAGTTCCAGGCAATCGTCCTGGTAGGAGACGCCGACGCGCGTGCGCAATGGCTGGAAGCCGTCGGAGGTGTTCGACGGGTCCTCGTTGCGGTCGGTCAGGTTGACCACGGCCGAGCCGAACGCCGACCAGTAGCGGGCGAAGGCGACGCGGCCGGCGACGCGCAGTTCCTCGCGGTCCTGCAGGTCCTCCAGCGAGGCGATGTTGCGGTTCAGCCGGACGTAGCCGATCTCGGCATAAGTCCGGTTGTCGCCGATCGCCGCGTCGAATTCGTTGCGGCGGATGGCCAGGCTGTCCTTGTCCAGCCGGAAACGGTGCGTGACCTTGAGGAAGCCGCGATAATAGACCTCGGTGCGGCCGACGATGTCCGAGGTGCGGCCGGAAAGCCCGGTGCCGTCGGGCAGCAGCGTGGGATCGGTGGTGAGGCGGTAGGACTGGCCGATCGTCGTCTTGATCTTCCAGCGCGGCGCTTCGAACCGCCAGTCGAGACCGTAGGTGAAGCGCACGCCTCCCTCGACCCGGTCGTAGCCCGGAAAGCGGTTGAGCGCGAAGAGGTTGGAATCCTCGAGGTCGATCGCGCGCGCGTCCTCGTTGGGCACGGCGAGATTGCGGATCGACGGGCTGGCGACGATCTGCACGCGCGGGGTGAGCACCTGGGTGCCGCCGAACACGCTGCCGACCAGCGGCCATTTGACGTCGAGCGCGGCGGTGGCGATGCCCCGCGTCTGCCATCCGGGCTGGCCGCGATAGATCGCGGTGGTGGTGAGGGCGTTCTCGTCCGAATGGTAGACGTCGCCGCGCGCCAGCGCGGTCAGCGTCACTTCCTGGCCCAGCCCGGTGATGCGCCGCAGGTCCCAGCGCGCGCCGGCGAAAGCGCGCTGCGTATCCTGCCCGTTCGAGCGCATGATCGCCAGGCTGTTGACCTGCAGTTCCAGCCGGCCGCCCAGCAGCGGATCGGCCATGCGGCGGCGATAGTCGAGCGCCGGCAGCGCGACCGGCACCTGGCCCTGATCCTCGCCCACCCGCATCGTCTGCGTCGCCCAGCCGGCGAGCGAGAGATAGGAATTGTCGTCGATGCGCTCGATGTCGATCAGCGAGCGCAGCCGGTCGTCGCGGCTGATGTCGTAGCGCCGCAGGAAGGTGCGGTCGGTGACGCGGCGAATCGAGCCGGTCACGCTCCACTCGGGCGAAAGCTGGAAACGGCCGTTGGCGAAGAGGTAGCCGCGGAACTCGTGCGCCGCGTTGGGGTTGGTGCCGGCTACCGGGATCAGTTCGCTGCGCGTGGCATAGCCGGTGATCTGGTAGGCGCCGCTGCCGGTCAGCGCGCGGTACTGGGCCGACAGCATCGGCGGCGCCTTGGTGTAGACATAGGCGGTGGCGGTGATGTCGCGATTGTCCGACAGGCGCTGGTACCAGGATTCGCTGATCTCGACCCCGTTCGATGCGGACAGCCGCATGTCCGGGATCAGCGGACCCGAGATGGCGCGGCCGTCGGTGGCGACCACCAGGCCCGGCAGCGGGATCAGGCGAATGCCGAAGATCTCGAACCGCGCGCCCTTGAAGCGCACGCTTTTCCTGTCCTGCTGGTAGATGACCTGGGCGGCGGTGATGCGCCAGGTCGGCCGCTTCGGGCAGCCGTTCTCGTCCTCCACCTGGCAGGCGGTGTACGATGCGCGCGTCAGGATGACGTCGCCGTTGGCGATTCGCTGGCCCGAGGCGGCCGCCAGCCGGCCGCCTTCGCGCAGCGCCAGCAGCAGGTTCTCCATGGCGCCGGTTTTCAACTCGTCGGTCAGCTCGACCCGGTCGGTGAAGAGCTGGTTGCCGTCGGCGTCGACCAGGCGGATATTGCCGGTGGCGACGATCAGGCCGTTGGCGCGGTTCCACGAGACCTCGTCCGCCCGCACCGACTGGTCGCCGCGCCGCAGCACGACGGCGCCGCGCGCGGTGACGGTAGCGGTATCGTCGCTGTATTCGACCTCGTCGGCCTCGAAGGCGATCGGCTGCTCGTCGGCCTGGGGCGGCGGCGCGGCATCGGGCCCGGCGGGCTGCGGGGCGGTCTGTACGGGGACGGCGGCGTCCTGCGCCCACGCGGCCGGCGGCAGGGCGCCCGCCGCCAGCGCCGCCGCCAGCAGATGCCAGGGGCGCAAGCGGATAGGATGGGGTCGCAGCTTGGGCCGGGGGGCAGGGCGCATGGCTTGCCTATCGCATCGCCCGTGCTTAACTGCAATCCGCCCTTGCAACGGGTCAGCCCCAAAATCGGCGCAGCCCAGGAGAATTCATGCAAATCCAGTTCCTCGAAGCGTCCGCCACGCCTTCCACCCGCCTCGTCGCCCGGCTCGTCAACCAGGATGCGATCCCGGCGGAGCTGGAGCCGGTGCTGGCGGAAGGCGCGCGCGCCAGCCGGTTCACGGGCAAGGCGGGGCAGATATTCGAGGGATTCGCCGAGCGCGGCGGCGGCCTGGCGCGCGTCGCGCTGGCGGGTGTCGGCAGCCCCGGTGCCGACGATCGCCTCGCCGCGGTCGAGCGCGCGGGGGCCGGCCTCGTCGCGCGGTTCCTGACATCGGGCGAGGCGGGGCTGACGTTCGATCTGTCGGGCAGCGGCGTTTCGGCCGAGGAAGTCTGCGCGCTGCTGCTCGGCGCGCGGCTGCGCGCCTGGCGGCACGATGTCTATCGCACCAAGCTCGGCGACGACCAGAAGCCCACGCTCAAGGCAATCGCCGTGCTCGGCGCGCCGGACGGCGCCGCAGTGGCCTGGGAGCGCGAGGCGGCGGTGGCCGAGGGCGTCGAGTTCACCCGCCAGCTCGTCACCGAGCCGGCCAACGTCATCTACCCCGAAAGCTTCGTCGCCCGCTGCCAGGAGCGGCTGGGCGCCGCCGGCCTGACGCTGCGCGTGCTCGACGAGGCGGCGATGCGCGATCTGGGCATGGGCGCGCTGCTGGGCGTCGCGCAGGGCTCCGAGCGGCCGCCGCGGCTGCTCGCCATCGAATGGCGGAACGGCCCGGCCGGCGAGAAGCCGGTCGCCTTCGTCGGCAAGGGCGTGACGTTCGACACCGGCGGCATCTCGATCAAGCCCGCCGCCGGCATGGAGGACATGAAGTGGGACATGGGCGGCGCGGCCGCGGTCGCCGGCGCGATGCTGGCGCTGGCGCTGCGCCATGCCCGGGCCAACGTCGTCGGCATCTGCGGCCTGGTCGAGAACATGCCCGACGCCAGGGCGCAGCGGCCGGGCGATGTCGTCACGTCCATGTCGGGCCAGACGATCGAGGTGATCAACACCGACGCGGAAGGGCGGCTGGTGCTCTGCGACGCGCTGACCTGGGTGCAGCGCGAATACCAGCCGCGCGCGATCGTCGACCTGGCCACGCTGACCGGCGCGATCATCGCCGCGCTGGCCAACGAATACGCGGGGCTGTTCTCGAACGACGATGACCTCGCCGCCAGGCTCACCGCGGCGGGCGAGGCCACCGGCGACAGGCTCTGGCGCTTCCCGATGGGGCCGGCCTACGACAAGATGCTCGACAGCCCGATCGCCGACATGAAGAACGTCGGCGCGCGCTTCGGCGGGTCGATCACCGCGGCGCAGTTCCTGGCGCGCTTCGTCGATAAGGGCACGCCCTGGGCGCACCTCGACATCGCCGGCACCGTCTGGGCGGACAAGCCCGGCCAGACCTGGGACAAGGGCGCGACCGGCTACGGCGTGCGGCTGCTCGACCGCTACGTACGCGACGCCCTTGAAGGCTAGTCGGGCCTGAAGGCCAGATGCGCGTAGATTTCTACCAGCTCAGCCGCGATCCCGCCGAGGCGGTGGTGCCGCTCCTCGCGCGCAGCACGCTGAATGCCGGCGAGCGGCTGCTGGTGGTGTCGGGGGACGCCGACCAGCTCGGGCGGATCAGCGCCGGCCTGTGGGAGCGGGCGGCCGACAGCTTCCTCGCGCACGGCTTTGCCGGCGGCGCGCACGACCCGCGCCAGCCGATCCTGCTGTCCGACGCGATGGCGCCGGGCAACGGCGCGCGCTTCGTCGCGATTGCCGACGGCATCTGGCGCGACGGCGAGACGCCCTTTGCCCGCACCTTCTACATCTTCGGCGAAGAGACGCTGCAGCCGGCGCGCCAATGCTGGCGGATGCTGGGCGGGCGCGACGGCATCGACCGGCGCTTCTGGAAGCAGCAGGGCGGCAGGTGGATCGAGGGGCCGTGACGAATCTTGCGGCGCAGCATTTTCCCGGCTAGGGGCGCGCCACTTCTCCGAAACCGACGAAACTTCGCAAGGAACCCTTGTCATGGCGGCTACCCGCACCTTTTCGATCATCAAGCCCGACGCCACCCGCCGCAACCTGACCGGCGCCGTCACCCGCATGCTGGAGGAGGCCGGCCTGCGCGTCGTCGCCTCGAAGCGCATCCGCATGAGCCGCGAGCAGGCCGAGGGCTTCTACGCCGTCCACAAGGAACGCCCCTTCTTCGGTGAGCTGGTCAGCTTCATGATCTCGGGCCCGGTCGTCGTGCAGGTGCTCGAGGGCGAGGACGCCGTGAAGCGCAACCGCGACGTCATGGGCGCGACCAACCCCGCCGACGCGGCCGAGGGCACCATCCGCAAGGCCTTCGCCGAAAGCATCGAGGCGAATTCGGTCCACGGTTCCGACAGCGACGAGAACGCGGCGATCGAGATCGCCTTCTTCTTCAAGCCCGAGGAAATCGTCGGCTGATCGTCATCCCGGTATGACGCGAAAAGGCCGCCGGAGCGATCCGGCGGCCTTTTGCATTTGTGAGCCACAGTCGCTATTTTCCGGCCAAAGGAGATTTGCGATGCAAGGCATGGGCGAGACGGGCGAGAACTGCCCCTTCGAGTTCAATTTCGATCCCGCGACGTTCAAGGCGGGCGACACGGTAAGCTATCGCGTGACCGGCAGCCTCGAAGGATTCCCTTTCGTCGGCACGCTGCTGGAAGTGCATGAGGACCACGTGATCATCGCCGGCGACCCCAACGATCCCGCTGCCCGCTATCGCGGCACGCGCGAGGATCGGCCGGTGGTGGATTACACGGAAATCTGAAAATTCCTCCCCGTGCCGGGGAGGAATCAGAACGCCTCCCGCGCGATCAGGTGCCGCCGTTGGGCGCGGGGTCGCGCTCGCGCGTCACCAGCCGGGCCAGCACGCGCGAATAGAGCTGGTGCTCGGCGATCAGCACGCGCGCGGCCAGCGCCTCGGGCGTGTCGTCGGGCAGCACCGCCACGCGCGTCTGGCCGAGCACGGGGCCGCCGTCGAGTTCGCCGGTGACGAGGTGGACGCTGCAGCCGGCGTGGCTGTCCTTGTTGGCGATCGCCTGCTCGTGCGTGTGCAGCCCCTTGTAGAGCGGCAGCAGCGAGGGGTGGATGTTGAGCATCCGCCCCTCCCACCGGGCCGCGAATCCGGGCGTCAGAATACGCATGTAGCCCGCCAGCGCGACGTAGCCGGCGCCGCTGGCGACGATCGCCTCGTGCATCGCCGCGTCGTGCGCGGCGCGGTCCATGCCCTTGTGCGGCAGGGCGAAAGTGGCCACGCCTTCGGCCGTCGCGAGCTTCAGCCCGCCGGCGTCGGGATTGTTGCTGGCGACAAGGACGATCTCGTAGGGGCAGTCCTGCGCCCGGCTGGCATAGAGCAGCGCGGCCATGTTGGTGCCGCCGCCCGAAATGAGCACGGCGACCCTGGCGCGGGTCACGATCCCGGCTCCTCGTCATGCCGAACCTGTTTCAGCACCCGTTTCTCCTTCGCGACAGCTTCGAGCCCGTGGCGCGATGGGCCCTGAAACACGTTCGGGGTGACGATCGCATCAAGCGTTGTGGGTAGCCGACCACGGCTGGCGGCCGCTCCAGGCGTCGGCGCTGCCGATCACGGTGCAGCCCCGCTCGCCCTCGGCGATCGTGCCGATGTCGTAGGCAGTCTCGCCGGCCGCGGCCAGTTCGCGCATCACGTCCTGGCAGTCCGACGGCGACACCACCAGCACCATGCCGATGCCGCAGTTGAACGTGCGCGCCATCTCCTCGGGCTCGATGTTGCCCTGCGCCTGGAGGAAGGCCATCAGCCGCGGCTGGTCCCACAAATCGGCGAAGACGCGGGCGTGCAGGCCCCGGGGCAGCACGCGCGGGATGTTTTCCAGCAGGCCGCCGCCGGTGATGTGCGCCAGCGCCTTGATCCTGCCGCCGCGGATCAGCGGCAGCAGGCTTTTCACGTAGATCCGCGTCGGCTCGATCAGATGATCGATCAGCAGGCGGTCGGGATCGAACAGGGCGGGGCGGTTCAGCTTCCAGCCCTTGTCGGCGGCGATGCGCCGGACGAGCGAATAGCCGTTGGAATGCACCCCGGACGAGGCGAGGCCGATGAGCTGGTCCTCGGCGGCGACCCTGTCCCCGGTCAACTGCTCGCCGCGCTCGACCGCGCCGACGCAGAAGCCGGCAAGGTCGTAGTCTCCGGCCGCGTACATGCCCGGCATCTCGGCCGTCTCGCCGCCGATCAGCGCGCAGCCGGCCTGGCGGCAGCCTTCGGCGATCGAGGCGACGACACGCTCCGCGACATCGCCCACCAGCTTGCCCGTGGCGAAATAGTCGAGAAAGAACAGCGGCTCCGCGCCCTGAACGATAAGGTCGTTGGCGCACATCGCGACAAGATCGATGCCGATGCCGTCGTGCCGGTCGTGATCGATGGCGAGCTTCACCTTGGTGCCGACGCCGTCGTTGGCCGCGACCAGCAGCGGGTCCTTGTATCCCGCGGCGCGGGGATCGAAGAATCCGCCGAATCCACCGAGTTCGGGGTCGGCGCCGGGACGCGCGGTGGACCGGGCGAGGGGCGCTATCGCCTTGACGAGCGCGTTGCCGGCGGCGATCGAGACGCCGGCCTGTGCGTAGCTGTAGGATTTGTCTTCTGACATCGTGCGATCCGCCTATCGCTTTACGGCTTGGATTTCCATGACCGTTTGGGCAAAAGGCGCGCGGTTTTCCCCGATGCTCAATTCGCTCCTTCCCCTCAATCCGGCGCGACGCCTGCGGACCTGGCGCCCAGGGCCCCCTGTCCAGCTTCTGGTCGGGCTGGGAACGGCGCTGGCCGTGGCGCTTGCCGCGATCGGCCCCGACCGGCTGATCGCGCAGATCGAGGGCGAGCGCGGCATCGCCCCGCTGGCCAGCTCGACCGACATCGAGGTGCGCGGGATCGAGGTCAACGCGACCGGCCGGAACGCCGAGGAAGCGCGCGCCGCCGGCTGGAAGGAAGCACAGCGCAAGGCCTGGGAACAGATCAACGGCGCCCGGCTTTCCGACGAGCAGATCGATGCGCTGGTCTCGGCCGTGATCATCGAGCACGAGCAGATCGGTCCGCGCCGCTATGTCGCGCGGCTGGGCGTGGTGTTCGACCGGGCCAAGGCGGGCGGGCTGCTCGGCTCGGGCGAGCCCGGCAGCGCCGAGCGTTCGCGCTCCGCGCCGATGCTGGTGCTGCCGATCCTCGATTCGGGCGGTACCGCGCAAGTGTTCGAGGTGCGCGGGCCCTGGCAGCGGGCCTGGGCGAATTTCCAGACCGGCGCGAGCGCGATGGACTATATCCGGCCGGTCGGGGCGGGCGGCGAATCGCTGATTCTCACCGCGGGGCAGGCCACCCGCCGCAGCCGCCTGTGGTGGCGCACCATCCTCGACCAGTTCGCCGCCTCCGACGTGCTGATCCCGATCGCCCGGCTGGAGCGGCAATGGCCCGGCGGCCCGGTCAAGGGCACGTTCACCGCGCGCTACGGCCCCGACAACACCTATCTCGACAGCTTTACCCTGACCGCGAAGGACGAGCGCGGCGTGCCGCAGATGCTGAACCAGGCCCTGGTGCGGCTGGACCAGATCTATACGAGCGCGCTCTATCAGGGGCTGCTGCGACCCGACCCGACGCTGGTGCTCGACCAGAGCGCGTTTCATGCGGCGCTGCAGGCGCTGGAAGCCGCCGCCGCGCGCGGCGCGCCCGTGGGGCCGAGCGGGACGGCGCCGCCGCCGCTGCCCGGCGCGGCGCCCGGCGCCACCGCATCGGCGGCGCCCAGGCTGTCGGCCTATACCGTGCAGTTCGCCTCGCCCGATGCGGCCGCGGTCGACGCGGCGCTGGCTTCCGTGCGCGGGGCGGCCGGCGTGCAGGGCGCGGCGACGACCTCGATCGCCATCGGCGGCACATCGGTGATGCGCGTGACCGCGGCCGGCAGCCTGGACGACCTCGCCGCCGCCCTGCGCGCGCGCGGCTGGCAGGTGACGGTCGGCACCAACGCGCTCAGCATAAGGCGCTGAAGGCGGCAGGCCGTCATGTCGCAGATCGCCCTTCCCCTCGCGGCCCCGCCGGGCGCGGGGCCTTCGCGGATCGTCGTCGGCAACGCCAACGCGGCGGTGATCGACGCCTTCGCGCGCGCCGGGGCGTGGCCGTTCCGCACCGCGATGCTGTTCGGGCCGCCGCGCTCGGGCAAGTCGCTGCTGGCGCGCTGGTTCGCCGAGCAGGGGGCGGGGGGGCAGATTCGCGGGGGGCATGGCGGCGAAGCGATCGACAATGCCGAGACGGTGGACGAGACGGAGCTGTTCCACCGCTGGAACCGGGCGCAGGAGAGCGGCCGGTCGTTGCTGCTGGTGAGCAACGACCCCGATTGGCGCGTCGCGCTGCCCGATCTCGCCTCGCGCCTGGGGGCGGCGCTGCGGCTGGAGATCGGCGAGCCCGACGATGCCATGCTGGCCGATCTGG
>JBAYPJ010000114.1:0-8821 GCA_041677785.1 Novosphingobium sp. | reverse complement strand
GTTGAGCCCGATCAGGACCGAGATCGACCGGGGCGCCAGCGCCGCCGCATCGGCGACCCTGGCCTGCAGGTCCGCCACCTTCCAGCCCGGCGCGGCGATCTTGCTGAAGGCGATCGACGGATGAGCGGCGGCCCATACGTCGGCATAGCCGCCCGTCTCCCAGGTCCAGCTATCGCCCATCGCCAGGTGGCCCGACAGCGCTGTGGCCTCCGTCACCTCGATCCCCAACGCCGTATCGCGCGGGCTGTTGGGGCTGTCGGCCAAGGTCTCGCGCAACACGAAGCTGGCCGAGCCGACCGCGCTGGGCGTCCCGTCAATCGACCGCGCCGCGCCATCCAGCGTCATGCCGGCCGGCAGCGCGCCCTCCACCAGCGTGATGGTCGATCCGGCAGTCGCGCCCACGATCGCGATCGTGGCGGCGGCGTTCTCGGGGATGGTGTCGTCGGCGAGCGTCAGGGCGGAAAGACTCGGCTGCTCCAGCACGTTGCTGACGTCAAAAGTAAACGTCCGGCTGATCGGCTCGTCGACGCCGTTATCGGACGAGATCGTCACGCTGTGTTCTGCCGCTGTCTCGTAGTCTACGAGGGCCGCGAGTTGCAGTTCATTACTGCTGATGCTGAACTTGCTGTCGGGGTCGCTGGTAATCGTGTGGGTATAAGTCCCCGAGCCGCCCGCGACGAAGATCGTCGCCAGCGTGGCCCCGACCTCCGTATCCTCGGCGATCGGCGCGTTGGAGGACAGCCGGATGCTAGGCGCGGGAGCGCCCCCGCCGAGCTGGCTCATGTACCCGCGCCCGAACATCAGACCCAGCGGCGGCAGTCCCAGCATCAGCCGAGCACCGTCGCCAGACTGGCGGTCGTGCCTGCCTTGCGGATCACCGCGCAATGCCAGGGCAGCATGTATCCGGCAGGCAGGTCCGTCAGTGTGATGTCGGCGCCGGCGTGCATCGGCCGGCAGACGACGTCACCCGCCTCGGTCAGGACGATGCCCTTGACCGCGTCCGGCACCACGAAGTCGGTGCTCGAAAGATCGATATCGGCGCCATCGACGCCGAACGTCATCGGGCCGGATCCGGCCGAGTTGCGGTCATAGCTCATGGATGTCTCCTGATGTCAGTCGGTCGCCGCCACCCTCATCGCCCGCATGTCCGAACACCGGCTCCGGCAGCTCACCCGCCTTGTCGTCGTGCAGCGCTTTCTGGCGGCGGTACCAGTTGCGCCAGGCGGTCACTTCGGATCGGTCGTCGTCGGCTTCCTCGGCCCGGCGGATGAGCTCGGGCCAAGGCACGATTGCCAGGGGCTGGTGCTCAGGCACTCCGTCCAGTCCAGCATCGGGCTGCCGATCGGCCGGTTCATGTCCACCGGCGGCGGCGGAAAGGCCGGCACCGCCGCCCGGCTCGCCACAAGCTGCGGCGGCCCGTCCCGGCCCGCGCACGAGCAGAGCGCGAGCGCGAGAAGCGTTGCTGCGAAGATCCTGTGCATGCTGCTCTCCGATCTCGGCCGAGATGCGGCTCGATGCCGCCTCGTAGTTGCTGCGCCACTGGCGCGCGGCCTGTTCCATCTTGGCGAACGCTTCCTGCCAGCGGGCCTCGGCCTCCGCCCGGCCCGCCGCCCGCGCCGCCCCGATCGCCGCCTCGGCGCGGCGCTGGTGCAGCCAGTGGCCGGCGACCAGCAGCGCAAGGCAGGCAAGCGCGATCCACGCCTGGCGCGGGATCGCCATGACCAGCGCCTTCAGCCGCCCGAACAGCACCTCGAGCCCGACGCTCGTGACCAGGCCGCCGAACATCACAGGCCCCCCAGGCAGAGCTTGCGCTCGCGCTCGCGGCGCGCTTTCAGCCCCGGCAGCACCGTCAGCACGCCCTTCACCCGCCCCTTGTTCCACAACAGGAAGGCGTCGCAGGCGCGGCTGAGCTGGCCGGCGCGGAACCACTTGTTCGCGGTCGAGGTGCAGAATCGCGGATAGCCGATGTTGTAGGCCAGCGAGACTGCGGCCACCCGCGCGCCCTCCCAGCCCGGCAGGAACAGGCCGGGCGAGCAGGCCTTCACCCGCTGCGCCGTCTCGAGCAGCTCGAGGATCAGCATCTGGCTGCACTGCGCCTCGGTGTAGGTCTGTCCCAGCTTTACTCCGCGCGTGATCCCGTCGCAGGCGGTCGCCACGCCGACGGCGTCGAGGTAGGCCTTGAGGTACTGCCGGCCGGAAACGTGGCGGATCGTCGCGCCCTCCCCCGTCACCGTCACTTCGACGCGCCGGCCGCTTTCCTCGAGCGGCACCAGCGTCAGCAGCGCCGTCATGCTCGCCGCGCCGAGCAGTGCCAGCAGCCGGCCGGTGGCGCCCCCGGGCGTCAGCGGCTCAGCCATCGGTCTTGTCCTCCCCCGTCTTGTCCTCACCGGCATCGGCGCGGCCGAACCACTTCTGCACGGTGCGCGTCTCGTAGATGCGCAGCGCCATCCACACGATCGACAGCAGCGATGCGACGTGCGGCAGCAGCGACACGAACACCCCCACCGTCGCCGCGACCGACAGGCCGTCCAGGCCGTACTTCGCGGTCTCGGGAAGCAGGCGCGGGTCGACCATCGCCGCGGCTCCCACGAGCCGCTGCGTCCAGTAAGTGATCATCGTTCTGTCCTTGTGGTGGGAGGCACGCGTCGATGCGGACGCGTGCTGGCCGGCCTCAGCTTCCCAGGGCCGTCAGGATCGCAGCCCAATCCACGACCGCTGCTGCGGCGATGGCGGGCAAGGTTTCAGCCTCGAGCACGGCCTGGCGGTGGGCAACGCGATAGCCTTCGAGCACGGGATCGGCCGCCGATTGGAGGATCTGCGCCATGATGCCGGCGTGCACCTCGCTGACGGCGACCGCTCTGCCAAGCACCGCCGTCTTCGCCGTCGCTTCGCCGATCATGTACGGATACTTCTCGGGATGGGCGGCTTCGTCGCCCGAGGTCCAGACCAGCGCCTCGACTTCCTTCTTCGAATAGCGTCGATCCTGACCAACCAGGTCGCTGACCAGCGGCAGGACGAACTGATTGAAGCTGGCGTTGATCTGTTCGCGCAAATGTTCCTTCAGCAAGCTGAAGTCCGGCGTTGGGGAAAACGGCGAACCCACCGTGCCGTCAGGGACGACGAACAGGGACAGCCCATCCTCCATGGGCTGCAGCCTGGCTTGCTCGAAATCGGGCGCGAGGCCGCCATTGGCTATTGCGCCGGTGTCATTGTCGCAGTGAAACCACAGCATCACTTAATTCCTGTTTTGCGTTACTTCAGGAGTTCGAGCGCTTCCATGTACCGGTTTCGGCATCCATCGCCCGTGCTGGCGGTCAGAAACGAATAGATCTGCGCAGTATAAGTGTGGGCACCGACCGCAGGCGTGTCGGAGAGCGATAGCGTCCCCATGAACATCACCTGGTTGAAGGTGGCGCCAGCTACAGTCTGGGCCAGCATAGGCATCGGCAGCTCGCCGCTGATGTCCGTGCCGTCCCTCAAGATGCGCAACCTGCAGTACGACCCGAAATTCGTACTGGTGTGGTAGAGCACCATGGCAAATTTCAGCAGCATGACCCCGCCGTGCGAGGTGACGGCGATCGACTTGATGTCTGTCCACGTTGACGCGGGGAACGAGGATCCTCCCGGCGAGTATGAAGACACCGGGAACGTGATCGCATTGTCTTTGACGTGAACCGTATCGACCACGAGGTTGCCGATCTGCGCCGAGAGCGTGATCAGCTCGGTGGACGCCAGCTTCGCTGCCGTCACGGCCCCGGCGGACAGCTCATTCGTCGCGACCGAACCCGCGCTGAGCTTGCCGAGGAACTTTACGTCGCCGCCCTCGATGATCATGGCGTCGTAGACGGTAGAGCCGTCCGTCGTCGCGAGCTTGATCTTGTTGGCAGCGAGGCTGACGACGCTGCCGGTGCCTTCCGCGCGGGCGGCGATGACCGCGTTCTGGGTGCCGGCATTGGCAATCACCTGCCAGTAGGCGAGGGTCCTGCCTTCCAGCGTCGCCAGCGCGCCGGCCTGTGTCAACAGCGTGGAGTTGACGGTGTTGAACGAGGCGGTGACGTTGCTGTCGAGCGTGGCGAGCGCGTTGGTCGCGTTCGTGATCGCGCTCGTGTGGGTGCTGACGGTGGACTGCAGGCTGAGGATATCGCTGGTGGCCTGCTTCGCCGCGATCTCCTGATCGGTGGCGTACCTGACCGAGCAGTGATGCCAGGTGATGTTACGCGCGGTCGCGACGGACCCCTGGTAAGACGCGCCGCTTTCGGCAAACAGCCCCATGAAGAACACGTCGGCGATGTCGGCGCGGATCAGCTTCGAGAACTTGTAGGGCCGACCGACAATCCCGGCTCCGGGCGCGACCCCGGACGTATCGGGGTCCGTGCTGAATATCAGCGAGCGCGCCCCCACCTGAGTACCGTTGCTGTGGTAGAACACCACCTCCGCGGCAGCGCCGGTGAGCACACCGCTGGTCAGCGTGATGGTCGCCTCGATCACCAGCCACTGGTTGGTCGTGACAGTTCTAACCGAGGTGCTGCCGATATTCTGGCGCAGGCCACCCTGCTGCCCCCCGGCTAGGGCGACGCTGGCCGAGTACGGGGACGCCATTGCCCCCGCGACCCGCTGCACCGCGGCGCTGTTCCATACCGTCCAGCTGGTCGGCAGTGCGCCGGCCGCGCCGGAGGGATAGTCGGCGAAATTGGGGTTCTTGTTCAGGGCATTGGACGCACCGGCCGAGAACGTCGCCGCGAGCTGCTGGCTCGAATAGGCCGCTGCGGCGCTGTTGTTGGCGGCAACGGCGCTGTTGTTGGCGTTGGTCGCGTGCGTCTCCGCGACAGCGATTCCCTCGACGTCCTCGAAGCGCAGGTACCCGAGGTAGGCGTCGCAATCAGGGTCGGACCCCGTGTAGTTCATGATCGCCATCAGACGGACCTGTTTGGTCCCTGGAGCGAACTTCAGCCAACCGTCGTTGCCTTCGCCGGTCATCACTGCCGACCGCTCAACGAGCTGGCCGTCGACTATATCCTCAGCGCGGACCGCACTGTAGCGGTAGGTGCCGAAGCCCCCGTGGTCGAGGACGTTGCCGGACGCATCCAGACAGACGACGCCGACATAGAACCGCACCTTCTTGCTAGAGGCGCCGTTGTACCAGGCACCGATCTGCGCGGACACCTTATATCGGCGCGAAGGGTCGACCGGATAGCACTTGGTGCTGAAGATATTAGCGACGCTGCCAGCGGCGTGGCGTAGATAGGGCCCGCCAGTCCACCCCGCCGTCGTGACATTGAAGTCCGAGCCCAGCGGAATATCGAGAGTGACGTGCGAGCGCCACCCCGCCGTCCCGAGCGTGATGTCGAAGTTCTCGTTGCCGGCGGTGTAGACTGCAAGATCGGCACTCGACTTCGCGGACAGCGCCGACGTGCTTGCAGCGGTGGCGGAAACCCCAGCTTCACCAGCCTTGGTCGTGGCCGTTGAGGCTGATGAGGCTGACGCCTCGGCCGAGTTCGCAGCTGCAGTGCTCTCGGTGATGTCGGTGGCGCGGAGGAACTGGTATTCGACCACGGCGCCAGGGAGAGCTACTGAGGTCGACCCGTCGTGGCCGTAAACGTAAAGGGTGGCCGCGATCCAGGGGCATTCATCACCTGTGAATGTGGACTCAACCCAGATATTGACCCAACCACCCGATGCCGACTGCGCCGCACCCCGCTGAGGGCTCGGCACCTCGTCTGTGACGTGCCCGGAATAAACTATGGAGGCATAGCCGCTCGTCAGCCCGTAGAACCGGGTCATAAACCGGGCGGGCAGAGCACCGTCCGTCACGACACGCACACGCGCTTCGAGCCGCCACCGCCGACCAGCGATGTTCGGGATCAGTGCGAGCATGCGGATCGTCTGGTTTGTAGTCGGCCCTGTGATCCGCATCAGCCGGCCATCGGTCGGGTCATTCACAAACGAGACGTTGCCGGGCAACGCGGCGGGGCTCGCGGGGTTGCTGCTCAGGGTCGTGAAGAACTTGGCGTCCTGCGAGAAATCAGACGGATACGACGCCGCAGCCGTCGACTTCGCCGCGACCGCCGACAGGCTCGACGCGGTGGCGTGGCCGCCCGCCGCATCGCGGTAGTCCTGCGCGTCCTGCTTCGCCAAGACCGCCGCGTTCTTGTGGGCCAGCGCGTCGGCGGCGGCCTGCTCGGCCGCGTCCTGCGCGTCCTCGGCCGCCTGGATGGCGGCGGACAGGCTGACGGGGTCTCCCTGTCCCGCCTGCAGGGCCAGCACGTCGGTCGAGAGTTGTCCGACCGTCCCCACAAACGCAGGATCAAGGGCGCCGAGCGGGATGGTGCCGACGATATCTGAGCCAGCGACCGAACTAGACCAGGCACCGCCGTCGCCCGGATCGCCTCTGTAGGTATATAGCTTTTCGTCCGTCTCCAGATAAACCATCCGCCCGTCGAACAGACTTGTCGACGGCAGCGAAGATACGATCTCGTATCCTCCCGTCGTCTTGGCGACCGAGAACGTATCTTCGAGGGTGACGCCGCCATAGGTCGCGCTCAGCGTCAGCGTGCCCGTGTTGCCGGCCAGCGCGGTGACGCGGTAATAGCCCTTGGGCTGCCCGGCCACCGGCGTGTTAGCCGCGGTGTTGATCGTCCCCGTAAGCCCCGATGCGGTAGCGCTCAGCGTCGCGTCCGCCGTAACGTCGCCGGCGCCGGCAAAGACCTTGAGAACCCCGCTCGCCTCCGCCCACGACACAACATCACCGTTCGCGTAAGCCCACAGGTTCACCGCCTTGCGGCTGAGCGACAGGCTCGTGGCCGGCGGGCCGGCCGGGCCGGACCCGCCCGGTTCTCCCGGCTCTCCCTTTTCGCCGATCTCGGTAAACGCGATCCGGGTGACCTCGCCATCGATGTTGGCGATGTTGACCACGCCGTACAGCGTCTCGCCAGGCGCGGTTGCCGCATGCGAGAACGAGCCGCCCGGCCAGGAATACCGGATCGTGTCGCCATCACGCCAGACGCGCCCGAGGCCGGGCCCGGCGGTGCCTGGATCGGTATGGACGGTGGCGCCATTGCGATAAACGAACCACTTGCCGCCCGCATCCATATAGAGCGCGTAATCAACGCTCCCGAAATTCGCGTCGACCGCGGGATCGGTCGTCAACCCGATGGCGGAGCGACTGTCGAGGTATCCCGAGAACGAGGGCCGCTGGTAGCCTTCCAGCGTGCGAGCCTTGGCGTCCCAGGTGCTGGTGGTGCCGCCGGTCTTCCGCACCGTGGATCCGATGACGGTCGTGTTGGCGACGTCGACCAGATTGAATGCACTGGCAGCGTGCGCCTCGTCGATCGCTAGGACGAACGGATCGTTCAGCGGGTTGTAGCTGATTGGCGCCGCCGCCTGTACGGCCGGTTCCTCGTCAGCGTCCCACGCGTAGATGGTCGCGTGCTCCTCGCGGAGCGTCATCGGACAGCGCCCGTCGAACTGGATGGCGTGCTCGACGACGCGGAAAAGCTTGTTCTCGAAGCCCAGCGCCGGAAAGGTCAGCCGGACGACCGAGCCCACCTGGCAGCGCCAGGCCGTTGCGAGGAACTCGGCCGTGAAGGTGCCGGGATACTGTGCGCGCTGCAGAAACGTCTTGGCGAGCCGCTGTGCCTGCGCCGCTGACTGCACCATCGGCATGTCGAAGGTCTTGACGCGCTCGATCCCGTCCGGCGCATCGATGACGACGTCGGGATAGTCGGCGAGCTGGTAGAGCCCTGCATTCGAGGCGTCGACATAGCGGCCGCGTACCGTGTTGAAGCTCTGGTCGACCGGCGGGGTCTGCAGCCAGGTGAACTCGCCGATCACGTCGGCCGCGGTGAGATCGATCACCGGCGAGCCGAGATCGTTGTGCAGGATCTCGAGCGCAAGCTTGCCGCCGGCGTCACGCAGGACGCCGTTCATCGCCGCGCAGAGGTTCTCGAAGACGATTCCCGGATCGTCGCCTTCGGAAAACACGCCGTCGGAGCGGTAGCGCGGCTCGGTCCCGCCGGCCGCGAGCGTCACCGGCTCGTCGCACAGGTTCGCGGCGGCGATGAACGAGGCGAGGTCGATCCGCTCTTTCGGCAGCCCGAGGCCGACCGCGAGTTGCCATTCGCCCGTTGTCGGGTTCTGGATGCGCCAGCCCAACAGGTAGAACAGCAGCTGCAGCGCCGGATTGCGGCCGACGTCGTCGCTGCTCCACGCCCAGGTGGCCTGGTCATTTGCCCGCTGGGCGCCGGCGCCGCCGGCGGTGCTGTCCTGGCGCGGATCGTAGAGCTTGGCACCCTTGACCCGCACCGTGATGCGCGAAGTCACGCTCGAAGCGAACGGGCTCTCGGCCTTCTTGCCGTTGCCGGTCAGCTTGTAGCGCAGCCACAGGTAGCCGCAGCCGATGAACCGCGAATAGGCCGAAACCCACGAACTCGAACCGGTGATCGTGAAGGCGTTGGCCGCCGTCCCTTCGGTGATCGGCGTGACCGTCAGATAGCCGGCGAACTCGCCATGAACCCCGCCGAAAAGGCCGCCGCCGGCGCTCCACGCCAGCTTGTTGTCGAACCAGATTTCCTCGATCGCCTCGAGCGCGTGGCTCGCCAGCACCGGCACGCTGTTCAGGTGTTCCTGGTTCGCGCCGGTATATTCCTGATACCGCACGTCGACCGCGGCGGCGGTGTGGCCGAAGACGATCTTGCGATAGGCGCGCGGGTCGAGGCTGGCCTGCAGCCGGTCCGTCGCCGCCGGTGAAACCTTCGGCGGCTTGGGGCCGATCATCTGCGCGAACGCGGAAAGCCCGGCCGACGCCAGTAGCAGCGTCCCCATC
>JBAYPJ010000113.1:0-8821 GCA_041677785.1 Novosphingobium sp. | reverse complement strand
TGTCGTCGGCGAAGGCCAGCGCCTCCTCATGCGTCAGGCCGAGGCGGTTCATGCCGGTGTCGATCATGAGGTCGCAGCGGCCGCCCCCGGCGTCCAGCCAGAGCCGGGCCTGCGCGATCGAGTTGATCACCGGCTTGGCGCCGATCGCCTTGGCATAGGCGGCGTCCGCCACGGTCAGCGGCCCGTGCAGCACCGAGACCTCGCCCGCGGGAACATGCTCAGCGAGCGCGGCGGCCTCGCGCCAGTGCGCGGCGAAGAAATCGCGGCAACCCGCGCTGCGCAGCACGGGTGCAACAACACGCAGGCCGAGGCCATAGCCGTCGGCCTTGACCGCGGCGCCCGCGCGCGCGTTGCCCGAAAGGGCGTCGAGCGTCCGCCAGTTGGCGGCAAGCGCGTCGCGGTCGATGTCGAGGCGCAGCGCGGCGGGCGGCGGTT
This sequence comes from Novosphingobium sp., assembly GCA_041677785.1. Taxonomy (GTDB): domain Bacteria; phylum Pseudomonadota; class Alphaproteobacteria; order Sphingomonadales; family Sphingomonadaceae; genus Novosphingobium. Next base: position 8,386 of record JBAYPJ010000113.1, on the reverse strand, counting down.
CAGGCGGCATCGTCGGCATAATCGCGCGGCAACCCGCCCTTCAGTCCCCACAGCGCCACCAGGAAGGCGATCGCGACCACCACCCAAGTGTACCAGAGGCCGCCATAGGGATTGCCCGTCTTGGCGACGATGTAGCTGGAGATCAGCGGCAGGAAGCCGCCGAAATAGCCGGTGCCGATGTGGTAGGGAATAGACATCGAGCTATAACGCACGTGCGGCGGGAACATTTCCGAAAGCAAGGCGGCGACCGGCCCGTAAGTCGCGCCCGAGAGCGCCATCAGGAGAAGCAGCGCGGCGATCATCGTCAGCGTCTGCCCCAGCGAGGGAACCGACTTCTCGAAGGGATAGCCCGCCTCGGCCAGCCAGGTCTTGAGCTGCTTGCCGCGTGCCGCCTTGTCCGCCCACGGATAGCCGTCGAGCGGCAGCGGCTCGCCGGCGACAGTGACCCCCAGTTCCGCGCCGGCCTCCAGCGTATAGCTGAGACCGAGGCCGGCCAGATCGGAGAGCAGCTTGCCGCAATTCGTCGCCTGGTCGGCCGAGAAGGGGCTGTAGCTGCAGGCCGGGCCGGAGATCGCCACCGGCGCCCGCTCGGCGGCGGCGGACAGGCCGGGGTTAGCGGCCGCGCCGATGACCCAGAAGGCGGGGAACAGCAGCAGCAGCGTCAGGAAATAGCCCCAGACGATCGGCGGCTTGCGGCCGATCCGGTCGGACAGCCTGCCGAAGATGACGAAGAACGCCATGCCGATCGCGGCCGCGGTGCCGATGATGATCTCCGCAAACGTGTCTTCGACGTGCATGGCGCTCTTGAGAAAGCTCAGCGCCGAGAACATCGCGGTGTACCAGATCACCGTCAGCCCCGCCGCCAGCCCCATCAGTGCGACGAAGATGCGCTTCTTGTTGCCCGGATAGGTGAAGCTTTCGACGAAGGGGTTGCCGGCAAGCTCGCCCTCTGCCTGCATGGCCTTGAACACCGGGCTTTCGGACAGCTTCATGCGCATCCACAGCGATATGCCGAGCAGCAGGATCGACAGGATGAAGGGAATGCGCCAGCCCCAGACAGCCCAGGTTTCCGAGGTCATCACGGCTTTGCAGGTCAGCACGACGATCAGGCTCAGCACGAAGCCGCCGACCACGCTGGCCTGGATGTAGGAGGTGAAATAGCCGCGGCGGTTGGGCGGCGAATGTTCCGCCACATAGATCGCCGCACCCCCATATTCACCGCCCAGCGCAAGGCCCTGCAGAATGCGCAGGACGATCACGATGAGCGGCGCGGCGAGGCCGATGCTCTCGGCCGAGGGCGTCAGGCCGACGCCGGCGGTGGCGATGCCCATCAGTGTCACGGTGATGAGGAACGTGTATTTCCGCCCCAGCCGGTCGCCGAGATAACCGAACAGGATCGCGCCGAGCGGCCGGAAACCGAAGCCGACCGCGAAGGTCGCCCAGACCAGCAGCGTTTCGAGGATCGGGTTGCCCGAGGGGAAGAAGGTCTTGCCGATGAGGCCGCCGAGCGTTCCGTAGATGAAGAAATCGTACCATTCGAACACGGTGCCGGCCGATGACGCGCCGATAACCAGGCGGATGTCCGACGCGTTCGGCTCCGCGTCACCGGCTGCGATCGCATGCGCCATGATAGAGACTCCCCACCCTTCCGTGCAGGCCCTCTAGCGAGGCAATCAGTCCATGGGAAGAAGTTGCCGCGCCGCCTGCCAGGCCAGGCGGATGGCGCCGTGGCGCGCCGGATAGTCGCGTGCGGGGGCGATCGCCGCGAGCCCCGGCCAGTCCGGCAGGTCGGCCGCACCGCTCAGCCAGGCGGCGATGGCCTCGTCCGCTTCGGCGATCGCGCGGGCATCCCGGCCGTGTGCCGCGCGCGCGAAGATGGCGGCGGCGGCCTGGCCGATGGCGCAGGCCTGCGCGCGCAACGCCACCCTGTCGATCCGGCCGGCCGGATCGAGGCCGAGCCCGAGCCCGATGGTGCTGCCGCAGCTCTTCGAGCGCGCCTCGCCCTTGAGCGGCAGGCCCTCGTCCCAGGCGAAGCCGGCCAGCCCGGTCGCCAGGGCCAGAACCTCGGGCGTGTAGAGGGTCGTCGCGCCGGCCATTAGTTCCCCCGCGCGTCCGCCGCCTCGCCCGTCCACAGCCCGGCTTCGATGGCGTGCCGGCGTTCGGCGATCATCGTCACCAGCGCCTCGCTGCTGGCGTTGACGAAGCGATAGCTGCGGGCCTGCGTGATCCATTCCGGCCGGCCGCCGGGTCCCCAGACGGTGTCGTAGCCGAGCACCAGCACCGAGAAGCCCAGCACGACGATGATGATCCCCTTGATCGCCCCGAAACCGAAACCGAGCACGCGGTCGATCGGACCGAGCAGCGAGTTGCGCGCCTTGCCGCCGAGCCAGTTGGCCACCAGCTTGACCACGCCATAGGGCACCAGCAGCAACAGCGCGAAGGCGAGCACGGCCGCGCCCGAACCCGTGCCGACGGTCGGCAGCAGTGCGGCGCTCAACGGCGTGTGCAGGTAATGAATGGCGAAAAGCGCGGAGATCCAGGCCAGCAGCGCCAGCATCTCCTGCACGAAGCCGCGCAGGAATCCGATGACGGCCCCAACCCCGACGAACAGCAGAACGGCGATATCGAAGCCTGTCATGGGGCGGCGTCACTAGGCATCGGACAGAATCCGGTCAACGACATTCGGGAGCAGCGCAATTTCGCCATAGCGCACATCGGCCTCGCTCTGGGCGCCGCCGGCCGGTCCGAAGGCGCGCGTGAAGCCGAGCTTGGCCGCCTCGCGTTGACGGATGCCTGAATGGGCCACCGGGCGCACCTCTCCGGCAAGCGAGATCTCGCCGAACCACACGGCGTTCTCCGGCAGCGGCCGGTCGCCGAGCGCGGAGACCAGCGCGGCGGCCACCGCGAGGTCGGCGGCCGGGTCGGCGAGGCGATAGCCGCCCGCGACGTTGAGATAGACTTCGGCCGAGGAGAAGCTGAGCCCGCAGCGCGCCTCGAGCACGGCGAGCAGCATGGCGAGCCGGCCGCTGTCCCAGCCCACCACCGCGCGGCGCGGAGTCGCCCCGCTGGCGAGCCGGACGATCAGCGCCTGGATCTCGACCAGAACCGGACGCGTCCCTTCCATCGCGGGGAACACGGCGCTGCCCGGCACGGGGTTCTCGCGGCCCGACAGGAACAGCATCGAGGGGTTGCCGACCTCCTCGAGCCCCTGCCCGGCCATGGCGAAGACGCCGATCTCGTCGACCGGGCCAAAGCGGTTCTTGAGGCTGCGCAGGATGCGGTACTGGTGGCTGCGCTCGCCCTCGAAGCTCATGACCACGTCGACCATGTGCTCCAGCACGCGCGGGCCGGCGATCGCGCCGTCCTTGGTCACGTGGCCGACGAGAACCAGCGCGGCGCCGTTCTCCTTGGCGTAGCGAATCAGCTCGAAGGCGCAGCCGCGCACCTGGTTGACGGTGCCGGGCGCGCCTTCGATCTGGTCCGAATGCATCGTCTGGATCGAATCGATCACGAGCAGCGCGGGCGGCGCCATCGTGCCGAGCGTGGTGAGGATGTCGCGCACCGAAGTCGCCGCCGCAAGCCGGATCGGCGCATCGGCAAGGCCCATCCGCTCGGCCCGCATCCGCACCTGGCCCGCGGCTTCCTCGCCGCTGATGTAGACCACTTCCCCGCCGGCCTGCGCGATCCGCGCCGCGGCCTGCAGCAGCAGGGTGGACTTGCCGATGCCCGGATCTCCGCCCATGAGGATCGCCGAGCCCGGCACCAGCCCGCCGCCCAGCGCCCGATCGAACTCGGCAAGGCCCGTCGAGCGGCGCCGAAGCTTCTCGCGCGGGGCGTCAAGCGGCTCGAAAGCGATCACCCGTCCGCCGGAGGACAGGCTGTGCTTGGCCGAGAATACCGTCTCGGGCACATCCTCGGTCAGGCTGTTCCACTCGCCGCAGTCGGCGCACTGACCCTGCCAGCGGAAGGAGACGCCGCCGCAAGCCTGGCAGACATAGCGGCGCTTGGGTTTGGCCATGCGCGCGGCTTATACGGAACGAATGAGGAACGCAAGTGCCGCAGCTCCAGCGGCCGCCATAGAGCCTGGCATCGCTTTCCGGACCCGAGCGGTCGAATAGGACCAGTCGCGAATCTCAGGGCCGCTCGCGAATCTTGCGAACGCCTTGTCGCCGGGTACGGGAATGATCTCTCGCAGTTGCTCGATGCGGGTGATTTGCGCCATGGTCTCGCTGTCCCTTCAGGAGGCGGGGAAAAGCTATGTCAAAGGCCGGCAAAGGACAGGCCGGCCGCACCGGCCATCGCGCCGGCGATCCTCGCGGGGGATTGATCGCGGCCGCGATCCTCTGCATCGCTGTCCGACGGAACAGGGATCCCTATGCGCCATAAGGAACTCCGCATCGCGCTCGTCTGCTACGGCGGCGTCAGCCTTGCGGTCTACATGCACGGCGTCACCAAGGAGCTGTGGACGCTCACGCGCGCCAGCCAGGCTTTTTCCACCGGCGAGGGCCGGCTGACCGGCGTCGAGAAGCTCTATCTGCGCATGCTGGAGCACGTGGAGGCGCGGCACGGCCTGCGGCTGAGAGTGCTCACCGACGTCGTCGCCGGCGCCAGCGCGGGCGGGCTGAACGGGGTGTTCCTGGCCCAGGCGATCCATTCGGGCCAGTCGATCGAGCCGCTGACCCAGCTCTGGCTGGAAGGAGCCGACGTCGACGTGCTGCTCGATCCCGACGCCCGCCCCTGGTCGCGCGTCGCCAAGATCTGGGCCATGCCCCTCGTCTGGTGGATGCTGACCCGGCCGGGCAACGTCGTGTCGGCGAGCGTCGCGGAAGAAACGCGCGCCGAAGTGCGCAGCAAGCTTTCCCGCTTGATCCGCTCGCGCTGGTTCGAGGCGCCGTTCGGGGGCCTGGGCTTCTCGCGCCTGATCGCCGACGCGCTGGCGGCGATGGCCAGGACGGAGGCCGGGCCGCCGCTATTGCCGCCAGGCCACCCGCTGGACCTGTTCGTCACCGCCACCGACTTCAAGGGCCACATGGAAGTGCTGCGTCTGCACAGCCCCGCGCTGGTGCAGGAGAGCGAGCACCGCCTGTCGATCGGCTTTCGCGCGATCACGCCGGCGCTGCCCGGCGGGGAGCTGGCACCCGTGCCCGAGCTGTGCTTCGCCGCGCGGGCGACGGCCAGCTTTCCCGGCGCCTTCCCCGCGCTGCAGCTTGCCGAGATCGACGAGCTTGCGGCCGAGCGCGGCATCGCGTGGCCCTCGCGCACCGCTTTCATCGAGCGGATCATGCCCGAGCACGCCCGGCGCGGCGCGGCCGAAGGCGTTTCGCTGATCGACGGCTCGGTGCTGGTCAACGCCCCTTTCGCCGAGGCGATGACCGTCCTGCGCGACAGGCCGGCGCAGCACGAGGTCGACCGGCGTTTCGTCTACATCGATCCGAGGCCCGATCGCATCGGCGGGCTCCAGCGCGACGATCCGCGTCCGCCCGGCTGGTTCTCGGTCATCTTCGGCTCGCTCTCGTCGATCCCGCGCGAGCAGCCGGTGCGCGACAACCTGGAGGAGATCGCGCGGCAATCGCGCGAGCGGGCGCATCTCAGTTCGATCGTGGCGGCGCTGCGGCCCGAGGTGGAAGCGGCGGTGGACAAACTGTTCGGCCGCACGCTGTTCCTCGACCGGCCGACGATGAAACGGCTCGCGACCTGGCGCAACAAGGCGCAGCAGGCGGCCGCCGAGCAGGCGGGCTTCGCCTATCACGGTTATGCCCAGGTCAAGTTCGCCGGCGTCGTCGAGATGCTGGCCGAGATCATCTGCGACGCCGCGCACGGGCTGTCGCTGCCTTCGGCAGAGCCCGTCGCCAACCACCTCACCGCCTATCTCGCGACGCAGGGGCTGGACCGCATCTCCGATCTGCGCGGCGGCGCCTCGAAAGAGGCGATCGCGTTCTTCACCGCGCACGACCTGCCCTTCCGCATCCGCCGGCTGCGCCTGCTCGCCCGGCGGCTGACGCAGGACTGGGACAGCGCCGAGGTGGCCGAGGAGGCGCGCGACAAGGCGCGCGAGGCGGTCTACAGCGCGCTCTCGCTCTACTTCGACCGCGAGGCATCGAGCGGCCTGGGCGAGGATTTTCCCGCGCTGGCCGAACGCGTATTCGAGGACCCGGGCGCGGTGCTGGCGGGCATCGCCGAGCGGCGGCGGCTGGTCGAAACCGACGTCCTCGTCGACGCCATGCTGGCCGCCGCCCTGGCCGAAATGCCGGCGCCGCTGCGCCGCCGCATGCTGCTCGCCTATCTCGGCTATCCCTTCTACGACACCGTGACGCTGCCGCTGCTGCGCGGCGAGGGGCTGACCGAGTTCGATCCCGTCAAGATCGACCGGATATCCCCCGACGACGCCCGCTCGATCCGCGGCGGCGGCACGCACGATACGTTGCGCGGGGTTGAGTTCTACAACTTCGGGGCTTTCTTCAGCCGGGCTTACCGCGAGAACGATTATCTCTGGGGGCGGCTGCACGGCGCCGAGCGGATGATCGACCTGCTGGCATCGGCCCTGCCCGACAACGCGACCCTTTCCGCCGAGGACATGCAGCGTTTCAAGCGCGAGGCGTTCATCGCCATCCTCGACGAGGAGGAAGCCCGGCTCGTGGCCGATCCCGGGCTCGTGCGGGGGATCAGAGCTGAGGTGATGGGCGGCGCGTGAAGCCTTGCGGCGAAAGCCGGGACGGCGTCATTCCGTCAGGTCGCTCCAGGCGTCCTTCAGCCGCTCGAAGAAGCCCTTGGACTGCGGGCATTCCTCGCCCGTCTCGGTTGCCTGAAGCTCGCACAGCAGTTCCTTCTGCCGCGCGGTGAGTCGGGTCGGCGTTTCCACGACGATCTCGATGACCAGGTCGCCGCGGCCGCGGCCCTGCAGCACCGGCATGCCGGCGCCGCGCTTGCGCAGTTGCTTGCCCGACTGGATGCCGGCGGGAATGTCGATCTTGAGCCGCTGGCCGTCGAGGCCGGGAATCTCGATATCGCCGCCGAGCGCGGCGGTGGTGAAGGTGATCGGCACGCGGGTGATCAGCGTCGTTCCCTCGCGCTCGAACATTCGGTGGCGGCTGACGTGGAGGAAGATGTAGAGATCGCCCGGCGGAGCGCCGAACGGCCCGGCCTCGCCCTTGTCGGCGACACGGATGCGCGTGCCCGAATCGACGCCGGGCGGCACGGCGACCTCCAGCGTCTGGGGACGGTCGACCCGCCCTTCCCCGCCGCAGGCACGGCAAGGGCTCTCGATCACCTCGCCGCGACCCTGGCACGTCGGGCAGGTGCGCTCGACCATGAAGAAGCCCTGCTGCGAGCGGACCTTGCCGTGGCCGCCGCACAGCGTGCAGCGGCGCGTGCCGGTACCGGGCTCGGCGCCCTGGCCGCCGCAGGGATCGCAGACCTGCGAGACCTCGATCTCGATCTGCGCCTGCTTGCCGTGGAACGCCTCGTCGAGGGTGATTTCCATGTCGTAGCGCAAGTCGGCGCCACGCCGCGCCTGCTGGCGTCCGCCGCCGAAGGCGCTGCCGAAGATCGATTCGAAGATATCCCCGAAATCGCCGAAACCGCCGCCCGCGCCCCCCGCGCCGTTGCCCATTCCGCCGTTCTGGAACGCCTCGTGGCCGAACCGGTCGTAGGCGGCGCGCTTCTGCGGGTCCTTCAGGCAGTCGTAGGCCTGGCTGATCGCCTTGAAACGCGCCTCGGAATCCTTGCAGCCGGGATTCTTGTCCGGATGATAGCGCATCGCGAGCTTGCGATAGGATGATTTGATCGCGGCATCGTCGGCGGCGCGATCGACTTCCAGCAGCTCGTAAAAATCGGCTTCGAAACCAGCCATTCAACAACCCCCGAAAACCTGTCGCCATTCCCGCAAGGGCAGGAACGGCGACATCGGTTCCGCTTGTCCGCTCAGCCCTTGTTCTCGTCGACTTCCGAGAACTCGGCATCGACGACGTCGTCGTCGCCCGACGGCGCTTCCGCGCCCGGGGAAGCGGCCGCGGCCTGCTCCTTCTCGTAGATCGCCTGGCCCATCTTCATGGCCACCTCGGTCAGCGCCTGGGCCTTGGCGGTCATCTCGGCGGCGTCACCGCTCTCGATGGCCGTCTTGGTCGCGGCGATGGCGGCCTCGACTTCGCTCTTGAGCGCAGCGTCGATCTTGTCGCCGTTCTCCTCGAGCTGGCGCTCGGTCGCGTGAACGAGGCTGTCGGCGTTGTTGCGCGCCTCGGCCGCTTCGCGCCGCGTCTTGTCCTCTTCGGCGAAGCGTTCGGCATCCTTGACCATCTGGTCGATGTCGGATTCCGAAAGGCCGCCCGAGGCCTGGATGCGGATCTGCTGTTCCTTGCCGGTGCCCTTGTCCTTGGCCGAGACGTTGACG
>JBAYPJ010000112.1:0-8835 GCA_041677785.1 Novosphingobium sp. | reverse complement strand
TGCGCACCAGCAGTTCGCCTTCGCCGGGCTGTCCCGGATCGAACGATTCGCGCTTGATCACCTCCGGACCGCCGAACGCGCGGACGATCATTCGCCATGGCTGGGTCAATTCGGTCTCCTCTGGCGCGCGGGCATCGTTAGGCACGGCCCGCGCGCGCTCTGTTCCCTTCCGCCCATCCTGCGCTTGTCGAAGGACGCGGGCGGACGCTTATCCCACGTGCTGCGCGAAGAACTCCTCGGTGCGCGTATCGGCCAGTTTGGCCGCTTCGTCGTTGCGGCGGACGCCGTGCTCGGCGGCGAAGCCGTGGTCGAGGCCTTCGTAGTCGTGGAGCGTGACGTGGGGATTGCCGTCGAGCCCGTCGTGCATCGCCTTCTGCGCCTGGGGCGAGACGAAGCCGTCGGCGGTCGGCACGTGCAGCAGCAGCGCCTTGGCGATCGCGTGCGATTCGTTCAGCATCTGGTCGATACCGACGCCGTAGTAGCCGACCGAGGCGTCCACGTCGGTGCGCGTCGCGGCCATGTAGGCGATCTTGCCGCCCATGCAGAAGCCGACGAGGCCCACCTTGGCCACGTTCGCGTCGCGCCGGATCCAGTGGATCACGGCCTCGATGTCCTGAATGCCCAGGTCGAAGTCGTGCTTCATCATGTAGCCGACGCCTTCCTGGAACTGCTCGGGGATGTCCGAATCAAGCTCGACGCCGGGCTTCTGCCGCCAGAACACGTCGGGCGCGACCGCGAGATAGCCCTTGGCGGCCCAGGCGTCGGCCTTCTTGACGATGCCGGGGTTCACGCCGAAGATTTCCTGGATGACGATGATCGCGCCGCGCGGCGTGCCGGCGGGCTTGGCGACATAAGCCGGGATGCTGCCTTCGCCCTGGAGCGTGGGGATCGTCGTATTGGTCGTCATGGCGGTCTCCTGCGGATGATCTTTGCGATGATCCTAGAGATGTTTTCCGCCTTGCGGAAGCGGCGGTGTCGCGCCGGCCCGCCACCTCGCCGATGGACTTTGCCGGGGGCGTGTGTCAGCTATGCTGTACCCGCGCCAAGCCGAAGGTGGCCCCATGAAAGTCAATGTCGAGATCGATTGCACGCCCGAGGAAGCCCGCCGGTTCCTGGGCCTGCCCGATGTCAGCAAGGCGAACGAGGCCTATGTCGACGCGACGCTGAAGGCGATGCAGGGCGCCGGGGGTTTCGAGCAGCTCCAGGAATACGCCAAGCAACTCGCGCCGATGGGCGAGATGGGCATGAAGCTGTTCGAGCAGTTCCTGTCGAGCGGGGCGGGCACGAAGAAGTAGGCTTTCCGTCCGCCCATGCCAGACACCATCTTCGCCCTGTCGAGCGGGGCGCCGCCGGCGGCGATCGGCGTTATCCGGATCAGCGGACCGGCGGCGGGCGACGCCTTGCGCGCGCTGGCGGGCAGGGTGCCCGCGCCGCGCCGCGCGACTCATCTGCCGCTGCGCGACGGGGCGGGCGCGATCCTCGATTCGCCGCTGGCGCTCTGGCTGCCGGGGCCGGGTACGGCGACGGGCGAGGATATGGCCGAGCTGCATTGCCACGGCGGCCGCGCGGTGGTGGCGGCGGTAGAGGCGGCGCTGGCCGCGTTGCCCCAGTTGCGCCGCGCAACTCCGGGCGAGTTCACCCGCCGCGCCTTCGCCAACGGCCGCATCGACCTTGCCGAGGCGGAAGGGCTGGCGGACCTGCTCTCCGCCGAAACCGAGCTGCAGCGCCGCAGCGCGCTCGCCATGGCCGGCGGCGGCTTCTCGCGGCTGGTGGAGGCGTGGCGCGAGCGCGTGCTGGCGGCCTCGGCGGCGGTCGAGGCGGTGCTCGACTTCGCCGACGAGGACGATGTTGCCGGCTTGCCGACGGACTTCGCCGCACGGCTTGAGGGGCTGGCGGCGGAGATCGGCGGCTGGCTCGACCGGCCGCGCGCCGAGGCGCTGCGCGAAGGGTTCAGGGTGGTGCTGGCCGGACCGCCAAACGCCGGGAAAAGCACTCTTTTCAATGCTTTGGTTGAGAGCGAGGCGGCGATTACGGCGCCGGTGGCCGGCACCACGCGTGATGTTCTGACACGGCCGGTGGCGATTGCCGGGGTACCCTTCCTGTTCGTCGACACTGCTGGCTTGCGCGAGGAGGCGGGCGACGCGATCGAGGCCATCGGCGTCGAGCGCGCGCGCGGCGAGCTGGGCCGGGCGGACCTCGTGCTGTGGCTGGGCGCCGAAGGGGAGGGGCCGCCGGACGCCTGGGAGATCGACGCGCAGGCCGATCGCCCCGACCATCCGCGCAAGCGCAGCCCGCGCCACCGCGTCTCGGCCGTGACCGGCGAGGGCATCGCGGCGCTGCGCGACGATCTCGTCGCGGCCGCGCGGGCCAGCCTGCCGCGACCGGGTGACGCGGCGCTCAATGCACGCCAGCACGCGCTTCTGACGCGCGCGCGCGCCGCGCTTGCGGGTGCGCAAGAGGCCGGCGATCCGCTGCTCGTCGCCGAAGAACTGCGCGGCGTGCGGCTGGCCTTCGACGCGCTCGTCGGCCGGGCCACCACTGAGGACATGCTCGACGCGCTGTTCGGCCGGTTCTGCATCGGCAAGTGAGGGCGGCGCGTTCCACGTGGAACACGCGCCGGCTTTGACGCGAATCCCCGCCTCGGCTAAAGGCGCGGCGATGCACTCCTTCGACATCATCGTCATCGGCGGCGGCCATGCCGGCGTTGAGGCGGCGGCGGTCGCGGCGCGGATGGGCGCGCGCGTCGCGCTGGTCAGCTTCGACCTCGCCGAGATCGGCGCGATGAGCTGCAACCCGGCGATCGGCGGTCTGGGCAAGGGCCATCTCGTGCGTGAGGTCGACGCCTTCGACGGCCTCATCGCCCGCGCCGCGGACGCCGCCGCGATCCACTATCGCATGCTCAACCGTTCGAAGGGCAGTGCGGTCCACGGTCCGCGCGTCCAGGCCGACCGGCGCTTGTTCAAGGCGGCGGTCCAGCGGCTGCTGCGCGGACAGGGCGACCTGACGCCGATCGCGGGCGAGGCGGCCGGGCTGGCGCTGGCGGGCGGGCGGGTCACGGGCGTCCGTCTCGGCGACGGCACGATGCTGGCCGCCGAGGCGGTGGTGCTGTGCACGGGCACGTTCCTCGGCGGCACGCTGTTTCGCGGCGAGGAGCGGACGGAGGGCGGCCGCATCGGCGAGGCGTCGGCCCAGATCCTTGCGGCGCAACTGCGTGAGGCGGCGCTGCCGATGGCGCGGCTCAAGACCGGAACGCCCGCGCGGCTCGACGGGCGCAGCATCGATTGGGGCCGGCTGGCGGAGCAGCCTTCCGATGCGGAGCCCTGGACGATGTCGCCGCTGGGGGGCGGGCGGATCAACCCGCAGGTGTTCTGCGCCATCACCCGCACCAACGCGCGCGCCCACGATGTGATTCGCGCCAACCTCCACCGCTCGCCTTTGTTCACCGGCGCGATCGGTGCCCTGGGGCCGCGCTATTGCCCGTCGATCGAGGACAAGATTCACCGCTTCGCCGACCGCGACAGCCACCAGGTCTTCCTCGAACCCGAAGGGCTCGACACGCACCTGGTCTATCCCAACGGCGTGAGCAGCTCGCTGCCGGCCGATGTCCAGCTCGCCATGCTGCGCACCATCGAGGGGTTGGAGAACGTGGCGATGGTCGTGCCCGGCTATGCCGTCGAATACGATCACGTCGATCCGCGCGCGCTGCGGCCCACGCTGGAGCTGCGCGCGATGCCCGGGCTCTATTGCGCCGGGCAGATCAACGGCACCACCGGTTATGAAGAGGCGGCGGCGCAGGGGCTGGTCGCGGGCATGCACGCCGCGGCCGCGGTGCTGGGCCGGGAGCCAGCGCCGCTCGACCGGGCCAACAGCTATATCGCCGTGATGATCGACGACCTGACCCTGCAGGGGGTCAGCGAGCCCTATCGGATGCTCACCGCCCGCGCCGAGTACCGCCTGCGCCTGCGCGCCAACAATGCGTCGAGCCGGCTGACCCCGCTGGCACTTGCCGCCGGTTGCGTCGGGCCGGAACGCGCGGACTGGTTTGCGCGGCGGCAGGAGGCGAGGGGCCGGCTCGAGCGAGAGCTGGACCGCGAGCTGTCCGGCGCGGCGCTGGCAGCGGAAGGGTTGCCGGTGCGCACCGACACCGGCCGGCTGCCCTTGCGCGAATGGCTCCGCTTCGGCGGCGTCGAGCTGGGCGGGCTCGCGTGCTGGATCGCGCCCGACGCGCTGGCCGACGCGGAACTGGCGGCAGAGGTGGCCGAGGACGCCACCTACGCACCCTATCTTGCGCGGCAGGACAGCGAGTTGCGCGAACTGCGGGCGAGCGAGGCGCTGCCGTTGGGCGATGGCTTCCCCTACGAGACGATCCCCGGCCTCTCGCGCGAGATGACCGAACGGCTCAGCCGGGCACGGCCGGAAACGCTGGCGGCGGCCGGCCGCGTCCCCGGCGTGACGCCGGCGGCGCTCGCGGCGCTGCTGGTCCACGCCCGCCGGCTGGCGGCATGATCGGCGACGAGGCGGCGGCGCGCGCCTGGTTGCGCCGGCTCCCCGAATGCGACGAGGCGGCCATGGCCCGGCTCGAGCGGCTGGTCGCCATGCTCGGCGAAGAGAATGCGCGGCAGAACCTCGTCTCCGCCGCCAGCCTCGCCGAGGTGTGGCGCCGGCACGTTGCCGACAGCGCGCAGCTTCTGCCCCATGTTCCACGTGGAACCTCGTCACCCTGGCTCGACCTGGGGACGGGCGCGGGCTTTCCCGGCCTCGTGGTCGCAGCCTTGCGGCCCGAGTGCGCGGTGCTGCTCGTCGAATCGCGCAGGCGGCGGATCGAGTGGCTCGAGACCGCCGCGACCGCGCTCGGGCTGACCAGTGTGAAAGTCTGCGGGAGCCGGTTGGAAGACGTGCCGACGCAACCCGTGGCGGTAATCTCGGCGCGCGCGTTCGCGCCGCTTGACCGATTGCTCACACTATCCGCACGATTTTCCACAAGCGACACTGTCTGGCTGTTGCCCAAGGGGCGCTCGGCACAGCAAGAACTGGACATGCTTCGCGGATGGAATCATCTGTTCCACGTGGAACCATCGCTCACCGATGCGGAAGCCGGCCTGATCGTCGGGCAATTGCCGGGCCGCCGTGGCCCGCGCAGGAAGGGAAAAGCCTCGTGATTCGCGTCGCCATCGCCAACCAGAAGGGCGGGGTGGGCAAGACCACCACCGCGATCAACATCGCCACGGCCATGGCCGCGACCGGGTGGAAGACGCTGCTGATCGACCTCGACCCGCAAGGCAACGCCTCCACCGGTATCGGCATCGCCGGCGCCGACCGCCTGCGCTCGTCCTACGACCTGCTGGTCGACGAGGCGACGGTGGCCGAATGCGTCATGCCGACGCGCATCCCGGGGCTCGACATCGTGCCGGCGACGGTCGATCTCTCCGGCGCGGAAGTGGAGCTGGTGGCGGTGGAGAACCGCACCGATCGCCTGCGCAACGCGCTGGCCCGCGAATCGGGCTACGACATCTGCTTCATCGACTGTCCGCCCTCGCTCGGCCTGTTGACGCTCAACGCGATGACGGCGGCGGACACGCTGCTGGTGCCGCTGCAATGCGAGTTCTTCGCGCTCGAAGGGCTCAGCCAGCTTCTGCAGACGGTCGAGCGGGTGCAGCAGCGGTTCAACCCCGACCTTGGCATCATCGGCGTGGCGCTGACGATGTTCGACCGGCGCAACCGGCTGACCGACCAGGTCGCCGACGACGTGCGCTCGTGCCTCGGTGCGCTGGTGTTCGAGGCGACCATCCCGCGCAACGTCCGCCTGTCCGAAGCGCCGAGCCACGGGCTGCCGGCGCTCGTCTACGATCATGCCTGCGCCGGCAGCCGCGCCTACATGGCGCTGGCGCGCGAGCTGATCGGCCGCCTGCCCGAACTGAGGAAAGCCGCATGAGCGAAGATCCCGTCATCCGTATCTCGGCACCGCCCGCCGCTTCCGCCAAGCGCAAGCCGCCCGCGCTCGGACGCGGGCTCGGCGCGCTGATGGGCGAGACGCGGCGCGAGGAGCCGCTGGCGGCCAGGCGCGGTCTGGCAGGGGAGGGCGGCGGCGCGCCGACGAGCGGCCTTGCCCTGCTCGCGGTCGCCGAGATCGAGCCGCATCCTGAACAGCCACGACGCCGGTTCGACGATGCCGCGCTCGACGAGCTTGCGGCCTCGATCGCGCAGCGCGGCGTGATTCAGCCGGTGGTCGTCCGGCCGCTGCGCACCGGGCGCTATCAGCTCGTCGCCGGCGAGCGCCGCTGGCGGGCGGCGCAGCGTGCGCAGCTCCATGAGATTCCGGCGATCGTGCGCGAGCTGGACGAGCGCGAGGTCATGGCGCTGGCGCTGATCGAGAACCTCCAGCGCGAGGATCTCAATCCGATCGAGGAGGCGCGCGCCTATCATCGGCTCGCCGAGCAGGAAGGGCTGACCCAGGCCGAAATCGCGCGGATGGTCGACAAGAGCCGCAGCCATGTCGCCAACTTGCAGCGGCTGCTGTTGCTGCCCGAGCCGGTGATCGGCATGGTCGAAGAGGGCCGGCTGTCGATGGGCCATGCCCGCGCGCTGATCGGCGTCGAAGGCGCCGAGGCGCTGGCCGAGGAGGCGGCGGCGAAGCAGCTTTCGGTGCGCGAGGTGGAAAAGCTCGTACGCCGCCAGACGCGCGGCGAGAATGCGGCGCCCGCCGCGCCGCGCAAGGCACGCGCCGATCGCAACTCGGCCGACGACGCGGATATCGCCGCGGTGCAGGGGCACCTGGAGGAGTTCCTGGGGCTGCCGGTCAAGATCAACGCCGATGCCGATCCGCGCTCGGGCGCGGTGACGATCCGCTACCGCACGCTCGACCAGCTCGACCTGATCTGCCAGCGGCTGACCGGCGGGGCGATCTAGCGAATCGCCGTCCCCGGTCTGGGTGAGGATGGATACTTTTAAACTATTGATATTAAACTATAAATATGACGCCACGATGGCTATCCGCCGGCATACCGTCGTTATCGCGTGCATTTTCCGCGGTTGCCGCACCGGGACACCGGGCCTATCTCTCGCGCCATGACTCCCCGCGCGCGCAAGCTGCTCATCAATCTTGGCCTCGTCCTGATCGTCCTCGCCGCGTTGGCCTTCTGGGTGCTGCGCGGCAATCCCTCGGATCGGGCGATCGACGCGACGACGGGCAAGGACCCGTTGCTGGTCGAGGCCGACAGCGAGACGATCCCCAGCGTATCGCTGGCCAAGACCATCGGCTGGAAGGCCGGCGAGGCGCCCAAACCGGCCGCGGGCCTCGCTGTCGGCCGCTTCGCCGAGGGGCTCGATCATCCGCGCACGGTGCTGGCGCTGCCCAACGGCGATGTGCTCGTCGCCGAGACGAACAGCCCGCCGCGCGAGGGGGGCGGGGTGCGCGGCTTCTTCATGCGGCTGCTGATGGGCCGGGTAGGCGCCGGCGAGGTTTCGCCCAACCGGATCGTCCTGCTGCGCGATAGCGATGGGGACGGCCGCGCCGAAGGGCGCTTCGTCCTGCGCGAGAAGGGTCTGTCCTCGCCATCGGGCATGGCCTGGGGCGCGAACACGCTCTACGTCGCCAATCACGACGCGGTGCTGGCCTTCGATTTCACCCCCGGCGCCACCGCGCTGGCCGGAGAGCCCAGGAAGCTGATGGACCTGCCCGGCGGCGGCAATCACTGGATGCGCAACCTGCTGCTGAACCCGGACGGGACCAGGCTCTACGTCGCGGTCGGCTCCGCGTCGAACATTGGCGAAAACGGCATGGAGGCCGAAGCGGGGCGCGCGGCGATCTGGGAGATCAACCTTACCACCGGCCAGCGCCGCCAGTACGCGGCGGGCCTGCGCAATCCCAACGGCATGGACTGGAATCCCTCGACCGGCGAATTGTGGACCGTGGTCAACGAGCGCGACATGCTGGGTCCGGATCTCGTCCCCGACTACCTGACCAACGTGCCGGTGGGGGCGCAGTACGGCTGGCCCTGGGTCTATTGGAAGGACGTGATCGACTGGCGGGTCAAGGACCCGATGCCCAACTTTCTGACCGAATATACGCGCAAGCCCGAATACGCGCTGGGCGCGCATACCGCGGCGCTGGGGCTGCTGTTCTCGGCCGGCGGCAACGTGATGGGCGAGGGCTATGCCAACGGTGCGTTCG
The DNA here is from genome assembly GCA_041677785.1 of Novosphingobium sp. Lineage (GTDB taxonomy): Bacteria > Pseudomonadota > Alphaproteobacteria > Sphingomonadales > Sphingomonadaceae > Novosphingobium. The sequence continues at coordinate 665 of JBAYPJ010000112.1, read as the reverse complement.
TCGCCCGCCACGGCTCGTGGAACCGCAAGCCGCTGTCGGGCTACGATGTCGTCTTCGTTCGCTTCGACGACAATGGCAATCCACAGGCCAAGCCCCTGCCGGTCCTGACCGGCTTCCTCACCGGAGAAGGGAACAGGACGCACGGCCGCCCGGTCTGGCTCGCGTGGGACAAGGGCGGCGCGCTGCTGGTCAGCGACGACACCGGCGGCGTGATCTGGCGCGTGGTGGCGCCGGGTGCGAAGTCCTCGGCCGCGCCGAAGCCCGTGGTCACCGCGTCCATGCCGCCGCTGCGCTCGATCGAGGACCCCAACACGCGGCTGGAGGCGACGCTCGGCGAGGAGCGCAACGAGATGCCGCAGCGGTAGCGCGCGCATCCGACGGGCTCGGATGATCCTTCGACAAGCTCAGGATGAGCGGGGGCGCACCAAGACCGCTCGTGCCCGAGCTTGTCGAAGCACGCGCGCCCGCGCCCGCGTCAGATCGCTTTGCCTGCCCGGCCGGCGAGCTCGGTCACGTACTGCCACGCCACCCGGCCCGAGCGCGCGCCGCGCCGGCGCGACCATTCGAGCGCGTCGGCCGGCTCGAAGGTCAGCCCGAAATGCGCGGCGTAGCCGGCGATGATGGCGAGGTAATCGTCCTGGCCGCAGTTGTGGAAGCCGATCGAC
>JBAYPJ010000111.1:0-8891 GCA_041677785.1 Novosphingobium sp. | reverse complement strand
TCCTCCGCTACCATCGATACCGAACGAACTGCAGCCCTTCTGGCTGTGCTGCCGGTCGCTAAGGCGACGGCGGCGTCGAGTGATGTCCTGACTTCGATTGTGCAGCCGCCGGCCTCGGCCGGGGCGACGTGGATAGCGTGAATCAACGCGCGGATCTGGCCCGACGAGGATGCGTCGGTGATCTCCTCGCGGCGCAGGCCCCCGATGAGCTGCTGAACGCGCTCACGGTACGCCTCGGCGATCCTGGGGTGCAGGGCGATCACCGTCTCCGCGCCTTCGTCGGCCACTTCTGCGTTCAGGCGATCGCGCTCGCGCGTACGCTCGGCCAGCGCCGACCTGATCTCGTCGAAGCCCGCAGCCCCTTGAGCGAGAGCGCTGACCAAGCGGTCGATCTCGCGCTGAAGCTGCGCGAGGCGCTTGGTGCGGGTGCGGTTTGAGGCCGCGCGTTGACGGCGGTGCTGTTCGCGCTCGCGATGGTATTCGCGGACGAGCAATGACACAGCCTCGGCAGAAAGGAGCCGATCCCGAAGGCCGGTGAGGACCCGACGCTGAACTTCGGCAATGGCGATGGTGGCGCCATTGTCGCACAGGCCGCCGCTGCGATGGGCGGTGCAGGCTACCCGGCCGGCGGCATAGACCGAATAAGACCCGCCGCAGACCCCACAGCGTAGCAGGCCCGAAAGCAGGTGCCTGGGCCGACGGCGCCTCGTCAGGGGCTGTTCGGCGTAGCTGCGGCGGCGCTCCTGGACCCGCTGCCACAAGGCATCATCGATGATGCGCAGCTCATCGATGCGCACGGCTTCGCGCTCGCTCTCCGGATTCGGCCGCGAGATGCGGTTGCGGCTTTCCGGATCGCGCAGCATGCGGACCCGGTTGTAGAGGAGCAGACCGGTGTAGATCGGGTTGTGCAGGATGCCGAGAGCGCGGCCCCGGTTGCCGATGATTGTGGAAGGTCGCCATTGGCCGCCGCGCGCGCTTGGCACGCCCTCCTGGTTGAGATCGCGGCAGATCGCCTTGGCACTACGTCCGTCGGCGTATTCCTCGCAGATGCGGCGGACGATCGCCGCTTGTTCGGGAACGACTTGCCGCAAGCCGCGCTCGAGCTCCCCCCTGGCGTCGAGCCGACGGACGACTTCGTAGCCGTAGCAAAGGCCTCCGGGGACCCGCCCGCGGCTGAGCGCACCGCGCTGGCCGCGCCGGATCTTCTCCGCCATTTTCTTGAGCTCGAGGGCGTCCATCGTCCCCTTGAGCCCGATATGCAGCTCGTTGAGCTCGCCGGCGGCGAGCGTGACGATGCGCGCCCCGGCGAACACGACGCGCTTGTAGATCGCGGCGATATCCTCCTGGTCGCGCGCGAGGCGGTCCTGGTCCTCGGCGAGAACGACGTCGAACCGTCCTTCAGCCACAGCGGAGAGCAGCGCGGTCAGGCCGGGCCTCCTGTTCCGGGCCCCCGAGATGGCCGCGTCGGAGAAGACCTCGGCGACATCCCAGCCCTTGGCTTCGGCGAAGCGTTGGCAATCGCGGAGCTGGTCGTCGACCGAGGTATCCTTCTGGTGGTCGGAAGAGAAGCGGGCGTAGATGGCGCAGCGGTGGCGAGGCGCGGCGGCTGGGACGGGCATGACGCATGTCTCCGGGTCAAGGTTGCGGCGACAGCATCGTCTGCGGCCATTTCGCGGGCAATCGCTTTAACGATGCCGGCGATCAGGGGGTCGAGAGCCGAGGGGTTCATATTGCCCGATCCCGCCTCTCGGGATCCCGCAGCACGACGGCGGCGCGGTTGATGCGCGCGAATTGATCGGCGTCGCCGCCGGCGTCAGGATGGTGTTTCTTCGCCTGGCGCCGATAGGCGGCGTTGATGTCGCGGGCCGAAGCGTCGGGCGCGACGCCGAGATCGTCGTAGAGGCTCATGGCAGATAGAGCTCCGGCTCGAAGGAGAGGGGCTGGTGGCGGCAACCGATGTCGCCGCGCACGCCGCAGCGGAAGCAGGGTTCCCGGGAGGCGATCGGCGCTGGCGGCGGCGGCCCGGTATCTTCGGCCTTGGCGCTGGCGCGCGCCCGCGCGGTCGCGGGCTGGCGGGGAGCGCTGCTCTGCGGCCGCAGGCGCCAGTGCCGGTCGTTGACCTTGCCGGCGGTCCGTGCGCCGGTCTCGACGATCGTCACGACGCGCCGGCAGTTTCCGCGTTCGACCCGGATCCAGCCCTTCATTTCGATCGCGCCGATCATCGCGGAAACCGTGGCGCTCGACAGCATGCCCAGATCGTCGCAGATCTGGCTGTTGCGGGGACACGGCTGACCTCGTTCCGCGGCGAGTACGAGACGGTGGTAGATGGCGCCCTCGCTGGGCGACAGCGCGGCGCGGCGCTCGAGCGGGACGAACTGGACAACGACCGGGGGTGCGGCGGGGATGGTGTCGTCGGCGAGGAGTGTCTTTACGCGCGCGATGGTGGCGGGCTTCGGCCGGCGCGCTTCGCCGGTCTGCTTCAGCCAGTTCCACGGGTGCCGCGACAGCCGTTCGGCGAGATTGACCGCGGTGGTGCCGAGCGCGCGGGCGCGCGCCTCGATGGCGGCGACCAGATCGGCGCCGGTGGGATCGGCGGGGAGGGCGGTTGTCATGCGCCCTCCCGCTCGCGCGCGAGGCGTCGGGCCGCATTGCGGCGCCAAGAATCAAGAAGCCCGTCATCGTTCGACCAGGTGCAGGAGCCGGTTACTCCGGCCACGCGCAGTGTGTTGGTCCACGGGCGGAGGACGTAGGAAGCCTTGTGCAGGACCTGGAGCGCGCTGATGATCTCGGCGGCCGGCGTCCCCTTGCGCCGTTCATCGGCGACGAAGTCGGCAACCGCCTGCAGCTTCCCGATCGCGGCGGGCGTCACAGCTTGAGCCCCGTGCGCTCGACGGAAGCCTTGAATACCGCCGTCTGCAGAGCCTTCAACACCGGGAGAAGTACCTGCTTCCGCTCGACAAGTGTGCTGGCGATCTCTGCCGCGATCGCGTCGTAGACGTCATCATGACCGCTGCTGACGAGGGCGGCGCAGCCGGCAGTCGCTTCGGCGATGAAGCCCGCCAATGCTCCCCCCAGTGCCAGGCGGCCCTCGTCAGGCGTCAGCGTGGTCGAGGCGACCTTGACCTGTTGGCTGAATGCCTCGAGCAACTTCACGCGGACGTGGGCCCGCATATCATCGACCAGATACTGGCGAACTTCTTTCACGGCGCGGTCTCCTCGATGAGATTGTCTTCAGGTGCTTCATCCGGACCGAAGCGGAGCAGGGGGTGGACCCAGTCGGTCGGGCGGCGCGGGCTACCGGTGAAGGCGCGGGCGGCGGCGCGGGCGAGGTCGGCGTCGTCGAGCTTCGTCCAGGACGCGGTGACGCTGGGGCCGAACAGCGGCTCGGCCAGCTTCAGGCGCTGCGCCTTGGGAAACAGTTCCATGAACCCGGCGGTCGGTGTCCAGTACTCGCGCAGGATCGCGTCGGTGGCGCCGGCGAGCCGGGCGAGGCAATCGTGGACGGGGATGTCGCCCGGGCCGGCCGAGGGGAGCAGCGTCAGGCCGGCGAGGACCGCGCCGGCGAGCGCGCGCGTCTGGTCATCGAGGGCGAGGAAAGCGGCGAGCGATTCCTCCGCATCCTCGAGCGCCATGAAGTCCTGCCGCTGGATGTCGGCGATCGCGCCGAACCAGACGAGGTTGGCCTCGCTCTCCGCGACGAGCGCGCGCGCGGTTTCGAACTGGTCCAGCCCTCGCGGCTGCGCGCGCGGCGGGCCGGACGCGCCGACCTCACGCGCGCCGTCCTCGCCGAGGAGCTGGCGCAGCTGGGCCCAGACGAGGTAGTCGCGGCCATGGCTGCCGCCGCGCGCCGCGTCCCTGACGAGCAAGGCGCGCAGCAGCTCCCGCCGCAGCGCGGCGACGGCCGCCTGGCCCTCCGCGGTGAGGCCGTTCGCCTCGCGGTGCGGCGCGAAGACCGGCGTGCGGATCGCGCTTCCCGGATCGGCCGGGGGCGGTGCGGGCGAAGGCGCGGGCCTGCGCGCATCGGCTTTGGCCTGGCGCGACGCCCACCACCAGCTGTGATGATGGCTGCCGTCCTCCTCGATCTCGATCAGAGCGGCGAGGCGTCCGGCGGCGATCGCGGCGCGCGCGGGGGCTCCATCGAACTCGCCGGCCGCGAGCTGGAGGAAATGATCGACCACGCCGGTACGGCGCGGCGCTTCGGCGAGGAAGCGCATGTCCGGACAGCCGAGCGCGGCGCGCAGCTCCTGGCGGATCTCGGCGAGCCTGCTCTCGACCAGGTCGCGCAGCAGGGCCTCGTCGACGACGCGGCCGCGCTCCTCGGCCGCATCGGCGAAGAGGTCGAGCTCGAAGCGGCCGCCGGCGGCGCGGTAGGCTTCGGCGCCGACGAAGCGCAGCAGGCGCTCGAGCTCGCGATCGCCGACCTTGAGGAAGGCGCGGATCGCGGCCGCATCGTGGCGGGTCCCGATCGCGCCGCGGAAGTGGGCGAAGGCCGCGCGCTGCAGCGCATGGTCCTCGGTCGAGGCGTAGGCCTTGGCCTGATCGAACGACAGCCGCGAGGCGGCGTATTCGGCGAAGATATCGGGGGCCAGCGCGCCCAGGCGCTTCTGCTGGCGGACCCAGAGGATCTCCTGCCCGATGTTTTCGGCAACCTCCTCGATCGTGGCGCCCTGGTCGATGGCGCGGGCGATCGCGGCGTGGACCTCGTAGCCCTGCAGCTCGCGGCGCAGCAGGTTCTCGGCCAGCGACAGCTCGGTGATTTCCGCAAGCGGCAGGTCCCGCACGATCGTGGCGATCGGCGCGTCATGCGCGAGCCGGCCGGTGGCGACCAGCAGGCGCAGCGCGCGATAGCGGCGGCCGCCGGCGAGCGCGGCCCAGGCCGCGCCGCTCGGGCCTCCGACCAGGCCGTCCGGCCACATTTCGGGGGGGACCGTCGCGGTCGGGTGGACGATCAGCGGAAACAGCAGGCCGCGCGCCTCGATGTTAGCGGCCAGAGCCTCGACCGCGTTGGCGTCGCGCTCGTTGATGCGCACGTTGAGCGGCGAGACGCAGAGCTGGTCGATGGTGAAGTCGCGGATGATCATCGGGCGATACCCTCTGCGACTGGTCCCTCTGCGACTGGCACCTTTGCGAAGGCCTCGGCCTCGATGTCGGCGAGACGCCGGCGGCGCGGTCGGGTGGTCAGGCGGGCGGGCGGCCCGGTCAGGGCGAAGGCAAGCTGGCGGCCCTCGCCGGGGAAGGCGAGGTCGAGCTCGGCGCAGTGGGGGCAGTTGCAGAGGTGATGGCGCTTCATGGCCGGTCTCCGGATCGTGGACCAGGTGAACGGGCGCGGCGCCGCTCGCGGCGCTCGTGCAGCAGTTGCAGGTCGCGCTCGTCCGCGCGGGACATCGGGACGATGCGCTGTTTGCGGCCGCGCGGCGGGAAGACGATGGCGCGCAGCGACCAGCTCATGCCGCGCTCCCGGTCGCGAGGTCGACCAGGCCGGCGACGACCAGCGCGGCGGCGACCGCCAGGCAGAGCGCGGCGTGTTCGGAGTTGCCGAGCGCGCGCTGGATGGCGGACACCTCGACCGCGACGAACGCGGCCAGGGCGAGCAGGGGCAGGATCATGCCTGCCACCACCGGGCCAGCGCCGTGGCGATCGCGGGGATGATGACGAGCGCGGCCGCGGCGGTGACGATCGCGATCTCGACGCGCAGCTGCCAGTGGGCGAGCCGCTCCGCCTCGACGCGGACGAATTCGACCCAGCGCAGCGCGGCCGGATCGGCTTCGACAAGGCGTTCGGGCTCGGCGGCCGGCGGCGCGACGCGGAGGGCGGGCACCTTCGGCGGGCTCAGGGCAGGCCGCTTCGACGGGCTCAGGACAGGCATTTCAGGCGGCCTCCTTTTTGGGCAGCCAGCGGGCGAGGACGTCCACTTCGGCGCGCTCGGCTGCGTCGGCGCGCGGCGTGATCTTGCGGAAGCCGGCGGCGTCCCAGTATTCGCCGGCGAAAGCGGAGAATGAGAGGTAGGGGCGGCGGCGGCACGCCTCGCAGCCGCAGCTGCCGTGCTTCACTTCGGCGACGCGATAGAGCTCTCCGCAGACCGGCCCCGGCGTCGGGGCGACGCCGGCCTTGAACCAGCCCCGCGTGTTGATGCATTCGGCGATGTCGCCGGCGCGCCAGTCCTCGGGGCTGGGCGGGATGGCGTGCGTCGGGTGCCGCGCCATCAGCCGAGCCCCAGCGCGGCTTTGTAGAGATCGAGGATCGCCTCCATCTCGCGGCGATCGTCGGGCTGCATCTTCCGCAGGCGAACGATCTGGCGCATGATCCTGGCGTCGTAGCCAACGGCCTTGCCCTCGGTGTAGACGTCCCTGATGTCGTCGCTGATCCCCTTCTTTTCCTCCTCGAGACGCTCGATGCGTTCGATCAGCAGGCGCAGGCGATCGTCGGTCGCGTCAGCCATCGGCCCGCTCCCCCAGTTTCACGGTCTTGACCGTGCAGGTCAGACCGCACGCCTCGGCGACGCCTTGCAGGCCCTCGAGCTTTTCTTCAGCCTCCGCTCGCACCAGGCTGAGCGCGATGCTGGTCGCGGCGACAGCTGCCGGCGCGATGCTGGCCCGGCTCACGATGTCGCCGATCGCCTTGAAGGACTGGCTGACGGCGTGCAGCGCGAGATCCACGACTTCGTCCAGATGTGTGTCGGGGATGATCCCCCGGGCGGAGGCGCGCACCTTGCGGCGCAGCTCGGCGTGGTTGTCGGCGCCCGTCATCGTCTTTTCGTCATAGGTGCTCACGCCGCTTCTCCTTCGGGTTGGGGCGCGTCGGGCCAGTCGGGCTGGGCGGCCGGGGCGCAGGCGGTGCAGAGGTCCTCGGCGGCGCTCGCCCAGCTGCAGGCGTGGCCGTCGTCGTCGACGCAGGCGACGAACCAGGTGCAGCCGCAGGCGCGGCAGATGCTGGGGATGGGCAGGCCACTGTCGGGCCCGGCCTGGTGGAGTTGTACGAGCTGCTCGTACACCTGCGGATCGATGCGGATCACGGTGCGGACCAGGTCGAGCTGCGGCCGGGTGAGGTCCCAGCGGTCGGCCTCGACCAGCCCCAGGCGGGCGGCGAGGAGGCCGACGTCGCGTTCCGAGGGCGCGCGCAGCACCCAGGGCAGGCCGGCCAGGCGGGCGGCCGTTGTCCGGAGATCCAGCCCAGCGGCTTCGCGCCGCTTGCGCAGGTACGTGCCCGGCGACATCACGCCGGGGGGCATGGAAGCGGGGTGGGGTGAGCGGGAAGACGACATCGGGCCTCCTGCGGCAGGCCGCAGAAAAGCGTCCTTCGAACCGGCTCCTGATGAGCGGGAAGGGCGCGGGTGCTTGGGGATGACGGGCCCTTCGACAGGCTCAGGATGAGCGGGAAGGGCGGGCCGCGCGCGGCCTGTCAGGGCGGTTCGGGAGGCGGGCCGGTCTGGCGGCGCTCGTCGGGTACGGCGGCGTCGGTCTTGCCGAGGCGGGCGCCGATGAGCAGGCGCGCGCGCTGCAGCTTGGCCATCGCCTGCTCGATCTCCTCGAGCGTGGCGCGATGGTGGGCGGTGCTGGCGTCCGGCAGCAAGGCCAGGACGATGGCCTCTTCGGCCTCGCTGTTCTCACGGATGATCTCGGCGGCGAGGCGGCCGAGCTCGATGTGATCGGCGAAGCGGGTGGCGCCGGCGAGTTCGAGCCGGAGCGTGTAAAGCTCGTGGAACGGCGCGCCGGCGCCGCCGGCCTCCTGGAAGGCATGGTCGAGGGCGATCGCGCAGCGCAGCGGGATGTCGTCGTCGGTGTCGGGATTGCCCCAGGCGTAGACGGTGGATTTCGAGCGCCGGGCGATCCGGGCGGCGTCCTCGATGCCGCAAGGCAATTGCGCGATGACGCGGCTGAGTGCGTCGCCGGCGGAAAGAGGCGGGCGGGGCTTCGTCACGCGGGCGCTCCGGGATCGTGCAGGAAGAGCGCGTCGCAAGGGGAATGACTAGGCCCCGCCCGCCGCCCGCCAGCACCGCGGGGCATCGCGGAGCCGGCGGGAAAACGGAGCGGCGATTCTGGCAGACGGTGTGAGAGGGCGCGGTAAAGTGCCGGGCATGGATGCGGAGCACCTTTGGGGACGCAGGCGAGCGGGCGGTTCAGCGAGTTCATGGTCGCCTCCACCGAAGCGTCAGAAGCAGCGCCAGAGCTGCAAGCGCACCTGCACGAAGCCTTCGCGCACCATTTCTCGCAGCTTCATTCGCGCCTGCCGCCGGATAGCTGACGGCCAAAGCCGGAAACGTCTCCCTTCGCGCGGCGTCGCGTTCCTCGCGGCAAATCTCGCGAGCCCGCGCCTCCTGCTCGGGCGTGAAGGGTGACGCGCTCATGACCGCAGACCTTGCAACGGATCGTGGGCGTAGCCGAAGGCATCGCCGCAGGGCGGGGATGCTTCGCCGGGTGAGTTTTCGATGGGAAAGAGATCGGGACGGGTCTCATGACAAGGGACCCCGAACTCCCGCTCGGTTGCGATCGCGAGATCGCGCGGGAGTAACCGCCGAAGCTTCAAGAGCTTCGAAATGTTCTGCTGAGACGATCCCACCCGGGCAGCGAAAGCCGTTTGGGTTCGGGCGAGACCAACAGCGCGGCGAAACGCCTTATGCGCCATCTCGCGGGTCTCCGAATCCAGATCTCGCTCCGACTCATCCATGACAACTGGCTACAGCTATCTACAACTAAGAGTCAACGCCTCAGTTGTAGGCGTGGCCTGTTGTAGACTATTGTAGGTTTGCCCGGTGCCAGACCGCGTGCAAGCCATGGTAGACTTCGACGCAGAGTGGTTGCGCAACATGCGCACGCGCCTGGGCTGGTCGACGAGCGTGACGGCTGAGAAAGCCCGTCAAGCCGCCGACGAGTTTGGCGATACGATAAAAATTT
>JBAYPJ010000110.1:0-8906 GCA_041677785.1 Novosphingobium sp. | reverse complement strand
GATCCGGCCGATGCCGACGTGGTCGACCAGATCAGGGAACTGATCGAGACGCGGGTGCGCCCGGCCGTCGCCAACGACGGCGGCGACATCATCTACCGCGGCTTCCGCGAGGGCGTGGTCTATCTTACCATGCAGGGCGCCTGCTCGGGCTGCCCTTCGTCCACGGCCACGCTCAAGCAGGGCATCGAAAGCCTGCTCAAGCACTACGTTCCCGAGGTGGCCGAGGTCCGGGCCGCCTGAAATGCCGCTGCCCCTCGCCGATCCCGCGCTCGATCAGCTCTTCCGCACCGCGCGCAGCTATAACGGCTATCTCGACAAGCCGGTCACGACCGAACAGCTCCATGCGATCTGGGAGCTGATGAAGTTCGGCCCCACCTCGGCCAACATGTTGCCGGCACGACTGGTCTGGTGCACGAGCCAGGAGGCCAGGGACAAGCTGGCCGCCTGCGCCAGCGGCACCAACGGCGAAAAGATCCGCAAGGCGCCGGCGACCGTGATCCTGGGCATGGACATCGACTTCCACGAGCACCTGCCATGGCTCTTCCCGCACAACCCGCAGATCGCGGCCTATTTCGGCGATCGCGCGGTACGCGAGGTGATGGCGCTGCGTAATTCTTCGCTGCAGGGTGCCTACTTCATCCTCGCGGCGCGCGCGCTGGGGCTTGATACCGGGCCGATGTCGGGCTTCGACAACGCCGCGGTCGACGCCGCCTTCTTCGCCGACACCCCCAACGTGAAATCGAACTTCATCTCGACGCTCGGCTACGGCGATCCCGCGACGATCTTCGAGCGCTCGCCGCGACCCGACTTCGACAAGTTCAACACGATTCTGTGAACGCACTGACGCTGGCGATCGATAGCGCGACCGAGGCCTGCTCGGTCGCGCTGCTCGACGGAGACCGGCTCGTCGCGGGCGAATTCCGCATGCTCGGGCGCGGCCATGCCGAGCAGCTCGTGCCAATGATCGCGGCGCTGCCCGGCAAGGGGCGTGCAGGGCGCATTGCGGTCGCACTCGGGCCGGGCAGCTTCACCGGCGTGCGCGTCGGCCTTGCCGCGGCGCGAGCCCTCGCCTTTGCCTGGGAGGCCGAACTGGTCGGCTATCCGACGCTCGGCCTCGTCGCCGCGATGGCGCGCGCGCAGCGGGGCGGGCCGGTGGCGGTCGCCATGACCGGCGGCCACGGCGAATGGTTCGTCCAGGGTTTTGCCGCCGATGGCGCACCGCTGCGCCCCCTCGCCTCGCTGGCGCCCGCTGCGGCCGCCGCCGCGCCCGAGCCGCTCGTCGCCGGCAGCCAGGCCGAGGCGCTCGTCGCCGCGCGCGGGCATGGCGAGGCGCTGGCACTCTGGCCCGACGCACGCGCGCTGGCGCTGCTGCCGCAAGCCGCCTTCACCGCCGAGGTCCATCCGCTCTATGGCCGCGCGCCGGACGCGCGGCTGCCCGGACCCCGCGCATGATCCCGCCGGCGGACGACCTTGATCGGCTGATGGCGGTCATGGCCGCCGCCTTCGATCCGCAGTTCGGCGAGGCCTGGACGCGCCGGCAGGTGGAGGACGCGCTGCTTATCGGCAACTGCCACTACCGGCTGATCGGCGCGGCCGGCGACGATCCCGCGCCGGCCGTTCCGGCGGCGGGCTTCTTCCTCTCGCGCACCGGCTTCGAGGAGGAGGAACTGCTGCTCTTCGCAGTCGATCCGGCCTGGCGGCGACGCGGGCTCGGCCGCCTTCTGCTCGGCCGCTTCGCCGAGGACGCCCGCCGCCGCGGCGGGCGCCGCCTGCTGCTCGAAATGCGGCGCGGCAATCCGGCCGAGGCGTTGTATCGCAGCTTCGGCTTCTCGCCGATCGGCGAGCGGCGCAACTATTACCGCACGCGGGACGGACAATCGATCGACGCGATCACCTTCGCGCATGACATGGAATAGTGTTGCCGCACTTTTTGATGCGCGAATTGCTCTTTTTTTGACGAAATAGTATAATTACGGGGGCAGATGAACTTGTCATTTCCGCACGCGTGGTCCAAGGAGGAATTATCGCCCTCCCTGCTCATGCCCCCTGGCAAGAACACAGTGCCGGCCCCCCGAAAAGCCGAGGACAAGATATGGAAAACCTGCAGAACGACACGAACGAAACGCTTATCACGCTGACCTCCGACATTGTCGCTGCGCATGTGAGCAACAACAGCGTTTCGGTCGAGGACGTGCCCACGCTGATCGCCAATGTTTATGGCGCGCTGTCGGGCCTCGGCCAGCCTGCTCCGGTCGTCGAAACACTGCCCGAGCCGGCCGTGTCGATCCGTGCATCGGTCAAACCTGATTACATCGTCTGCCTTGAGGACGGCAAAAAGCTCAAAATGCTCAAGCGTCACCTGATGACGCACTACAACATGACGCCCGAGCAGTATCGCCAGCGCTGGGGCCTGCCGGCCGACTATCCGATGGTGGCGCCCAACTATGCCGCCAAGCGTCGCGAACTTGCCAAGAAGATCGGGCTCGGCCGCAAGCCGGGTCCCCGCCGCGGCCGCAAGCCGGCCGCCAAAAACGGCGCTTGAGACGAGGCCCGGCAGGCGCCGGGATCAATAGCCGCCTTCCTCAGTTGTAGAATATGCTGCACCGGCGTAAAAGCTGGTGCAGCCCCTGTACCAGCGGAGTAGTTGTGCAGCAGCCGATCGACATTGAAGCCCTGTGTCAGGAGCGCGGTCTGCGAATCACCGAGCAGCGCCGTGTGATCGCACGCGTCCTTTCCGAAAGTACCGACCACCCCGACGTCGAAAAGCTGCACGAACGCGCCGCGGCGATCGATCCGGGCATCTCGATCGCGACCGTCTACCGCACGGTCCGGCTGTTCGAAGAAGCAGGCATCCTCGACCGGCACGACTTCGGCGACGGCCGCGCGCGCTATGAAGCCGCCCCCGAAGCGCACCACGATCACATGATCGACGTCGAGACGGGCAAGGTGATCGAGTTCGTCGACCCCGAGCTTGAGGCTCTGCAGCGCGAGATCGCCGACCGGCTGGGCTTCCGCCTCGTCGATCACCGCATGGAGCTTTACGGCGTCAAGCTCGAGCGCGAAGGCGGCGGGCGCCAGGATTGATCCCGCCGCGCGGCCGGCTCGCCATCGCCTTACGGCTGGGGCTGATGCCGGCCTGGCTGGCGTGCTGCCTCTCCTGCCATTGCCTCTGGCGCGCGGCCCGGCGGCGTTCGCCCTGGCCGCGCGTCTTTCTCGGCGGCGTGACCTGGATCGCCGGCGTCGAGGTGACGGTGGTCGGCGCGCGCGCCCAGCAGGGCGCCTTCCTGCTCGCCAACCACGTGAGCTGGATGGACATCCCGGCAATCGCCGGCGCCACCGGCAGCGCCTTCGTCGCGCACGACGGGCTTACAGTGGTTCCGTTCGTCCACTGGCTCTGCCGGCTTAACGACACGGTTTTCGTCGCCCGACACGATCGGACGAGTGTGGCCCGGCAGGTGGAGAAGGTGCGCGAGGCGATCCGCGACACCGGTGCACTGACGATCTTCCCCGAAGGCACGACCAGCGACGGCACCGGGCTGCTACCGATCAAGAGCTCGCTGCTCTCCGCGCTTGCCCCCTTGCCCGCGGGGATCGTCGTCCAGCCGGTCTGGCTCGACTACGGACCCGAATCGCCCGTCACCGCCTGGATCGGCGAGGAGCACGGCCTCGACAACTTCCTGCGCATCCTGGCGCGCACCCGGCCGATCCGGCTGACGATCCACTTCCTCCCGCCGCTGGCAGGCGAGGCACTGGCCAGCCGCAAGGCGATCGCCGCGGCAACCCGCGAGGCGATCCTGGCGGCAATGAAGCGCGTGGAACGATAAACCCCGCCATGGGGAAACGCCTGGAGCATTATGCTGACGTTCGATCCTCCCCCGGCCGGGAGAAGATCGGGATACCGCGCCACGACTTGCGCCTGGTGCTTCGATTTGCCTCTCACGCGGAGCCGCGAAGACGCAGAACGCCCACCCCCTCGCGGAGGCGCGCCTTGAGCCGCTAGCGCGTGACGTTATAGGCGAGTTGAGCCTGGTCGAGCTGGAAGCCAAGCAGCAGCTCGAAGGTCGCGCGGCGCACCGCCGCCTTGACGTCGGGCTCTGACAGCGGATCAATCGCGGCATCGGCCTCGCCGGCCTTGCGCTTGCGGGTGATGCGTTCGCGAATCTCGGGCGGGAGGGTCGCTTCGGACCGGTCGATATAGGCCGCGCCCTGACCCGTGGCCTGCGCGCGCTCCTGCCCGTCGGCGAAATTCACCGTGACCGTGCCGATGCGCTTGGTGACGACGGCGCTACCGCCGCGCAGCACGGTGACGAAGTAGGGCAGGCTCACCTGCCGCGCGCCGCGCGTGTCGGTGCGGCGCGCGAGAACGTCGAACGTGGCGGTGACATAGACCCTGCCTTCCGAACCGTCGCCGCCGTCGTTGCATTCCGAGCGCACGTGGCTCATCGCCGCGACGACGTCGATGTTGGCCGCGGTCCTGGCACCGCCGTCACGGAACAGCGTGATATCGCCGGTGTAATCGGGAATGCCGACCGCCGGGCAGGCGCCGCGCACCGCGCTGATGCCCACGCCCTCGTCGATCACCAGTTCGCCCTTGGTCTGGCAACCCGCCAGCGCGGCAGTGATCACGACGGCAGCAAGCAGGCGGTAGCGACGGGTCATCGGGGCATCCTTGTTTGGCGGCACATGCCCTAGCGGGGCGCGCGGCAAAGCGCTAGAGGCGGCGACATGAACGCTCCCTTTCCACCCGGAAAAGCACCGCTGCGCGTGTTGATCGCCGCTCCGCGCGGCTTCTGCGCCGGGGTCCATCGCGCCATAGAGATCGTCGAGCGCGCGCTGCAGCGCTATGGCCCGCCGGTCTACGTGCGCCACGAGATCGTCCACAACCGCTATGTCGTCGACGGGCTCAAGGCCAAGGGCGCGGTGTTCGTCGAGGAACTGGACGACGTGCCCGACGGCGTGCCGGTGATCTTCAGCGCACATGGGGTTCCCAAGGCGGTGCCGCGGGCGGCCGATGCGCGCGGGCTGGAATGGCTCGACGCTACCTGCCCGCTGGTGAGCAAGGTCCACCGCCAGGCCGAACGGCAGATCGAGGCCGGCCGGCACATCGTGTTCATCGGCCACAGGGGCCACCCGGAAGTGATCGGCACGTTCGGCCAGGTTCCCGAAGGCACGATGACGCTGGTGGAAACGGTGGCCGACGTCGCCACGCTCGACCTGCCGGCGGACATGCCGCTCGCCTTCCTCACCCAGACGACGCTTTCGGTCGACGATACCGCGGCGGTCATCGCCGCGCTGCAGGCGCGCTTTCCGGACATCGCCGCGCCCAAGGCCGAGGACATCTGCTATGCCACCTCGAACCGCCAGGCCGCGGTCAAGGACATCGCCGCCCAGTGCCAGCTCATGCTGGTGATCGGTGCGCCCAACAGCTCGAATTCGCTGCGGCTTGCCGAAGTGGCCGAGCGGATGGGCACGCCCGCCCGGCTGATCCAGCGCGGCGGCGAGATCGAGGCGGACTGGCTGGAGGGGGTCGAGACGCTCGGCCTCACCGCCGGCGCCTCGGCGCCCGAGGAACTGGTGCGCGAGGTCATTGCCCGGCTCGCCGAATTCCGCGACCTTGCCGAGGAGCAGATCGTCACGACGACCGAGCGCATGACCTTCAAGCTGCCCCGGCAGCTCGTGTGACGGGATAACCCCAGTGGCTGTCTACACCATGCTCGGCGCAGAGGCGCTGGCCGCCATCATCGCGCAGTTCGACGTCGGCCCGCTGGTCTCCGCCAAGGGGATCGCGGAAGGCGTATCGAACAGCAACTGGCTGATCGACACCGCCGGCCGCGACGGGCGCGGCGCACGCTTCATCCTGACGATGTACGAGACGCGCACCGACATCGCCGACCTGCCCTTCTTCCTCGGCCTGCTCGACCATCTCGCCGAACGCGCCTGCCCGGTGCCCCGCACCATCCACGACCGCGAGGGCAGCGCCTTCCGCCTGCACGAGGGCAAGGCGCTGGCGCTGATCGAGTTCCTGCCCGGCGTTTCGGTGACCGCGCCAACCCCGGCGCAGGCACGCGCCGTCGGCGCGGCGCTGGCGCAGATTCACCTCGCCGCCGCCGACTTTCCGGCGCAGCGCGCCAATGCGCTGGGGCTGGAGGGCTGGCGCAGCCTGGCCGACGCCTGCGGCGCCGAAGGCCTGGCCGCGATCCATCCCGAGCTGGGCCAGATCGTCGCGCGCGAACTCGCCCGCCTGGAACGGCAATGGCCCCGCGACCTGCCGCAATCGGTGATCCACGCAGACCTGTTTCCCGACAACGTCCTGATGCTCGGCGACAAGGTGACAGGGCTCATCGATTTCTACTTCGCCTGCAACGACATCACGGCCTACGACCTCGCGGTGACACATGCGGCATGGTGCTTCGACAGCGACGGCCGGATTTTCGATCCGGCGCTCTCCACGGCGCTGCTCGCGGGCTACGAAAGCGTGCGGCCGCTGCATGCGAAGGAACGCGCGGCGCTTCCCGTGCTGGCGCGCGGCGCCGCCATGCGCTTCCTGACGACACGCGCCTACGACTGGATGAACACGCCGGCTGACGCGCTGGTGACGCGCAAGGACCCGATGGCCTTTGCCCGCAGGCTTGATTTCTATGCCGACCCGGCCAATGCAGGGCTGTTCGGCCGGAGCGAATGAGCGAGGACAAGCTCTTGAAGAAAGTGGATATCTTCACCGACGGCGCCTGCAAGGGCAACCCCGGTCCGGGCGGCTGGGGCGTGCTTCTGCGCATGGGCCCGCACGAAAAGGAAATGTCCGGCTCAGACCCGGAGACAACCAACAACCGCATGGAGATGACGGCGGTGATCAAGGCCCTGGCCGCCCTGATCGAGCCCTGCGACGTGACTCTCCACACCGACAGCAAGTACGTGATCGACGGGATCACCAAGTGGGTCCACGGCTGGAAGCGCAACGGCTGGGTCAACGCCAGCAAGCAGCCCGTGCGCAATGCCGACCTGTGGCACGAACTGATCGAGGTGGCGCAGCGTCACCAGGTGAACTGGCAATGGGTCAGGGGACACAACGGGCACGTCGAGAACGAGCGCGTCGACAAGCTCGCCAGCGACGCGGCCCTAAGCGCGGGGAAGTAGCAGCAAAGCTTCTCCCCCGCAGGGCGGTCACGCCGTCGTCGTATCCACCACCTCGGCGCCGGGGCCGTTCTTCAGGACCGATTCGATCGCGTTCTTGGCTCCGGCCTTGCTCGAATAGCCTTCGGTCCAGAAGATCGTCTCGGCATTGTAGCAGAAATAGGCGACGAACTCGCCCGCCTTGTTTTTCCGGATTTCGAAACGGTGCGCCATCGTGTCCCTCCAGCCTGCCTTGTTAGCTGGCGGCAGCTTAACCGATGTCACAGAATTCGCTAGCAAAACCGTGCGGGCGCGTAAGGCGCGGGATCGACCGCGCCGGCCCCCTCACCCAATAGCAGCCGGGCCGCGAGGTCGGCGGCGGCGGGCGCAGTCTGGATGCCGAAGCCGCCCTGGCCGGCAAACCAGAAGAAGCGCGGGCAGACCGGATCGAAGCCGTAGACCGGCAGGCGATCGGGCGCGAAGCTGCGCAGACCCGCCCAGCGGCGCTCGACGCGCTCCACCGTCCAGTCGACCGCCTCCTCCAGCCGGGCGATGGCGGTGGCGACGTCGATCTCCTCCGGCGCGGCGTCGCAGGCTGGGCTCGGCGTCTCATCGTGCGGGCTGAGCCAGAGCCGGCCGGCCTCGGGCTTGAAGTAGAAGCGTTCGGACAGGTCGAGCACCAGCGGCAGTTCGGCAGGCGCGGCCGGCGCGACCCGTATCTGCACCATCGTGCGGCGCAGCGGCCTGATGCCGATCGGCCTCGCGCCCGCCAGCGCGGCGACCGCATCGGCCCAGGCGCCGGCGGCGTTGACCAGCAGGCCGCAAGCCACCTCGGGCCCGTTACCCAGGCGCAGCCGCCAGCCGTCCGCGGTCGCGGTAGCGCCGACGAGCCGGGCCGAGCACCACAGCTCCGCCTCCGCGTGCCGCGCGGCCGCCAGATAGTGCTGGTGCAGCGCGGCGACGTCGATGTCGCGGCAATCGGGCTCGAACACGGCCATGGTCCAGCCCGGCCGCAATCCCGGAACCCGCGCCGCGATCGCCGCGCGGTCCAGTATCTCCACCCGCACGCCGAGCGCGGCGAAGCGCGCCGCGAAAGCCTCCACCGCCGCTTCCTGCCCCGCCCGCGCGATCGTCAGCGCGCCGCGCGGGGCAAGAAAGCCGTGCCCCTGCAGCCAGGACCCCGAGGCGGTGGTGAGCGGCTGCACGCCGGGGCCGCCATAGCTTTCGGCCCAGAACGCGGCGGAGCGGCCGGTGGCATGATAGCCCGGCCGCACCTCGGCCTCCAGCAGCAGGACGCGCGCCCGGCCACCCAGCGCCGCGGCGAGCGAGGCGCCGGCCATGCCCGCGCCGACGATGGCGATGTCGTAACGCTGCGCCATCTCAGGCCGCCGGCGCGGCGCGGTCGAGGAAGGCGTCGATCGCCGCCAGCGCCGCGTCCCGCACCGGGTCCGTCTCGCGCAGGATCTCGTGGCGGGATTCGGCGCCGAAGCGCAGCAGTTCGGCATGCGGCAAACGCCGCGCGGCGCGCGCGATCGCACCGAACTCGACGAGTCGGTCGGCCGTCGTCCCCAGGATCAGCACGGGCGTCTCGACCCCTTCGAGTATGCCGGGCCGATCGAGCAGCCCGATCGAGGCGAAGGCCGCGGCGATCCAGCCCCAGCTTCCCGGCCCCATGACCAGTTCGGGCCGCGCCTCGCGCCACCACAGCTCGTCGGCATAGCGCGCTGCGTCGTGAGTCAGCAGGCCGATACGGCTGGCGGGCGGCTGGCCAGGCTTCTCGCTCCACTTCCACGCCG
>JBAYPJ010000109.1:0-8975 GCA_041677785.1 Novosphingobium sp. | reverse complement strand
TCGATGCCGAACGCACGCTTGCCCAAACGCGGGCGGCGGCGATCGACGCTCTGCTCTCCTACCACATCGCCCAGGCGCAGCTTGAGCGGCTTACCGCCCGCGCGCCGGTCACACAGGGGGAATGACAATGAAGACCCGTTACATAGCGGCCTTGCCGCTGACATTCGCCGCGCTCCTTATGGTCGGATGTTCCGGCGGCGATCAGCCCGCCGACAACGCGCAGAACTCCGCCACGGCCGAAAAAGGCACCACGCCCGAAGCGGGCGGTCATGCCGAAGAAGAAGGCGAGATCGACCTTAGCGCCGATCAGATTCGCAAGGCCGGCATCGAGCTGGTGCGCGTGATCCGCAGTGGTGGCGGTGCGCTGACGCTGCCCGCGACCATCGAGGGCGACCCACAAGGAATGCAGGTCGTGTCCGCCGCGATCGGGGGCCGCGTGGTATCGCTCACCCGCAACCTTGGCCAGTCTGTCGGGCGCGGACAGACGCTGGCGATCATCGAAAGCCGTGAAGCCGCATCGCTCAACGCTGAGATCGAGGCGGCACGAGCGAGGCTCGCGCTCGCTGAAACCAACCTCCGCCGCGAACAGCGCCTGTTCAACGAGCGCGTCTCGCCCGAACAGGATCTGATTGCTGCTCGCACCGCAGCGACCGAAGCTCGGATCGCGCTGCGGCTCGCCCAGCAACAAGTGTCGGCTGCTGGCGGCGGCGGGGGCGCGCTCAATCGTATCGCGATCCGCTCGCCCTTGTCCGGTCAGGTCGTCGCGCGTAGCGTAACGCTGGGTCAGACCGTCGCCGCCGATGCAGAGCTGTTCCGTGTCGCCGACCTCGGGCGGGTCGCGGTTACGCTGGCCCTGTCGCCGGCTGACGCCGGCAAGGTACGTCCCGGCTCTCAAATCGAGATTGTCACGGGCGACCGGCGATCCGTGGCGCGGGTCGATTTCGTGTCACCGATCCTTGACGAAGCCACACGGCTCGTCACCGTGATCGCGGTCATCGACAACCGCTCGGGCCAATGGCGCGTGGGCGAGCCGGTCACGGCCTCGATCCAGCTCGCAGGCGGCGGTTCGGCGGCGCTGCTCGTGCCGCAAAGCGCGGTCCAGACGGTCGAGGGCCGGTCCACCGTATTCGTGCGAATCGATCACGGCTTCAAGGCCACGCCCGTCACGCTCGGCAGCCCGAACGGTGACAATGTGGTCGTGACCTCGGGGCTCAAGGGCGACGAACAGCTCGCCGGCCCCAATAGCTTCACTCTCAAGGCTGAGCTTGGAAAAGGCGAAGCGGAGCATGGGCACTGATCATGATCGACCGTATCGTCACATTCTCCGTCGAGCGTCGCTGGTTCGTCCTGCTCATCACGCTCATCGCCGCAGTCATTGGGGGGTGGGCGATCTCGCGCCTGCCAATCGATGCCGTTCCCGACATCACCAACAACCAAGTTCAGGTAAATATCAGCGCTCCGGCGCTCTCACCCGAGCTGGTCGAGAAACAAATCGCCTTTCCGATCGAAACCGCGCTCGCGGGCGTTCCCGGGCTTGAATATACGCGATCGCTCAGCCGTAACGGCTTCGCTCAGGTCACGGCGGTCTTCACCGACTCGACCGACATATATTTTGCGCGCCAGCAAGTCGCGGAGCGGCTTCGCGTCGCGGAGGAAAGCCTGCCTGACGGTGCGGTCCCCACGATGGGGCCGATCGCCACGGGTCTCGGCGAAGTCTATATGTGGACCGTCCATTTCCAGCACCGGAAGGAAGACAAGCACAAGCCGGGCGAACCCGGCATGCAGCCCGATGGCAGTTACATCACGCCGGAGGGCGACCGGCTCGTCAGCGAGGCTGACCAGGCGACTTATCTCCGCACCGCACAGGATTGGATCGTCGCCCCGCTGCTGAAGAACACGCCGGGCCTCGCCGGCGTCGACTCGATCGGCGGCTATGTAAAGCAGTTCCAGGTGATCCCCGACGTCCAGCGGCTCGCCGCCCTCGGGCTGAACCTGACCGATCTGTCGCGCGCGCTTCAAGAGAACAACGTCGGGGTCGGCGCTGGCGTCGTCGATCGCGGCGGCGAGGGCCTCGCCGTTCGTTCGGATGCCCGCATCCGCAACGTCGGCGAGCTGGCTGGCACGGTCATCGCCACTCGCGAAGGCACGCCGATCCGGCTCGATCAGGTGGCGCAAGTCCGTCTCGGACAAGCCATCCGCTACGGCTCTGCCTCGGAGAACGGCAAGGAGGTCGTGGTCGGGACCGCCATCATGAGGATCGGCGAGAACAGCCGCACGGTCGCTTCTGCGGTCGCGGAACGGATCGGCGAAATCAACGCCTCGCTACCGACTGATGTGGCCATACAACCGGTGCTCGATCGCACCGCGCTGGTCAACTCGACGATCAAGACGGTGGCGAAGAATCTATCCGAAGGCGCACTGCTCGTCATCGTCGTGCTGTTCGTGCTTCTCGGCAATTTCCGGGCGGCGCTGATCGCGGCGCTGGTGATCCCGATCACCATGGCCATGACCAGCTTCGGCATGTTGCAAGGTGGCGTTTCGGCCAACCTGATGAGCCTGGGTGCGCTCGACTTCGGCTTGATCGTAGATGGCGCGGTCATCATCGTCGAAAACGCGCTGCGGCGGATGGCCGAAAGGCAACATCATTACGGCCGCACGCTCGTGCTTGAGGAACGATTGTCGGTCGTGGCCCAAGCCGCGCGCGAGATGATCCGCCCCTCGGTGTTCGGGCAGGCGATTATCATCCTCGTCTATGTGCCGCTGCTCACACTCACCGGCGTGGAGGGCAAGACGTTCACGCCGATGGCGCTCACCGTCATCATCGCGCTCGCCTCCGCCTTCGTCCTCTCCCTGACCTTCGTGCCCGCCATGCTCGCGATCTGGCTCTCAAAGCCGGTCGAGGAAAAGGAGGGCCGGATCATGACCTGGCTCAAGCGCAAATATGAGCCGGGCCTCGATCGCGCGATGAAGCGACCGACGCTCACCATGGGCGTCGGTGCCGGCGCGTTCCTCGCTGCAATCCTGACCTTCTCATTCCTGGGCCAGGAGTTCCTGCCCCAGCTCGATGAGGGCGACCTGACCGCGCAGGTGCTACGTGTGCCGGGCACGTCCGTCGATCAAAGCCAGGCGATGCAATCGCGGATCGAACGGGAAATCGGCAAGCTGCCGGAAGTCCGGTTCGTCTTCTCGAAGACCGGCACCGCCGAACTGGCCTCGGACCCGATGCCTCCCAATATCTCTGACACCTTCATCATCATGAAGCCTCGCGATGAATGGCCCGATTCCGGGCTTAGCAAGGCCGATTTGGTGGCAAAGGTCGAGACGACGCTTGAGGGTCTACCGGGTAATGCCTTCGAAATCAGTCAGCCCATTCAGATGCGCTTCAACGAGCTGATCGCCGGGGTTCGCGGCGATCTCGCGGTGAAGGTGTTCGGCGACGACACCGACGCGATGAACGCGACAGCCAACGCCGTCGCGGCTGTGCTGCGCAAGACAGAAGGTGCCGTTGACGTTCGGGTGGAGCAGACCGAGGGCCTGCCGATGCTCGACATTCGGCCGCGCCGCGACATCATGTCGAGGCTCGGCATCACCGCGCAGACCGTGCAGGACACCATCTCAGCCGCGATCGGCGGACGGGACGCCGGCATGATCTTCGAAGGAGATCGGCGGTTCGCCATCACCATCCGCCTGTCGGATGTGGCGCGCGCCAATCTGCAAACTCTCGGCCAGGTGCCGGTGCCGCTGCCGAATGGCGGGTTCGTGCCGCTTCAAAGCGTCGCCGACATTGGCGTGACCGATGGCCCCAACCAGATCAGCCGCGAAAATGGCAAGCGGCGGGTCGTCGTGCAGGCGAACGTGCGCGGTCGGGACGTGGCGGGCGTGGTTGCGGATGCGCAGGCCGCTATCGCAAGCGAGGTGCGTCTCTCCACCGGGCAATATCTCGATTGGGGCGGCCAGTTCGAGAACCTGCAATCGGCGACAGAAAGGCTGATGTTGGTCGTGCCCGCGTGCTTCGCGCTCATCATCTTGCTGCTCTACGGGGCGTTAGGGAGCGTGCGCGATGCCGCGATCGTCTTCACCGGGGTTCCGCTGGCGCTGGTGGGCGGCGTGCTCGCCCTGTTCCTGCGGGGTATGCCGTTCTCGATCTCGGCGGCGGTGGGCTTTATCGCCCTGTCTGGCATTGCGGTCCTGAATGGCCTCGTGATGGTGACGTCGATCCAGGAACTAATGGCGCGGGGCATGGATCGTGCGCAAGCCGCCCATGAAGGCGCGATGATGCGATTGCGGCCTGTGGTCATGACGGCGCTGGTCGCCAGCCTCGGCTTCGTGCCGATGGCGATTGCCAGCGGAGCGGGCGCGGAAGTGCAAAAACCGCTGGCCACGGTCGTCATCGGCGGCCTGATCTCGGCAACGCTGCTGACGCTGTTCGTGCTCCCGACGCTCTATGCCCGCTATGGCCGCCGCGAGACGGATATTCCGGCCCCGGATAAGCGGCCCGATGCGCCGTCCGCCGATCTCGTCGAGGCTCCGCTGTGAGCCTCGACGTCAGCCTCATCCGCGCAAGGGGGATACGTCGCGTTCAGCGGCGAGCGGCAAAGCCGCTCGCCGCACTCGACACCAGGCGATGGGCGATCCGGCCATGAAGGAAACAACCTCCTTCGCCCTGAATATCTCATCCATCCGGGCCTGGACGCATATCGCCGATCTGGCCGCGTTCGCGCTATGGCACCCCAGCTATCGCTTTCGCGGGGCCGCCGCGCCAGGTGCGACGGTCGGCCTGACATTCGGCCTGCTCAAAGGCGAGCTGCCGCTAAGGGTGGATGCCAGGATTATAGCCTATGAACGGGCTCACCGGCTTGCTTGGCGGACCGGCCTCGGCGGCGTGCTTGCCCTGAGCGAGGAATATGCGTTCGACGGAGCCCGCGAGCGGACGCAGGTTCGCCATACGATGACGATCGAAGGCGTGCTGAGCCCGCTTGCCTACGTGATCCGGCGCGGCCTGCGCAGCGCTATACGGGCACAGGATGCGGCGTTGATCCGCTATCTCACCAAGGAAGTGCGGGGGAGCGGCTTCGCGGTCAACCGTCATCGCCGCCGGGTCCGCCAAGCGCAGCTCTCCCCGAAAGGCCGGCCATGAACGATACGTCATCCACGGGCGCGGATGCGGAGCGCCGCACCCTTTGGATCGTGTTGATCCTCAATGCGATGATCGCGCTGGCCTTCCTGATCGCGGGTGTCAGCGGCGATTCGAGCGCATTGCTCGCCAATGGCCTCGATAATCTCTCGGATGCCGCTGTCTATGCGTTGAGCCTGATCGCCCTCAGTCGGGGCGCGAAATGGAAAACCCGTGCAGCCGCCGCCTCAGGCGTCATGCTGCTGGTTTTCGCCGGTGGCATCCTGCTCGATGTTGGGCGGCGATACCTGCAAGGGAGCGAGCCGATCGGGGTTACGATGATGGCGATGTCGGCGGTCGCTGCCGTAGTCAACTATGTCTGCCTTCGACTGCTGCAAAGGCTCCGCGCGCCCGACGTCAACCTGCGCGCCGCGACCACGTTCAGCTTCAATGATTTTATCTCTAACGGGGGGATTCTGGCCGCTGGCCTGCTGGTCTGGTGGCTCGGCTCAAACTGGCCTGATCTGTTGGTTGGGTTCCTCACCGCGATCATCGCCATCAAGGGCGGCGTTGAAATCCTGCGCGATGCGCGAAAGGAAGCGCGGCAGGCCAAGGAAGCGAACCGATGTTCGCCCTAGCCATCGGCCGCCGCACAACAAGTCCTTCGGGTGGGCGTGCGAGAACGGCCCGCGCCATGGGCGTTTCCCCTGGACGCTCATGGCGAACGATTAGGAAAGGGACAACCGCCCGCTGGCGCTTGTCCGCTACCGCACCGCCCTGATGGCGACCCTCGCACGTTCACGAAGGAAGCCGCGCCGCCGCGAAGGAAACGCCATGATCGAAAAGCTCCGTCTGGATATTCCCGTTCTTCTACCCGACGTCACCGACGCCGCCGATACCTGTGTCACAAGGCTGATTGGCTCGCTGCAAGGCCGTCCCGGCGTCGAAGAGGCCCATGTGGTAGCGGCGAACGCAGACGCGCCCGCGCTGCTTTGTGTTCATTTCGATCCGCAGGTTGTGACGCTTTCGCGCATACGCGAGCTAGCCCGCGCTGCCGGCGCGGACATCGCCGATCGCTTCGGACATGCGATCTGGAAGGTTCACGGCATCACCCATCAACGCCGCGCCCGCACGCTTGGCGATCGACTGCGCGGACTTTCAGGCGTGATCGAGGCGGAAGCCAATGTGTCGGGCCTGGTGCGGGTCGAGTTCGACCGATCGGCAACGTCGCAAGAGGCGATCGAGACGGCTTTGCGCGAGGCGGGCGCGCACCCGATCGGCGCGAAGGCCGCCTCTGTGGAGCCGAAGCATGACCACGCAAAGGATCATGACCATCCGCCCGGTGAGAAGCACGACCACGATCACGCCCACGGCGGATTGCTCGGACCGAATACCGAACTGATCTTTGCGCTGGCCTGCGGCGCTGCGCTCGGCATCGGCTTCGGACTTGAGAAGCTGGTAGCCAGCGCTCCTTCGTGGCTGCCGTTCGCACTATATCTCACGGCCTATGTGTTCGGCGGCTTCTACACAGTGCGCGAGGCGATCGATAATCTCCGGCTCAAGCGGTTTGAAATCGACACGTTGATGCTGGTGGCGGCCGCTGGTGCTGCCGCCCTGGGGGCCTGGGCGGAAGGCGCGCTGTTGCTGTTCCTGTTCAGCCTCGGCCATGCTCTCGAACACTATGCCATGGGACGCGCCAAGCGCGCGATCGAGGCGCTGGCCGAGCTCGCGCCGCGCACCGCCATGGTGCGGCATCCCGATGGCGCTGCGAGCGAAGTTCCGGTTGAGGATCTCAAGCTCGGCGATGTTGTCATCGTAAAGCCTGATGAGCGCGTTGCGGCTGACGGTTTCATCGTGAAGGGAATTACCGCGATCAACCAGGCCCCGGTCACAGGCGAGAGTATGCCGGTCGATAAGCGGCCCGCGCAGGACGACGCGGCGGCCCGCGCTAATCCCGATCGGGTCGATGCTGCGAGCCGGGTGTTCGCAGGCACGATCAACGGCAGCGGTCTCATCGAAATCGAAGTCACCCGCCTGTCCACCGAAAGCACACTTGCCAAGGTGGTGAAGATGGTCAGCGAGGCCGAAACGCAGAAGTCGCCGACGCAACGATTCACGGACCGATTTGAGCGGTTCTTCGTGCCTGCCGTGCTCGCGCTCGCGTTCCTGCTGCTGTTTGCCTGGGTCGTGGTCGATGAGCCATTCCGGGATAGCTTCTATCGCGCCATGGCGGTGCTGGTCGCGGCAAGTCCCTGCGCGCTCGCCATAGCCACCCCCAGCGCGGTCCTTTCTGGCGTTGCGCGCGCGGCGCGGGGCGGCGTCCTCGTGAAGGGCGGCGCGCCGCTGGAACTGCTCGGCTCGCTCGACGCCATCGCGTTCGACAAAACCGGCACGCTCACGAAGGGCGAGCCGCGCATACAGGAAATCATCCCGGCGGCAGGCGTGAGCAAGGAAGAGCTGATGGCGGTCGCCGTGGCCGTCGAAGCGCTAAGCGATCACCCGCTGGCCCAAGCCATCGCCCGCGACGGCCGCGATCATATCGGGGACCAGGCGGTGCCGAAGGCCGACAACCTCAAGAGCCTGACGGGTCGCGGTGTGTCGGCCGTGGTCAACGAGAAAGAAGTTCTGATCGGCAAGGCCGAAATGTTTGGCGCTGACGGTATCGCGCCGCTCTCAGCCGCAATGACGACCGCGATCGAAAAACTGCGGGAGGGCGGCCAGACAAGCATGATCGTTCGCCGCGACGGCAAAGACCTGGGCGCGATCGGGCTGCTCGATACCCCTCGCCAGGCCGCGAAGGACGCCCTGAACAAGCTGCGCGCGATCGGCATCCAACGCATGATTATGATCTCGGGCGATCACCAGCGCGCCGCCGACGCGATCGCAAGGGAAGTCGGCATTGATGAAGCATGGGGCGATCTCATGCCGGAAGACAAGGTCGAGGCGATCAAGAAGCTCCGCGCCGAAACCAAGGTCGCCATGGTCGGCGATGGTGTCAACGACGCCCCCGCCATGGCGACGGCGACCGTCGGGATCGCGATGGGGGCCGCTGGGTCCGACGTCGCGCTGGAAACCGCCGACGTGGCCCTGATGGCGGATGATTTGGCGCATCTGCCGTTCGCTGTTGGTCTGAGCCGGAGCACGCGCTGGGTGATCCGGCAGAACGTCTTTGTGAGCCTGGGCGTGGTCGCCTTCCTCGTGCCGGCGACGATACTCGGCCTTGGTATCGGGCCTGCGGTCGCGATGCACGAGGGGTCGACGCTGCTGGTCGTGTTCAACGCTCTCCGACTGCTTGGCTATCGCGATCCGGCGAGGAAGGCCGTATGAAGCGTCTCAGCGCCCATCGTTTGCCGACTTCACCTCGATTGTGCAGCGCACGGCCTTTTTCGCCTTCTCGGCCTGCTCGCGGCACCCGTCGATCGTCTCGCGGTTGTAGCGCAGCAGCCGATCGGCCGCGACGATCGCGGCCCAGCTCTCGCGCGACGAACTCGCCATGAGATGCTGGCCAGCATCCCAGGGGGTGCGCTCGGCGAGCACACGCGTCGCTACCTTCTCGGGCCATTGCCAACTCGCCGGCGCAAGCCGCGCGAGCGGCCCCGCCAGCACCGCATAGAGCAACAGCCCCAGCACCAGGCCGCCGCCACCGAACAGATAGACGCGGCGGTCTTGGTCGTCGGCATGGCGCGCCGATCGGATGATGCTGCGCAAGTCGTTGACCGTACCGTCCAGCGCCGATTTCGACGCTTGGGCATGGCTGCGCAGCGTGTTCATGCTGTCGACGACGGCGGCGTTTAAACGGCCGCCCATATTTTCGGGCGTCAACGTCATCGCCGGACTCTGGCGCAAGAGGCCGAACTGCTCG
>JBAYPJ010000108.1:0-9214 GCA_041677785.1 Novosphingobium sp. | reverse complement strand
GCCTGCCGTGCGGCTTTCCGCGTCCGCGACGGCGGCGCTCACGCGGTTGCGGTCTGCATCGGTCATGGGGGTGAGCCTGGCCATGCGGGTTCTCCTACCAGCTACCCGAGGAGCCGCCGCCGCCGAAGCTGCCGCCGCCGCCCGAAAAACCGCCCCTGCCCGAGAACCCACCGCGCCCGCGCGGCATGTTGTTCAGCATGTCCCAGATGAACACCGAAGCGGCCGCGGCGGGATAGCGGCGGCGCTGGCGGACGGTCCGGAAGAAGGGGATGACGAAGAAGAACAGGAACAGGAAGGCGAAGAACAGATAGCCCGGATCGAAGCCGGATTCCTCCGGCCGGACGTTGGCCGCCTGCGCGCGCTGCACCGCCTCGCCCTCGGGCAGGGTGAGCTGGTGGATGATCGCGTCGGTCCCCGCCTCGATACCGCCGGCCAGATCGCCTGCCTTGAACTTCGGCACGATCGCCTGGTTGATGATCAGCGAGGACAGGCCGTCGGTCAGCACGCCTTCGAGGCCGTAGCCGACCTCGATCCGCAGCTTGCGCTCCCTGGGCGCGACGATCAGCAGCGCGCCGTCGTTCTTCGCCTTGCTGCCGATCCCCCAGGCGCGGCCGAGCTGGTAGCCGTAGTCGGAGATCTCGTAACCCTGCAGGTCGGGCACCGTCGCCACCACGAGTTGTCGACCCGACTGCGCCTCCAGCCCCGCGAGCTTCTCGGTCAGCCGCGCCTCGGCCTCGGGCGGCAGCACGTTCGCGGCATCGACGACGCGGCCGGTGAGCGGCGGGAAGCTCGGCGCCGCCCAGGCGGACGCGGCGCATCCCAGCGCCAGCAGGAGCGCCAGGACGATCCGCGTCAGGGGACGGAGCTGTCCCATCGGCCGTTACCGCCTCAGAGCTTGCCTTCGAGGCTCGGCGCGACTTCGGAGCCGGGCGTCACCGCCTGGTAGGGGACCATCGGCTCGGCGCCGCGGATCTTCGCGCCGATCATCTCGGGGAAGGTGCGCACGCGCGTGTTGTAGTCGCGAACCGCCTCGTTGTAGTCGCGGATGGCGACGCGGATGCGGTTCTCCTGCCCTTCGAGCTGGCTTTGCAGCATCTGATAGTTGGTGATGCTCTTCAGCTCGGGATAGGCCTCGACATTGGCGAGCAGGCGGCCGAAGCCGGCGAGCGAGCTGGAAAGCTGGCTTTGCGCGGCCTGGAACTGCGCCATCTTGGCCGGGTCGGTCAGGTCGTCGGCGCTGAGCTGGATGCTGGTCGCCCTGGCGCGCGCCTCGATCACGCCTGTCAGGATACCCCTTTCCTGCTCTGCCGCGCCCTTGGCGACGGCGGCGAGGTTGGGCACCAGGTTGGCGCGCTCCTGGAACGCGGCCTGAACGTCGGCCCACTTCGCCTTGGCGTTCTCCTGCGCGGTGGGCACCGAATTGATGCCGCAGGCGGCGAGGCCTGCCGCGGCGAGCATGGCGAACAGGAAGCGAAGCAAACGCGATGCGGTCATGTCAGGCGGCTCCTCAAGCGGCCCCGGCGGCGCCGGGCATCGCTGCGGAATGTAGAGAAGTGCCAAGCGCGTTCAAGCGCTGCCCGATGCCCGCGACCCGTGCACTTGTGGACAGTCTTGCGCCCCGGATTGAGAGGCGGCCGCGACCGTGGCAAGCTCAAGGCTTGCGACAAGGTCAGGACGAGGCATCATATGTTCAACGAATTCAAGACCTTCATTGCGCGCGGCAGCGTGCTTGACCTGGCCGTCGGCGTCATCATCGGCGCCGCCTTCGGCAAGATCGTCACCTCGCTGACCGAGAGCGTGATCATGCCCGTCGTCGGCTGGCTGACCGGCGGCGCCGATTTCACCCGCTACTTCATCCAGCTCGGCCCGACGCCGGCGGACTACGCTGGCTCGCCCAGCGACTACGCCGCGCTCAAGGCGGCGGGAGTGGCGATGATCGGCTATGGCGATTTCATCACCCAGGTGGTGAATTTCCTGATCCTGGCCTGGATCATCTTCCTGATCGTCAAGCTGGCCAACCGCGTGACCCCGCCCGCCGCCGAACCGGCCGGGCCGAGCGAGGTGGACCTGCTCGCCGAGATCCGCGACGAACTGAAGAAGCGCCCATAGGCGGACGGAATCCCGGGCTTGGTCCGGGATGTCGTTCGTGCTCACTTCACATTCATCCTGGCCGCACTATATACGGTCTCGCCGGCCTCGGTCGGCTATGGCGATAAACTGCGGCGTGCAATAGGCGCAGCGGACCCGGGGGCAGTACCCGGCGGCTCCACCACCTTCCCTGTTGTCGCAGGGGAAATGACGGGGCCGAACCAGGATCGACGTGTGTTGAAAAGCGCTGTTTTTGCCCGGGCTGAGTAACCCGTTAAAGGCTCAAAACTCATAAGTGCCAACGACAACGACGCACTTGCTCTCGCGGCGTAATTCTAGGGGCTAACGCCCTGAAGTTACAAAGTTAGAACGCGGTTGGACCCACCGGGCAACAGAAGCGGATTCCAGCGGTTCGAGGCGCACCGGGCAACAGAAGCGCCTCACTTTACCTGCCTTTCGTTGGATCATCCGGGGAGGATTTGCGTGCCGTCATGATCAGCGCGCGATGCCCTGACTTCAATCGGTGAACGCCGCCGCCGCGGCCGCAGCTTCTTCGCGCTCGCGTTCGTAGCGCAGGCAGTCGAGGATCTTGCCGCCCGCCATGAACACCGCGCCGGTGCAGGCGAGGAACAGCAGCATGCCGCCCACGCCGGGGAACTGATGAAGGTAGGCGGACCCGCGCTCGGTCGCGCCGAGGGCCAGCGCATAGATGATGAGGAAGGCTTCGAGACGCGTCTTGATCCGAAACAGCCTGGCAATCTTCGCGAACATCGTCACCCTCTTGTAGCAAGTCACTGCGTAGCAACCATCATGCCAGAGCCCGAACCGCGCGCAAGGGCGTGGTTAACGCCGCGCTAACTGTAAATTCGTCCGACGCGCCGAAGTGGTCCGCTGCGGGAGCCGCCGGGCTTCGTGTTGCCAAGCGCGTGGCCATGCGTCATAGCCGCTCGCGTTCCTTCCCCAGGGATTCTGGAAGAGATTGCGCCGCCCCGCGTTTTCGCGCGCGCGGCGTCCATAAGGAATGGTGAGACAAATGACGGACAGGATCGATCGCGCCGGGCTTCAGGTCGACGCGCAACTCGCGGGTTTCATCGAGAACGAGGTGCTCGCGCCGCTCGGCAGGGATGCGGGGGCCTTCTGGCAGGGTCTGGCGGCGCTGACGGCGGACTTCGCGCCGAAGAACCGCGCGCTACTCGCCAGGCGCGACGCGCTGCAGGCGGAGATCGATGCCTGGCACGTCGCGCGCGCCGGCAAGCCGCTCGATCCGGCCGAATATCGCGCGTTCCTCGCCGCGATCGGCTATCTCGTGCCCGAGCCGGGCGATTTCACCGTGACGACGCAGAACGTCGACGAGGAGATCGCGCTGATGGCCGGGCCGCAGCTCGTCGTGCCGGTGCTCAACGCCCGCTTCCTGCTCAATGCCGCCAACGCCCGCTGGGGCAGCCTCTATGACGCCTACTACGGCACGGACGCGCTGGACGCACCGCCGGCGAAGCCGGGCGGCTATGACGCCGAACGCGGCGCCGCGGTGATCCGGGCCGGGCGCGCCTTCCTCGACAGCGCGGTGCCGCTGGCCGCGGGAAGCTGGGAAAGCTGGGACGGCGAAGGCGACCCGCCGCTGGCCGATCCGGGCCAACTCGTCGGCCGCAAGCAGGCCGATGGACAAAAGGGTCTGCTCCTGCGGCACAACGGCCTGCATATCGAACTGGTGCTCAACCGCTCGCATCCGGTCGGCGCGACCGACGCTGCCGGCATCGCCGACATCGTGCTCGAAGCGGCCATCACCACCATCGTCGATCTCGAGGATTCGATCGCCGCCGTCGATGCCGAGGACAAGCTCGCCGCCTATCGCAACTGGCTGGGGGTGATCCGCGGCGACCTGACCGACACGTTCGAGAAGGGCGGCCGGACGATGACCCGCGCGCTCGCGGCCGACCGCGAGTGGACGGGGACCGACGGCGCGGCCTTCTCGCTGCCCGGCCGCAGCCTGCTGTTCGTGCGCAACGTCGGCCACCTGATGACCAACCCGGCGATCCTGCTGCCCGACGGTAGCGAGATTCCCGAAGGCATCATGGACGCGGTGATCACCAGCGCCATTTCCGCGCAGGATGTCGCGGGCCTCGGCAAGCATGGCAATTCGCGCTGCGGCGGCATCTACATCGTCAAGCCGAAGATGCACGGGCCCGAGGAAGCCGCCTTCACCAACGCCCTGTTCGACGCGGTCGAGGATCTGCTGGGTCTTGCGCGCCACACCGTGAAAGTGGGCGTGATGGACGAGGAGCGGCGCACCAGCGCCAACCTCGCCGCCTGCATCCACGCGGTGAAGGACCGTATCGTCTTCATCAACACCGGCTTCCTCGACCGCACCGGCGACGAGATCCGCACCTCGATGCGCGCCGGGCCGATGATCCGCAAGAACGCGATCAAGGGCACCGCCTGGATCGCCTGCTACGAGAAGCGCAACGTCGCCATCGGCCTTCGCCACGGCCTGTCGGGCCGTGCGCAGATCGGCAAGGGCATGTGGGCGGCGCCCGACAAGATGCACGACATGATGGAGCAGAAGATCGGGCATCCCCGCGCCGGTGCGAACACCGCCTGGGTGCCTTCGCCGACCGCGGCGACGCTCCACGCGATGCACTATCACGCGGTGGACGTGTTCGACGTGCAGAAGGAACTGGCGGGCCTCTCCGTGCCAGGCCTCGACGAACTGCTGGCGATCCCGCTGGCCGACGGCACCAACTGGTCCGAGGCCGAGGTGCGCGAGGAACTGGACAACAACGCCCAAGGCCTGCTCGGCTACGTCGTGCGCTGGATCGACCAGGGCGTCGGCTGCTCGAAGGTGCCCGACATCAACGACGTGGGGCTGATGGAAGACCGCGCGACGCTGCGCATTTCCAGCCAGCACATGGCCAACTGGCTGCTGCACGGCGTCTGCACGAAGGAGCAGGTGATGGACTCGCTGCAGCGGATGGCCGCGAAGGTCGACGCGCAGAATGCCGGCGATCCGCTCTATGAGCCGATGGCGGGCAACTGGGACACCAGCCTGGCCTTCCAGGCGGCCTGCGATCTCGTGTTCAAAGGCGTCGAGCAGCCCAACGGCTATACCGAGCCGTTGCTGCATGCCTGGCGGCGGAAGAAGAAGGCTTCGGCCTGATGCGATGATCCTCCCCGTCGCGATCGGGCGGCGGGGAGGATTGGGCGGCTATCCCGCCTTGACCTTGCGCGCCTTGCTGCGCTTCGGCGGCGCGGCGCTTGCGCGTTCGGGGGAGAGTCCGCCTTCTTCGTTTTCGGCTGGCGAGACAAACACTTCCTCGCCCTGGGTCTTCTTGCCGATGGTATATTTGTAGATGGCGTAGGCGGAGGCTCCGGCCAGGGTCCAACGCAGCAGCTTCATCCTGATTCTCCTAAGTCATTCGGAACGCGCAAGGGGAGTGCGGCGTTCCGCGGTATCCGACAATTCGCGCGCCACGTTCACGAATTCCGCGACGCTCAGCGTCTCGGCGCGGCGCTGGGGGTCGATGCCCAGCCTGCCGAGCGCCTCCAGCGCACCGGGCAGGCCCTTCAGGCTCTGCCGCAGCATTTTGCGCCTTTGCCCGAAGGCGGCCTCCGTAACGCGTTCGAGCACGCGGGGGGAGACCCCCTGCGGCATTTCCCCCGGAATCACATGGACGATCGCCGACATGACCTTGGGCGGCGGCGTGAAGGCGCTGCGGTGGACCTTCATGGCCAGCCTGGGCCGGGCGCGCCACTGGGCCAGCACCGCGAGCCGGCCGTATGCTCCGGACCCGGACGGGGCGACGATGCGCTCGGCCACTTCCTGCTGGAACATCAGCGTCAGCGAACGCCATTGCGGCGGCCAGCGCTCGCCCGAAAGCCAGCCGGTGAACAGCGCCGTACCCACGTTGTAGGGCAGGTTCGCGACCACGGCGTAGGGTTCGACGAACAGCGTCGCGGGATCGATCGCCATGGCATCGCCTTCGATCACGCGCAGGCGGCCGGGGAAGGCGTCGGCCAGTTCGGCGAGCGCGGGCAGGCAGCGGCGGTCCATTTCGACGGCGGTGACGCGGGCGCCGGCGCGGAGCAGGGCGCGGGTCAGGCCGCCGGGGCCGGGGCCGATTTCCAGCACGGCCAGGTCCTTGAGATTGCCCGGAATTGCGGCGATGCGGTCGAGCAGCTGCTCGTCCAGCAGGAAGTTCTGGCCGAGTGCCCTGGAAGCGGAGAGGCCGTGGCGGGCGATGACCTCTCGCAGCGGCGGCAGCGTCATCCCGCCGCCCGCCGCGCCGCGCATTCGCCGGCCAGGCGCAGGGCGGCGACAGTGGCGCCGGGGTTCGCCTGACGCTTGCCGGCGATGGCGAAGGCGGTGCCGTGGTCGGGCGAGGTGCGCACCACCGGCAGGCCCAGCGTGACGTTGACGCCCTGGTCGAAATCGAGCGCTTTCAAGGGGATGAGCGCCTGGTCGTGGTACATGCAGAGCGCCGCGTCGTAGCCGTCGCGGGCGTGCGGGGCGAACAGTGCGTCGGCCGGATGGGGGCCGGTGACGGCGATTCCCTCGGCCTGCAGCGCGGCGATGGCGGGCGCTATGATCCGCGCTTCCTCGTCCCCGAAACGGCCGTTTTCCCCGGCATGCGGGTTGAGCGCAGCCACCGCCAGGCGCGGAGTAGACAGGCCCCAATCGCGCCGCAGTGCCGCCGCAACGATGCGGCAGCGGCGGGCGATCAGTTCGGACGTCAGCACGCGCGGCACTTCGGCCAGCGCGATGTGCACGGTGAGCGGCACGGTGCGCAGATTCGGGCCGGCGAGCATCATCACCGCGTCCTCGGGAGCGACGCCGCAGGCCTCGGCGACGAACTCCGTCTGGCCGGGATGGACGAAGCCGACTTCGGCGAGGCGCGCCTTGGCGATCGGCCCGGTGACGATGGCGCCGGCGCTGCCAGCCACCGCCAGCCGCGCCGCTTCGGCCAGCGAGGCGAGGGCGAGTGCGGCGCCTTCGCGGTCGGGCCGGCCGGGGCGGTAATCCCCGTCGAGATCGCCGAGGACGGGAAGCGCCCGCGCGAAGACTTGCGCGGCTTCGGCCGGGCGGGCGATGCGCTCCACCGGCACGGCGATGCCGCGCTGCGCCGCCGCCGCGGCGAGCAGCCCGGCGCCGCCGACCGCGAAGAAGGGCGCGAGGCCTTCCTCCCCGCGGCGCGCCCAGGTTTCGGCCAGCAGCTCGGGGCCGACGCCGGCCGGGTCGCCCAGCGAGACGGCGAGAGGCGCGGTCATCCGCGCGGTTCCATCAGTTGTATTCGATGATCGCGTCGCGGCGCAGGTCGCGCAGGTACATCTGCGCGCGCTTGTTGACGCGGTCGTCTTCCATCTGCGCCATGAGCTGGTCGAAGCTCGGCCCGTCTCCCGCCTGGGGATCGTCGCGGCCGCAGAGCATCAGCACGCGCACGCCGTCCTCGATCGAGCCGAACGGCGGCGAGGTCTCGCCGGTCGACAGGCCGAGCACCGCGTCCTGCAGCGGTCCGGGCAGATCGCGGGCGCGGACCTGGTCGTTGGCGACGACCTGCGCGCCCAGCTGCGCGGCGACCCCATCGACCGCGCCGCAGCCGTGGGCCTGCTTCATCGCGGTGGCGAATTCGCCCGCCTTGCGGGTGGCTTCGGCCTGACCGATGCCCGGCGGGAAGCTGATCGAGATCTGCTTGAGCGCGAGGATGGCGTCGCGCGGGTCGGCGGTGAGCACCTGGCGCCGGTCGATCAGGTAGATGATCGAGAAGCCGCCGGGCACCTCGACCGGCCCGACGAGCTGGCCGGGCTGCAGTTCACGCGCCGCGTTGGCCAGCTCGGGCGGGAGCTGGGCGAGGCGGATCCAGCCGAGATCGCCGCCGACCGCCGCGGTCGAGGCCTGCGAATACTGCCGCGCATAGGCGACGAAGCTGCCGCCTTCGCGAAGCTGGTCGACGATGCGCCTGGCGTTGTCCTGCACCATCTGGCGGGCGTCGGGCGTGGCGGCGAGGTAGATTTCGCCGATGCGGTACTCCTCGGTGCCCTTGGCCGCCTTGAGGCGTTCGAGCATCTCGCGCACTTCCTCGTCGGAGACGTTGATGAAGGGCTGGACGTTGCGCCGCAGCAGCCGCTGCCAGGCCAGCTCACCGCGGATCTGCCGCTTGAGCGAGGCGGGCGAGGAGCCGACGCGGGTGAGATAGGCATCCATCGCCGCGATGTTCTGGTTGAAGTTCTGCTGCGCGACGCGGGCATAAGTCTGTTCGACTTCGGCATCGTCGATGACGATGTCGGACGCCCTGGCTTCCTGGATCTGCAGCGTCTCGTCGATCAGGTTGCGCAGAACCTGCAGGCGCAGGCGCTGCTTCTCCTCGTCGCTGACCTGGCCTTCGTTGGCCGCGAGGATCAGCGCGAGGCGCTGGTCGACGTCGGTGCCGGTGATGATGTCGCCGTTCACGATCGCGGTGGCGCGCCGCACGTTGGGATCGTTCTGGCCGAACAGGGTGACGTTGTCGGGAATGGCGAACGTCCCCTGGCCGCCCGCCGCCGGCGGGGCTTCGGGGTTGTCGGGCTCGATGGTCTGGGCGGGGGCGGCGATGCCGAGAAGGAGCGCGGCCACGCCGCAGGTGGCCGTCGCGCCGTGCCTGATGATGCTGCGAATAGTCTTGTCCACCGTGTCGTCGATCCCATCCCGCCGGGGCGAACCGCCCGCTTTTGCCGGTTGCCTGCCGAAAAGCGGCTTAACCGGAACTGAGCGCGCCGGATAGGATGTTTGCAGCCGAGGGACAAGAACCCGCGCGTGCTTCTCCCCTTCCGGCTGGCGGTGGTATCCATTGCCGACACCGCATCTGCAAACACCATCCGCTCAGCCTGAGCTTGTCGAAGGCCACGCGCCACGGTGGGGCTTGGTCGCTGGCCGCCTGGGGCGAATGGAATCGCGTGGCCTTCGACGGGCTCAGGCCGAGCGGCGTGGGTTTTGGGGATAGTCTGTGCGCGTTTGCAATGCGGCTCTCCCGCCCGGACTATCGCACCCCGAAATTGCGCAGGGCGAAGTAGATCTGGTACGTGTTGCCCCGGCGCGCGTCGCCGGTGGCGACGTAGTCGCGGCGCCAGGTGAAGGCCAGTTCCAGGCAATCGTCCT
>JBAYPJ010000107.1:0-9216 GCA_041677785.1 Novosphingobium sp. | reverse complement strand
TTGACGCGCTGCGCCTTCATCAGCCCGAGAACCTCGGTGCGGAAGTCGTCGCGCCGGTCGGACCAGCGCAGGCCGCCGCGCGCGATCGGGCCGGCGCGCAGGTGGATGCCCTCGACCCGGCGCGAATAGACGAAGATCTCGCGCCAGGGCACGGGCCTGGGCAGGTCGGGCAGAACAGCCGAATCGATCTTGAAGGCCAGGGCGGTTTCCGCCGTCCCGGTCGCGTCGGGCGGCGGCGCGACGAAGGCGTTGCAGCGCAGAACGGCCCCGACCAGCGCGTAGTAATGGCGCAGCAGGCGGTCGTCGTTGATCGCCGAGACTTGCGCCAGCCCGTCGCGGATCGCCGCCTCGGCGGCCTCCTCGGCGCGCGCGCGGTCGCCGGCGAAATCCGGATCGTGGCGCGCGACGAACAGCGCGACCAGCCCGCGCGCCACCCCCGGAGCGTTCTGCAGCGCGTCGACCGCGGTGCCGATGCCGTAGGACAGCGTCGCCTGGCGCAGATAGCGGTACCAGGCCCGCAGCCAGTTCGCCTCGGCCGCGCCGAGGCCGATGGCGGTGATCAGCCGGTTGAACGCGTCGTCCTCCGCCTGGCCGTTGAGCACCGCGGCGATCGCTGTCTCCACCTCTCCGGCGCGGGCCATCAGTTCGGGCGCGGACAGGCCGGGCGGCAGGTCCAGCGCGAAGTCGTGAATCGCGCCGAGCGCACCGTCGGCAAGCAGCGTCGGCGTGTCGCCGGCCACGCGGAAGCCGAAGTTCTCCAGCATCGGCACCGCGTCCGAAAGCTCGAGCGTGCCGTGCCGCTGGTAGAGCTTGAGGCGCGCCGTCCCCTCGCGGCCCTCCGCCGGGCAATGGAACCGCGCGTCCCGGCGCGGCGCGGCCCCGGCGCCGTCGGCCGCCGCCCGCGCCGCTTCCAGGCCGTGCAGCCGCAGGATGTCCTGCGCGGCCTCGGCCGGCCCGTAGTCCATGCGATAGGCGAGCGGGAAGGTCTCGGCGAAGCGCGCCGCCAGCGCCGCGGCGCGGGACGGCGCGTTGGACCCAGCCAGTTCCGCCTCGACCGCGCCGGACCAGCCGCGCACCATCGCGGCGAGCGCCCGGTCGAGCGCCGCCTCGTCCGGCGTCGGCGCCGTGTCGCCGACGTCGAGCACGAAGCGCAGCATGGCGAGGTTGCCGCTGGCTTCCAGGTTCCAGTCGATCACCGGCGCGCCGGCGGCTTCGGCGACCATCGCCTGGATCTGCCGCCGCAACCCGGTCGAGAGCGCGTCGCGCGGCAGCCAGACGAAGGCGTAGAGGTGCCGGTCGAGCGGCGAGCGGACCAGCAGGATGCGCGGCCGCGGACGGTCGAGCAGGCTCATCATCGCGGTGGCGACGCGGCAGAGATCCTCGCCGTCGAAGGCGATCAGGAGGTCGTGCGGCAGCGTGGTGAGCGCATGGACCAGCGCCTTGCCGTCATGCCCGCGCGGGTCGAAGTCGAAGCGCGCCATCAGCGCGGCCAGCGCGGTGCGCAGGCAGGGCACCTCATCCGGCGGCGCGGCCAGCGCCGCGCTGGTCCACAGGCCGGCATGGATCGACAGCGCTGCGACCTTGCCGTCCTCGATCACCGGAACCACCAGCAGGTCGACCGGCACGCGGCGATGGACGTGGCTGATACCGTCGGACTTGAGGAGCAGCGGCGCGCGGCCTTCCCCGTCGAACCAGGCGAAGATGCGCTCCAGGCTGGCGGCGGAGGGCAGCACGCGGCGGTCCAGCCGGCAGATGCCGAGCGTTTCCGTCCATCGCCCGGTGCGGCGGCGGACGGCGTGGCCGAGCTGGGTCAGCATGTCGTCCCGGAACCAGCGCAGCAGCGCCGCGCCTTCGCTGCCGCTGCCCGCCCGGCGATCGATCCTGTCGGCATCGACCGCCAGCGCCGCCCGCATCGGGGGCCAGTCCGTCACCGCCGCGCGCACCTCGTCCAGCGTCGCCGCCAGCGCCGCGCGCAGGCGCACGCGGGTACGCGCGTCGGCGCGGGGGGTCTCGACGTAGACCAGCGATTCCCGCAGGCTCTTTCCGCCGTCGCGATCGTCGTCGCCGACAAGGCCGGCAAGCCGGCCGGCGGCCGTCCGCCGCACGGTGACGAGGGGGTGGACCAGCCGGTCGATCGCCAGCCCCTCGGCGTCGATCGTCGCGGCGATCGAATCGACCAGGAAAGGCATGTCGTCGTTGACCACGGCGATTCGCGTCAGCCGCTCGGCCACGGGGCCCGTGACCGCTTCGATGGCTATCCCGGGCCGACCCGGCTCACGCGCGCGCGCGGCGTCGAGCACGACCTGCGCCGCCCGCGCCAGCCCCTCCTCGGTAAAGCCTTCCTCGCCGGCCAGCAGCGAGGTGGAGAGCAGTCGGGCAAATCCGGCAACCAGGCGCTTTTCCGACTGCATGGCTCGCTCTCCCCTGCCTCCCGCGCCTTACGCCAAGGCCTCTATCGTCAACTGCAGGGAGCGTTGCCGCGCCTCCGGGTCCCAAATGGCGCCGGCGACGATGATCTCGTCCGCTCCGGTCCTTTCGATGAACGCCCGCATCTCTTCCCGCACGGTCCGCGGGCTGCCGATCGCGCTGGCGCTGCGGGCGAAGTCCAGCCCGGCGCGCAATTCGGGCGGCAGGCTGTCGCGATAGTTGGGCACCGGCGGCCTCAGCTTGCCCGGGTTGCCGCTGCGCAGCGCGACGAAACTCTGGTCGCCGGACGTCGCCAGCAGCGCCGCCTCCTCGTCGCTGTCGGCGGCGACCACCATCATCCCGGCCATGACGTGCGGCCTGTCAAGCGTCGCCGAAGGCTGGAACCGCTCGCGGTAGACCTGCAGCGCCTGATCGAGCTGCGCCGGCGCGAAATGCGAGGCGAAGGCGAAAGGCAGGCCGAGATGCGCGGCCAGGCTCGCGCCGAACAGGCTGGAGCCGAGCATCCACAGCTCGACATCGGCGCCGGTGCCCGGCGTCGCCGCGATCGGCAGCGGCGGATAGCCGGCGAAGCGCGCCTGTAGCTCGACGACATCCTGCGGAAAGCGCTCGGCCGCCGCCATCAGGTCCTTGCGCAGCGCCTGCGCGATCCGCTGGTCCGCGCCCGGCGCGCGGCCGAGGCCGAGGTCGACGCGGCCGGGAAACAGCGCGTCGAGCGTGCCGAACTGCTCGGCGATGACCAGCGGGTTGTGGTTGGGCAGCATGATGCCGCCCGCGCCGATGCGGATCGTGCTGGTGGCCTGGCCGATATGCGCCAGCGCGACCGCGGTCGCCCCGCCGGCGATGCCTTCCATGCCGTGGTGCTCGGCGATCCAGAAGCGCCGGTAGCCCGCCGCCTCCGCCACCCGCGCCAGCGCGGCGGAGTCCGCCAGCGCCTGAGCCACGGTGCCGCCCTCGCGCACCGGGACGAGATCGAGGACCGAGAGCGGAGTCATGGCCGCGCCTCCCGGGGCGCGGGACCGAGCTGGGCGAGATAGCCGTTCGCCGTCGCGGCTTCGTCGCTGTCCGGCGCGGCGGCGACCACCGATTGCCAGGACCGGCGGGCCGCCTCATCATGGCCCGCAAGCACGGCGATGACGCCCGCCTCCAGGCCGATCCCGGGATCGGCCGGCTGCAACGCGGCGGCCTTCTCGATCTGCGCCTGGGCATCGGCCAGCTTGTCCATCCGGCGCGAGAGCGTCGCCGAAAGCAGCCAGGCCTGGGCATTGCCGGGCGCCAGTTCGCGCGCTTCGGCCAGCGCCGTGGCGGCCTCGTCGTTGCGCTTGAGGGCAACCAGCGCGCGGGCGCGGTCGGCGGCGATCCCGCCCGCCAGCGCAGGGTCGCCCGCCGCCTCCGCCCGCGCCGCATCGAGCGCGGCAAGCGACGCCGGGGCGTCGCTTGCCGCCAGCGCCGCGTTGCCGGCCATCGCGCCCAGCCGGGCGCGCTGCATCTGATCCGTCGCGGCATCACGCGCGGCGAGGAAGGCGGCTTCGGCCGCTTGCCACTGGTCCCGCCGGCCAAGCGCGACGCCAAGGCATTCGCCGGCCAGCGCCTTCTCCGCCCCTTGCGCCCCGGCCAGCCATGACCGGGCATCGGCCTCCGCCGCGTCCGGCGCGCGCTCGGCCAGGTCGAGGCAGGCCTGCTGGCGGCTGGGGGATGCTGCCGCAGAGGGTGGAGCCTTCGCGCGGCGCGGCGGCCGGCGCGCTTCGATCTGCGTCTGGTGCGGCAGCGGCGGAGCGGCGCCGGGCATCACCAGCGGGCCGACCTGGGCGGCTAGCAGAGCGAGTACGAGCGACATCGGCAAGGCTCCATCAGCCGCGATCCCCGGCAAGCGCGGCGACCGTGCGCAGCAGCAGCGCAACGTCTCCATCGCGCGACAGGCGGTGGTCTCCATCCTTGATCAGCGCGACCTGCACATCGGCTGAACGCAGCCGCGCGGCGAGCCGCAGCGAAACGTCCCACGGCACGTCGGGGTCCTGCTGCCCATGCAGCAGCCGCACCGGGCAATCGAGCGCGATTGCCCCGCCGAGCAGGAGCTGACGCTGCCCGTCCGCCCAGAATCCGGGGTGTGTCGGCGTCGGCTCGGGGCCGTAGGCGTTGGCCTCGTAGACCGTCTCGCCCGCGGCGAGCCGGGCCTTGTCCTCCGCGCTGGTGCCCCATTCGGTGAAGTCGGGCGCGGCGGCGATGCCGACCAGCCCGGCGCGGCGCTCCGCCGGCAGCGCCAGCGCGCAGAGCAGCATCAGCCAGCCGCCCATCGACGAGCCGACGAACAGCACCGGCCCCGGGCAATACGCCGCGACCAGCGCCAGCACCTCGTCACGCCAGCGCGAAAGCGTGCCTTCCGCGAAGTCGCCCGCGCTCTGCCCGCAGCCCGAATAGTCGAGCAGCAGGCAGGCGCGGCCCCGCGCCGCCGCCCAGTCGAACAGCGCGGTGGCCTTGCCGCCGGCCATGTCGGACATGTAACCGGGCAGAAAGACCAGCGCCGGGCCGGTGCCGGGCGAGAAACGGCAGGCGATGCGGCGCCCGTCGGGCAGCGGGTGGAACTGCGTGTCGCTCATCCGGAGCTATGTGGGCCGGACCTCGCGATCACGCAACCTCGCGCTTCTCCTCCGGCAGGTCGCGGTAATAGCCTTCCACCGCGTCCGCCTCGATCGGCCGGCTGTAGTGATAGCCCTGGACATGGGTGCAGCCGGCGCTGCGCACCGGATCGACGAGCTGTTCCTCGCTGATGCCCTCGGCCACGACCTCGGCGCCGATGCGCAGCGCCATCGTCACCGCCGCGTCGAACACCGCCTGCGAGGTGGAGTCCTTGCCGAGATCGGTGATCAGGCTGCGATCAAGCTTCAGCCGGTCGAACTTGAAGGTCTTCATCATGCACAGCGAGGAATAACCGGTGCCGAAGTCGTCGAGCGCGATGCGGAAGCCGGCGTTGCGCAGCAGGTTCAGCGTCATCAGCGCGCGCGTGTTGCGTTCGATCGACAGCGATTCGGTGACTTCCAGGAAGACGCGGTGCGGCAGGATGGAATGCTGGCGGCAGGTTTCCATCAGGAACCCGACGAAGCCTTCCTGCTGCAACTGTAGCGGCGAGAGGTTGATGCTCATCGACAGCTCCGGCCAGCGGGCGAGGTCGGACAGCGCACGCTGGATGATCCAGTAGCCGAGCTGGACCATCAGCCCGCTGCGCTCGGCGGCGGGGATGAAGCGCGCCGGGCTGATCTCGCCGAGCAGCGGGTGACTCCAGCGCACCAGCGCCTCCACCTCGTTCTCGCCGCGCTCGAAAGGATGGATCGGCTGGTAGACCATCCGGAGCTGCCCCTCGTCAAACGCCAGCGCCAGGTCGCGCTCGAGCGCGCGGCTGAGTTCGCGCTCCTCGGCGAGGTCGCTGGTGAAGCGGGCGGCGCGGTTGCGGCCGCCGTTCTTGGCGGCATAGAGCGCAAGGTCGGCGCGGTTGATCAGCACGTTGATGTCCGCCTCTCCGCCATGGGCCTCGACCAGGCCGAGCGAGATGCTGACCGCGACGGTGTAGTCGCCGAGGTCGAACGGCGCGCGCATCGCGCCGACGAGGTCCGTCCCGAACGTCGCCGCCGCGCCTTCGGGCAGCGCGGCGCAGAGCGCGAACTCGTCGCCGCCGGTGCGCGCGACGATCGCATCCGGGCCGAGGTGCGCGAGCATGCGCGCGCCGATCAACTGGACGAGCCGATCGCCCACGGCGTGCCCGTAGTCGTCGTTGACGTGCTTGAACCGGTCGATGTCGGCGAGCATCACCAGGAAGGTCGGCCCGTCCTCCCCGGTGCCGGCAAGCCTCTCGCTCGCCCGCTCGACGAAGGCGCGGCGGTTGGGCAGCCCGGTCGAGGGATCGGTGAAGGCGAGGTTCTGCACAGCCTTGGCATTGCGGCGGAAGGTCTCGAGCGGGCCGGAGAGCGCCTGCAGCTCGCGCAACCGGAACGCCTCGATCTCCAGGTCGAGGTCGCCCTCCGCCAGCCGGCGCAGCGTCTGGTGCATGCGCCGCAGCGCCGGCAGGATGTTGCAGAGCAGATCGAGCAGGATGAGCAGGACGAAGCCGATTGTAATCACGCCGGTCGCGATCACCAGCCTCTGCCAGTCGCGGCTCGACCGGCTGAGCCGGTCATAGACCTCGTCGCGGTCCGACCGGGCGCGCGCCTCGATCGCCCCCGCAAGCGAGGCCATCTGGGCGTTGCGCAGGTCGATCAGGTCGCGCTCGGCCCGGCCGGAGGCGGGGTTGCCGCCGATCTCGGCGATAGCGGCGACATGCTGATCGATGCCGTCGAGCACCGCCATGTCCCGCGGCAGGCCGTAGAGCGCCATGCCCGACATGCGCAGGCCGTTGAGCTGCTCGCCAATGCGGATGGCAATATCGGTCATCTCGTCGCGGGCCCGGGCGCGATCGACCCGCGATTCGGGGGTCAGATAGAGATGCGTCGCGAGCCGGAACTCGCCGACGACCTTGACGAGCTGCTCGGCGTGCTCGGCATGGGTCGCCGCGGCGCGCAGCG
The DNA here is from genome assembly GCA_041677785.1 of Novosphingobium sp. Lineage (GTDB taxonomy): Bacteria > Pseudomonadota > Alphaproteobacteria > Sphingomonadales > Sphingomonadaceae > Novosphingobium. The sequence continues at coordinate 2,239 of JBAYPJ010000107.1, read as the reverse complement.
CATCGCTCTCGGCGCGGAGCCGGAAAGCGCGGTCCTGCGAGACGACCTGCAGCGCGCCGGTGCAGGCGACGATCAGCAGGAGCGCGCCGATCAGCCGCTTCTCCAAGGACCCGAATATAAATCCCAGACCGGCCCGCAGCCCGGCATCGCCCATGCGCTTCATCGTGACCCCATTCTTGCCGGCCCGCATCCGCATGCGGGCCGCCTCGTTCTCGCGAGCGCCGCACTAGCCGCCAATGGTTGAGGAATTCTGGAAAAAACATGAATTAAAACATTACGTTATTGTCTCTGAACTGTCATAATCGACCGGCCCGGCGGCGTTCAGGGGATGCTTGTCCGAGTGGGGTCCACATGCTAGGCGCGCAGGCGATGGCACGCGTTCCCGCCTTGGCGCCGAGCACTACCACCACCCCGGGCGACCGGGGGCGGTTCGTCGCGCGCGCCTGAGGCGCCTGCACGCCGCCGTCCGGGTTCGGACGGGCGGCGCCCCCTTTCCGGACCCGATCGCAAGGACGCTACCCCTTCCGGTGCGCGGGGCTTTCTGCCAAGTCGTGCCGACAGCATTTCGAAAGTTGAGCATGACCGAGCTTGTGAAAATCAGCCTTCCCGACGGGTCCGTCCGCGAGATGCCGGCGGGCTCGACTCCGGCCGACGTCGCGGCGGCGATCGGTCCGGGGCTCGCCAAGGCGGCGCTGGCGGCGAAAGTCGACGGCGAACTGGTCGACCTGTCGCGGCCCTTCATGCAGGACGCCGCGCTCGCGCTCGTCACCGCGCGCGACGAGGCGGAGGCGCTCAACCTCGTGCGGCACGACTATGCCCACGTCCTGGCCGAGGCGGTGCAGGCGCTGTTTCCCGGCACCCAGATCACCTTCGGCCCGTCGACCGAGGACGGCTTCTATTACGACTTCGCGCCGAAGGACCGGCCTTTCACCGACGAGGACCTGCCGGCGATCGAGGCGAAGATGCGCGAAATCATCGCCGCCGACAAACCGCTGATTCGCGAGGTATGGGAACGCGACGCGCTGATCGCGCGCTGGCAGGCCGAGGGCGAGACGTTCAAGGCCGAATGGGCCGCCGAACTGCCCGAGGGCGAGGAGTTGTCGGTCTACTGGTCGGGTGGCGACTGGCTCGACATGTGCCGCGGCCCGCACCTGCCCTCCACCGGCAAGCTCGACCCCAACGCCTTCAAGCTGACGCGCGTGTCAGGCGCCTACTGGCGCGGCGACCAGAAGAACGCGATGCTCAGCCGCATCTACGGCACCGGCTGGCTCAACAAGAAGCAGCTCGACGCGCACCTGCGCCGGCTGGAGGAAGCGGCGAAGCGCGACCACCGCAAACTGGGCCAGGAGATGGACCTGTTCCATCTCCAGCAGGAGGCACACGGCTCGGTCTTCTGGCACCCCAACGGCTACATGGTCTGGCGCGAGCTTGAGGCCTATATGCGCCGCGCCATCGACGGGGCCGGCTACAGGGAGGTCAAGACCCCGCAGGTGATGGACGCCCGCCAGTGGGAGCAGTCCGGCCACTGGGGCAAGTATCGCGAAAACATGTTCGTGATCCCCGACGAAGTGCCCAACGTCGAGGACGAAGGCCCGCTGGTCTCCGACGCCGCCGACTGGATGGCGCTGAAGCCGATGAACTGCCCGGCGCATATCCTGATCTTCAAGCAGGGCATCAAGAGCTACCGCGACCTGCCGCTGCGCATCTACGAAAACGGCTGCTGCCACCGTAACGAACCGCACGGCGCGCTGCACGGGCTGATGCGCGTGCGCCAGTTCACCCAGGACGACGCGCATATCTTCTGCCGCGAGGACCAGATCGTCGATGAAGTGCAGGCCTTCTGCGCGCTGGCCGACCGGATCTACAGGGATTTCGGCTTCACTTACGCGATCAAGCTGGCCTTGCGCCCGGAAAAGCGTTTCGGCACCGAGGAAATGTGGGACCTGGCCGAAGCCGAGCTGCGCGCGGCGGTGAAGGCCGCCGGCCTTGCCACCGAGGAATACGGCTGGGAAGAACTGCCCGGCGAAGGCGCGTTCTATGCACCCAAGCTGGAATGGCACCTGACCGACGCCATCGGCCGGACCTGGCAGGTGGGCACGATCCAGTCCGACCGCGTGCTGCCCGAGCGGCTCGACGCCGGCTACATCGCCGAGGACGGCGAGAAGCACCGGCCGATCATGCTCCACCGCGCGATCTTCGGGTCCTACGAGCGCTTCATCGGCATCCTGATCGAACACTA
>JBAYPJ010000106.1:0-9292 GCA_041677785.1 Novosphingobium sp. | reverse complement strand
CCGCGGGCTGTCGGGGTTACTTGCTGACGCGGGCGACTCGCCGACTGATACCCGCGCCCGGCCGGCGGAACAGGGCCGCCGGGCATGCTGCTCTTCACGTCGACGCCGGCATCAGGCCGTGCCGAGCTGCCCAAGCCACTCCTGCAGGTCCATCGTCGGCGGCACCGGCACGATGTAGCGCGCCCCGTCGTCGCCCGGTTCCTCGCCGGCTGCGTTCGTGCGGGCGATCTTCGCCGGCGCGTCCAGGCCGAGCAGCCGGGCGCGCCTCTCCATGATCTTGAGCACCCGGTCGACGGCGCCGACCTGGCCCTTGCGGGCATCCGGCCACAGCCCGCCGAGCATCCCGTCCAGGCGCGAGAGCTCGAGCGCACGCAGCTCGATCACGTCCTCGCGGATGGAATCGCGCACCTCGATCAGCGCCTGGGTCACCAGGGCATGCGCCCGCGACGTGCTGATGCCGACCTGGCGGCCGATCTCGGCGTAGCTGTTGCCCAGGCGACGCAGCTCGAGCGAGGCCTTCTGGCGCTGCAGCGAGAGGGCCTTGCGCGCGCTGGTGGCATTCTTCGGCCGCGTCATGACGCACCCCCTCCGCCGGCGGCCAGGCCGCGACGCGCCGCCTCCGCCAGCTCTGCCGGCAGCTGCTCGATCTTCTCGGCGAGCAGCCGCTTCAGGTCGCGCAGGTAGCTGACCCCGCTGTTGTGGTCGAAGCCGGGCTCCAGCCCGTTCGGGACCCCGACGACGCTATCCGTGCGCGGGTTACGCCAGCGGTACGTGCCCCCGCCCGGCGCCTTGGCGGACACCTTCAGGCCCAGCGCCTCGACTTCTTCCGCGTCGAGCTGGATCACGCCACAACGGCAGCCCCACCCGTTCGGCGGGTAGTGCGTGCGCCACCAGGAGTGGTAGGCAGGCAGGACGGTCCCGTCCCAGGCGCGATGCTCCGGGCGCGTTCGGTGGTCGTCGACGGCGTCGTACAGCAGGTACGGTGCGCGCCCCGCCTGGCCCTCGATCTCCTGCCACTGGCCGGCCGCGTAGGCCGACGCCATGTTGGTGCGGAAGATCGTCTCGAGCCGGGCCGGGCTGCCGAGCTGCGCGACGATGGTCTTGCCGGTCAGCGGGTCGACGACCTCCTTGCGCCCCCACCAGCCGCCGGCCTGCAGGATCGGCGTGATCTCGTCGGCCCACTCCTTGAAGTGAACCCCGTTGGCCATCGCCGACTCCATGCTCGCGTGCACCTGGCCGAGCATGTCGACGTCCATCATCTTCGCGACGGTGAAGGCATGGTCGTGTGCCTCGCCGAGCATGTCGGCCCAGGAGAACGTCGCCTGCAGGCCCTTGGACCGGAAGAACGCGAGAGCTTCCTCGGGCGGCACGTCGAAGGCGTCGCCGGTCGGGATCGAGAAGTACTCGACGAAGTCGGCCACGCTGGCCCGCGCGCGTACCGGGCGCAGCGACTCGGCGACCGGCGCCTGGGCCGCCTGGCGCCGCGAGCGGCCAAGCGACCTCATGAAATCGGTGACGGACATCAGGCGTTCTCCTCGATAGCGGTGGATTTCAGGATCAACGCGAGCACGACGCGACGGACCGCCTCGCGCCCCTCGAAGAGGCCGTGCAGCTTCTCGTGGCGCTCGAGCCAGTCCTCGGGCAGCCGCATGACCTGGCGGAGCGCCCAGTCGCGGACGGCCTGCAGATCCGCAGGGCAACCGGCGCGGCCGAGCTTGCGTTGCTCGGTCGATGCCAGCTCGACGAAAAGCAGGCCGGCGACATACCAGGCGTGGTAGTGCACGGTGTTGATGCGAACGGTCGCCTCCCAGGCGTAGCCGTCCTCGTGCAGGACGATCGATTGAATGTCTGTACCGACGAAGCGCTTGGATACATGGGGCATTTCATGATCTCCGGATCGAAGGCGGGCGGGCCGCGGTGTTGGTACGTTCCCGTACATCGACCGCCCCTGCAACGCGATTTTCGGTAGCACCACGACCGAAAGTAGCCCGCCGCGAGAGCGCGCGATTCCCCTGGGAAATGACCACGCCGACCGTTCGAAGATGAGCGTGCACAAGGGCGTTCTCAGACGCGTGAGCAGGGCAACAAGGCGAGCATCGCATCGCGCTCGAGCAGCGCCGGGGACGGGCACCGTCGATGCAAAGCGCACGCTTTTCGGTTCCACGAGAAACGCTTTTCGGTAGCAGCTTCGCAGCACGAACCGACGAACGGCAGCCCACCCTGTCGCCGATCACTTCGCGGCGGCCTCGAGCGCGAGATCCTGTTCGATGTCGATCAGAGGATGGAGGCGCGGGTCCGACCTGACCGGATCGCCGATCAGGGCGTCGAATAGATCGTGCACCCGCGCGATCTTGATGCCCCCGAGGCCGGGCGCGACATTGCCGAGCCGCTCCCCGCGACAGCGCCGCTCGATCGCGGAGGCGCACGCCTTGGCTTCGTGGAACGCGATCACCAACTGCTCGGCCGCGGCACGATGCGTCTTGTCGAGCACGATGATCCTCGTGCGCAGCCAGGCCACCTCGGCGAGCCGCAGCGCCTCGGCGGCTGCGTCGGCCTCCTCGCGCACGGTCTGCAGCCGACGGGCGAGCCCGGCAGCCGCAGCAGCGGCCCGACCCTTCGCCTCCGCGGCCTCCTGCGTGATGTGCGCGGCCTCTGCCTGCGCGGCGGCTTGCGCCTGCCGGGCCTGCGCCAGGTCGTCGTCCGTCGCGTCGCCCAGGGCATGCGCGGCGGCCGTGTCCTCGAGCGTTCGCGTCGCCACGTCGAGCGCGGCGCGTGCGGTGGCCTCCTGCTCGGTCTCGGCCGGCGGCGGCTGGACAGCTTGCTCAACGCGCTGCAGCTCGGCGAGCGCGTCCAGGTGGCGGGACTTCGCGTCGCGCAAGGCGACGGTTTCGGCGGTGGTGGTCTTCGCGTTCACGGGGGAACCTCGTTCGTCAGTGGGGAGAAGGGGAAACAGGCTGGCCAGGTGCCCGCTCAGCCCGAAGGCTCAGGGCGCGCTGGAAGATGTCGCCGAAGCCGTCCAGGCGCGCGGCAGCCGCCGGCGAGAGATCGATGCCGACCTCGGTGAGCTGGCGCCGCAGTGCGGCCGCCACGGCGCCAGGCGCGGCCTCACCCTCGGCGATCCCGACGACGATCAGGATTGCGGCCGTCGATCCGATGTCATGGTGGCGATCCCGGTCCATGGCTTTGCTCAGCCCAGGGCGAGCGCGCGATGCAGCTCGAAGGCGAACCCGTCGAGTCGTCGCGCCACGGCGGGCGGCACCTCGGCGGCGATTTGATACACGCCCTCCATGGCCCTGCCGTCCAGGATCTGGCGCAGGACCGCCGCGGTCGGGGTGTCGGTCGCCGTCGCGGCGAGGCGACCGATGGTGACTCCCGCGATGAGGTCGAGCGCGAGGTTCTGGCCTAGCCTCTGGCTGCGCTCGCTCGCGTCGGTGAAGCTGACCGGCTCGCCGAAGAATGCCTCGTCGCGGCCAACCGCGGCCGCGGTCATCAGCTTGTTCTCGATCGTCGTGATGAAGCCGAGCAGGACGTCCTTCGTGTCGGTGTACAGCTCCACGTCTTTGAGGATGTCCTCGAACAGCGCCTTCTCGAGCTCGCTCGGCCCGACCGTCCGGGCAGCGATCGCGCGGGTCAGCTCGGCAGCGATGCGCGCGCCGTCGTTGTAGGCGCGCGCGTGGGTGGGGTTGGACGGCATCAGGGGTTCTCCCGTTCAGGGGTTGCGGAGGTAGAGGAAGCGCAGCCGGGTGGCGCGCGTAGCGGGCCAGTGACCGGCTTTCGGGCTCGGGGTAAGGGGTAGACACCGCCCGGGGCGAAAAACGCGCCGTAGGGGCCGTGTTCGCGAGCCGATCAAGGCTTGGCCCCGAAGGTCGGGCCCTGGGCGCCGCGACCGGCCGGCCCAGGGCGATGGCGCCGGGACCGGGCCAGCATTCCCTCGAGCAGCTCCCGAGTCTCGCCCTCGTCGATCGCAACCATCTGCGGCAGCGACGGGCGATCGGCCTCGTCGACCACGCCGGCGCGCAGGCAGACGTCGAACAGCGCGACCAGGTCGGGCGGGACCGGCGGCTCGGCCGGCTGGATCTCGGGCTCAGGATTCACGGCGGACCTCCCCGCGGGCGGGTACGGGGGAACAGATCGGGGGAACAGGGGCAGGCAGCGCATCGCGCTTGCGGCCGCGGGCGTGGCTCTCCGGCACTTGTTCGGTTGTCCTGGGAGCGGCCTCCAGGAGCGCTCCGGGGCCCGGGGCCTGCCGACCTGCCGGCGCCGCCATTCGCTCCTCCGGCGGCCTGTACGCCTGCAGGACGGCGGCGATCGCTCCAGGGGTGGGCGCCTTGGATCGCTTCATCGGTTCATCCCGTAGTCGATCGCCTGCGCGAGTGCTCGTGCCAGCTCGGTTTCGTAGATCGCCCGCTCGCTCGGCGCCAGGCTCACCGGGACGCTCGGCGTCCACTCGGCCGTTGCCATCGCGACGACGCCGGGGCCGAGCACCGGGACAATCAGCTCGCACGTGAAGCGACCGACCCGGAACGTGTGGCGCAAGACGCTACGGTCGTCAGTCATTGCCGGCCCTCATTGAGCTGCCGGACAGCCGGACAGGACACGGACACGAGCCGGACATGTCCGGCACCGGAACCCGGGGGCAGCAGCCGGACGGACACGGACACCACCCTAGAGGGTGTCCGTTGTCCGGCTGTCCGGTCCGGCGGATCACCACAGCCATACTCGCTGTTCGTGGACACCAACGATGCGAAGCCGAATCAGCTTGTCGACTGCGCGCCCGAACGCCTGCCGGCTGGTATCCATCGCCTTCGCGTCGGCCTTGTTCACACCGCGCTTCTGGCGGAAGCGCTCGCGCCAGTCGTCGATTGCCACGCGCGGACGGCCCGCGGGATGCAGGGAGCTCTCTTCGGTGCGGTCGTCGCCGGCTGCGCCGAGCTCACGTAGGACGCGCAATGCGATCTCGGCAGTGTCGGACAGCTTCACCGGCTCCGAGCCCCCGACCGCTTCGGCTGGCGCAACTACACAGGACGTCCGCCGCTCGTCCGGCTCGGCGTCGGGGTCGATATCGCTCATCGCGCCCAGGTCGACGGGTCGAAGCCGGAAGGTCATCAGCACTTCGCCGTCGGCGCCGTCGCGCACCTTCTGCGCCGTGATGGTTCGGATGTCGCCATTGCGCTTGACGGAGAGCTCGGCGTCCGTCGCGGCCTTCAGCGACGAGTGGCCGCGGCTCCCCTTCGCCTCATCCTTGCCGCTGTGGTGAACGAACAGGACGACGCAGCCCAGCTCGCGCTCGATCAGCTTCGCCGCGGCGATCACCATCCCCATGTCTTCGGAGGAATTCTCGTCCCCGCCCGGCATGACCCGATTCAGGGTGTCGATGATCACCACCGCGATGTCGCCGGCTTCATCCGCGACCTCGCGAAGCGCGGCGATCAGTGGTTGCACGTCCGCCGTCGGGTCCAGCAGGTTGACCGCCGAATCCAGCACGCGCAGCCCGCTCAGGCAGGATGAGTCGAGCTCGTTGTGCTGCAGGTAGGCATCGAGCCGGTCGCGCAGGTTCCCTTCGGCCGCGACATAGGCGACGGCGCCGCGCCGGGTCCGACGACCCGCCCAAGGAAGGCCGCGAACGATCGCCGCGGCCATATCGAGCGCGGCGAACGTCTTCCCTGAACCGGATGCCCCCCACAGCACGATCAGGCCGCGCCCCGGGATCACGCGCAGGATCCGCCAAGCCTGCGCCGGCTGGCGCAGCAGCTCGTCGACCGTTACAAACCGGAGCCGCGGAGCATCCTCGTCCTCGTAGGCGTTCTGCTGGGCGATTCGCGCTACTGCTGCCCGCGCCTGGTTGATTGCATCAGCCACGGCGGACCTCGCAAGCGTTGAGCGCCGACGCAATACGCCCGGCCAGGGTCCAGAGCTGCATGCGCGCCGCCTCGGCCTGCAGCCGCCCCTCGGCCACGTCGGAGATCAGGACGGCCGCTTCCGCCGCATCGGCTGTGATCGCGATCAGCGCGGTGCGCGGCGGGATCGCTTCAAGCCGCTGGTGCGCATCGCGACCATGCGCCGATCGCCAACCCGGGTGCCGGCCGATGTCGTCATGATCGTCGCGCTCGGGGAACAGGTCGGATAGCGTCAGGCCCAGGGCGCCGACGACGGCGTCCACCGGACACCCGGCGAAGCAGTGAATCAGCACGCGCCCGTCGTCCAGCTCTCGAACGCTCAGGCTCGGACCACGGTCGTCGTGTGCCGGGCAGCGCGCGATCCACTTGCCGCGCCCGGTCCTGCGCAGGCGATCGAGCTGCGAGATCAGCGCATCAGCCGGCATCGCTCACCCTCCGCTTCGGAGGGCCCAGGTCCTCGGCCGCGCCCAGATCCTGCACGCTCCCCGGTGTCCTCGATATAGCCCGCCTCTCGGAGCCTGCGCATGTTGGCGAGGACCGTCTTCCGGTCCTGGCCGGTCGCCTCGACCAGGTACTCGGTCGAGGGCCAGGCGATGAATTCGTCCCCGTTGGCGCAGTTCGCGATGACCACCAACACGAATTTCGCGGTCGACGGTTGGACCGGTTGTTTGAGCGCCCAGGCGAGCGCTTCGATACTCATGGCGGCGGCTCAGCGCGCGGCGAGTTTTTCAGCGATCCACGCCTGAACCTCGCCCTCTTCCCAAGCGACGGCGCGGCCGATCCTGACCGGCTGCGGGGCTTCGTTTCTGCGCACGCGATCGAGCCACGGCGTGCGCTTCATGGCGACCAGGTCGAGCACTTCGGGGAGCCGCAGCAGACGGTGTGGTGCGGCAGGCGCGGGAGTCTTCTCGGTCATCGTTCAACCCTCGGGTGCGTTGGAACACCTTCAGGTTCGTTGAACGTCGGCCCCCGAGGAAGGGACAGAATTAGGGCGCTATTTCGTCCCTTGACGAGTTCGAGAAAGGCGTTTCTTCATGCGCTCGGCGGCCGCGGCGCGGTCCTCCTCGGTTCGGCCGTGCAGATCCCTAGGATCCTTGTCATGGCGCAGGGCCATGCGGTACCGCTCGACGATGCTCATCGCGTCGAACCGCGACACGCCCTGCTCGACCAGGTCGTCGATCTGGCGTTCGACCACCGCCAGCTCGCGCACGCCCATCGGATCTCTCCCTTGCTTCGCGACGACCCGCAGTGCCCTGTTCGCATCCCCGCCGCGGCCGATCTCTTCGAGCGCGGCGCCGAGCCATTCGGCCACTGGCGCGGGCAACGGTACCCCGGCCCGCATCAAGGCGCCCTGCCCGCCCAGGAACTCCCGCACCTCGGCCGGCAAGCCCTTCGAGAGAATCTCGGACATCGTCGGCGGTTCATGAGAACCGGTCGCGTCGAGGGTCCATTTCGGAATCGCCCCGCGCTTACCGCGCAGCTTCTTCTCGGCCATCACAGCTCCTCCTCGAACGACCGCCGGACCCGCTCGCGCTCCTCGTCCCAGGTGCGCCCCTGCTCGAGCAGGTAGCCCTCGAACCAGGTGAGCGCCCGATCGAAGTCCTCCCGCAGCCCGCGCCGATACGGCTCGATGGTTGCCGCCCAAGCGCCATTGCCGCCGTCGCCCTCGAACACTGACCCGGTCGACCGGACCGGCGCGACCTCGCGTACTCGCTCGATCTCGTGCGACGACGGCGACGGCCAGCTGTAGGGGTCGGCGTAGCTGCCCTCGATCCAGACCACGCGCCCGCGGGGCAGGTCGAGCACGAACATCGCCAGCTGCTCCATCGGAGCATCGTCGGGCCGATCGGGGAAACGAACGGTGACGAAGATCCCGCGCCAGTCGCGTGCTACCGGCTCGATCGACAGCGCCTCGCGCCTCGGCCCGGCGCCGCTCACAGCGCCAGCCTCGCGAGCGCATCGCGCGCCTGGTCCTGCTGCAGGTGTCCGTAGTGCTTTTCGATCATCGCGACGCTGGTCCCCGAAAGCTGCGCGACGGTCAGTGTCGGCAGGCCCTGCGCGACCAGGTCCGTGATGGTCGAGTGTCGCAGCGCGTAGGCGGTGACATTCGGCGCCAGGCCGGCGGCCTTCACCGAGTCGCGAACCGGGTCCTTCCAGGAATCCTTGTCCCACGCCGCGCCGTTCGAGCGCGACAACAGCGGCGCAGCCGGAGTCTTGCCCTTCGCCTGCTGGGCGAGGAACACCGCCGTCGTTTCGGGCAGCGTAATCCTGCGATCCTTGCCGGCCTTGTCCGTGCCAATCCGCAGCACCGAAAGGCGCACATCGAAGTCGGCCACCGTCAGCACGGCAAGCGCGCCCGGCCGCAGCGGCAGCAACGACAGGGCGCGCAGGAACGACGCCAGATCCGCCGGCGCCGCATCGAGCAGTGCCCGGCGCTGAGCTCGATCAAGGTACACGTCGCGCTGCCTATCGGCGCCTTTCGTCGGCGCCAGCGCTGCGCGCCAGGCTACGTTCGAGGCGACCAGTCCGTCCGCATGCGCCCGGTTCAGCGCAGCGCGCAGCGGCACCATATCCCTGTTGACGGTCGATGCGCTACGAGGCCGCGACGCCTTTGCCGCGACGCCTGGCCGGTTGCGCGCCTTCACCTCGGCGGTCTTGCGGCGCCAGACGGCCGCCGGTTTCGCGGCGAGCCGCTCCCGCCAAGCATCAAGGTGCCTCTTTCGTAGCTGCGATATCGACAAAGAGGCGATCGCGTCGTCGAACACGTGCCGCTTGAACCGGGCCTCGGTCTCGTCGGCCTTGCCGTCGCCGTCCTTCGCGCGAATCGCCTTCACGTGCCGCTCGCACGCCTGCCGGACGGTCACTTCGCCGGCGGCGAGGTCAAGACCCGCGTCGGCCTCCCTGAACCATTCCGCCGCGGCCTTCACCGCCGCGTCGAATCGGTCCCCCGGCAGCACATCGCCAAAATCGCCCAGGCGCCTGTAGTGCAGCTTCCCACCGGGCTCGCGGATCCGCGCCCACCACTGCCCCTGCCCCTTTCCTGGTCGGAAGCCGATCGCCTTGCCCGCCTCGCGTCGCTGCCAGGCGAGATGCCCAGCGGGGATCTTCGTCCGCCCGGCCACCGTGTCGAGTTTCACCTTTGCCATGTTCGCCCCCGGCCCAGCGTGAACGCGGCGTGAATTTTCGCTGCCGTTCGCCAAGATTCGTCGAGATGCACATTACCATTAAATCAATGGCTTGCGAGTTCGCAGAGGTTCGCGCAAGTACGGGTTTCCGGCCTTCACACGGCAGGGGTCACAGGTTCGAACCCTGTGCCGCCCACCAGAAAATCCCCTTCTCTCGACCATTCGACTGCCTGGTGTGGCAAGCCATGCGCGATCCAGATCGGATATTCT
>JBAYPJ010000105.1:0-9744 GCA_041677785.1 Novosphingobium sp. | reverse complement strand
GCGAGCGGCACCGAACCGTGCCAGTGAAGCTTCCGCATCCTGCAGTGCGGCGAGCACGGCCGCATCGTATTCGGCAAGCGCGACGTCGCGGCCCGCTTCCGCGCCCCGGACCGCCGCGCGGCCGCGTCCGAAGTCGAGGAAATTCCAACTGAGCCGGGGCAGAACCGCGCTCAGCACCTGCGAGCTGTCGAACAGATCGCCGGCGCTGGTGCCGCCGAGCCCGACGAGCCCCAGCAGCGACACTTGCGGAAAACGTCTGGCCTGCTCGACGCCGATCTGGGCGCTGGCCGCCGCGAGCTGGCGTTCTGCGGCGCGGACATCGGGGCGCCGCGCCAGCATCGCCCCCGGATCGCCGACCGGCACGCGCTCCGGCGGCAGGGGGATGGCCGCCGGGGCGAGACTTTCCAGGGTCCCCGGCGCGCTGCCCGTCAGTACCGCCAGGCCGTCGCGCAGGATCGCGACATCGGCCGCCATCGCGGCCCGCTCGCTGGTCGTGCGGCGCAGCTGCATGAGCGCGGCCTCGCCCGCCTGCACGCCTGCCGTTCCGCGCGTGATGCGCTGGACGGTGAGTTCGACGATGCGCGATTCGCTGTGGTGCCGTTCGTCGAGCAGGGCCAGGCTCACCTCGTGCGCGCGCAGCAGGACATAGGTGCGCGCGATCTCGGCCGAGAGGCTGACCTGCGCGTCCGCCAGCCGCGCCGCCGCCGCCTCGGCCTGCGCGCGCGCCTTCTCCACCCCGCGCCGCTGGCCTCCCCAGAGATCGGCTTCCCACCGGGCATCGAAGCCGACGTTGAACACGTCGATCGTGCCGGATCCGGTACCGAGCGCCTGGTCCGGCAGATCGGCCCGGACATAAGTTGCACCGGCCCCCACCGAGGGCAGGCCGCCGGTGCGCGCGCCCGCCAGCCCCGCGCGCGCCTGGCGGACACGCGCCCGCGCGGCCGCGATCCCCGGGGCTTCGCGCAGGCCCTTGTCGATAAGGCCGGTGAGCACCGGGTCCCCAAGACCTTCCCACCAGCGCGCGACGGGCGCCGCGGCCTCGATATCGCCGGCGCGCACGAACTTGCCGGTCTGCAGCGCCGGCGAGGAGAGCGGCTTGGGCGGCGCGTAGTCCGGCCCGGCGGTGCAGCCGCCGAGTACCAGCGCCATTGCCGCACCGAATGCCGCCACCGGCCTGCGGGCAGGCTTGTCGGGCGCTCCGGCGCCGCTCATTTGCGCCCGCGTTCCTGCTCGGAGCGGATGGAGTCGAGCACGTCGTTGGCGGTGCGCGTATCCACTTCGACTTCCAGCGACAGTCCGGGCACGAGCACGCGCCGCGCCGCCGGGCCGGCGTCGATGCGGATGCGCACCGGCACGCGCTGGACGATCTTGGTGAAGTTGCCGGTCGCGTTTTGCGGCGGGATCATCGAGAAATTGGCGCCCGTGCCCGGCGTCACGCTGGTCACGGCGCCGGTGAAGATGATTCCCGGCAGCGCGTCGACGCGGATCTTCGCGGGCTGGCCCGGCCGCATCAGCCCCATCTGCGTCTCCTTGAAGTTGGCGACGACGTAGATCTCTTCGGGCACGACGGTCATCAGCCGGGCGCCGGGCTGCACGAACTGGCCGACGCGCACGCTGCGCCCCGCGACCCGTCCGGCGATCGGGGCGGTGAGCCGCGTGGCGGAAAGGTCGTCGGCCGCGGCCTGCCGCTTCACCCGCGCGGCTTCGACCTGGGCGGCGTTCTGGGTCGCCTGCGCGGTGATGCTCACGACCCGCCGCCGGGCCTGCTCCACGGCCGCGCGCACCGACGCGAACTCGGCCGACGCGCGATCGCGATTGGCTTCGAGCTGGGACAGCATGGCCGCGGGCTCGGCGCCGGTCTTGGCCAGCGGGCCGTACCGCACGACCTCGCGCTGGGCGTAGGCGAGGTTGGCCCCCGCCGCTTTCAGCCTGGCGAGCGCTTCGGCCACGCCGGCCGTCGCCTCGTCCCGCGTGGCCCGGATCGCGTTCTCGGCCGCGAGCGACGACGCGATCTCCGCTTCGGCCATGGCCAGCCGGGTCTGGTAGTCGGCTGGATCGATCTCCACCAGCACGGCCCCGGCGGCGACGCGCTGGTTGTCGTCCACCGGCACGGCGCGGACATAGCCGGAAAGCTTGGAACCGATCATGACCTGATCGGCCTGGATAGTCGCGTCGTTGGTGTCCTCGAAATAACGCCCGTAACGGTCGTGATAGACATAGAAGCCCAGACCGCCGCAGACCGCCGCGGCCGCTGCGCCGATACCCAGCGTTTTCAGGTCGATGGCCATAGCGCGATTCCCCGGTGAACGGTCAATGCTCGTCCTTCACGCGTTGTAGTAGTCTTGTCGGAAAGCCCCATACCTGTTTCATGTTGGCACGCTATCGGGCGCGATGGCAACAACGACGTGAGGCAACCTCCGCATGCCGGTCGGGAAAGACGAAATGCGCGGATTCCATTCCCCGCAGGCGCTCGCCAGCGTGATTTCGAGCTGGATGGAAGCTTCCGCCGAATTGGAAACCACGGCAAACAAAAGATAATCCAGAGGTATCCGGTTCGATCGGAACCGGAAATGGCTCCTGCCAAACGGTCGTGGTACCGGGAAACGGCGTGCCTCACGCTTGCGCGGATATGCGTCCGCCGCTCACCTGCCGACCGCATGATAAGACAGGCCGGCCGCCTCGGCGGCGTCGCGCTCATAGATGTTGCGCAGGTCGACCAGCACCGGGCTGGCCAGCAGTGCCTTCATCCGCTTGAGGTCGAGTGCGCGATAGGCGTCCCACTCGGTAACGATCACCGCCGCCGAGGCGCCCTCGATCGCTTCCCAGGGGCTGCTCACGAAATCGACGCCGTCGAGGACGGTGCGCGCCTGGTCGACGCCTTCGGGATCGCACGCGGCAACCTGCGCGCCGGCGTCCTGGAGCGTGCGGATGATGGCGATGGCGGGTGAATCGCGCATGTCGTCGGTGTTCGGCTTGAACGTCAGGCCCAGGATGGCGATGCGCTTGCCGCGCACGTCACCGCCGCAGGCGGCGATGACCTTGCGGCCCATGGCGCGCCGGCGGTTGTCGTTGACCGCCACCACCGTTTCGACGATGCGCTGCGGCGTCTCGAAGTCCTGCGCCGTCTTGAGCAGCGCCAGCGTGTCCTTGGGAAAGCAGCTGCCGCCATAGCCGGGGCCGGCGTTGAGGAACTTGCCGCCGATGCGATTATCGAGGCCGATGCCGCGCGCCACGTCGCGCACGTCCGCGCCCACCTTCTCGCACAAGTCGGCGATCTCGTTGATGAAGGTGATCTTGGTCGCCAGGAAGGCGTTGCCGGCATACTTGGTAAGCTCGGCGCCGCGCCGGCTCATCTCGACCAGGGGCGACTTGCCGCCCAGGAACAGGGGCCGGTAGATCTCGCGCATGACCTGCAGGCCCCGCTCGTTGTTGCCGCCGACGACGATGCGGTCCGGATGCTTGAAGTCGCCGATCGCCGCGCCCTCGCGCAGGAACTCGGGATTGGAGATCACCGCGAAGTCGGCTGCGGGGTTGGTCTCGCGCACGATTCGCTCCACCTCGTCGCCGGTGCCGACCGGGACGGTGGACTTGTCGACGATCACCGTGAAGCCATCGAGCGCGGTGGCGATTTCCTGTGCCGCGCCGTAGACGTAGGACAGGTCGGCATGGCCATCGCCGCGGCGCGACGGCGTGCCGACGGCGATGAACACCGCGTCCGCGCTCCGGACTGCCTCGGCAAGTTCCGTGGTGAACGCCAGCCGGCCCGCCGCCACGTTCCGGGCGACGAGATGGTCGAGGCCGGGCTCGAAGATGGGAATGCGGCCGTCCTTCAGTGCGGCGATCTTGCTCTGGTCCTTGTCGACACAGATCACCTCGTGACCGAAATCCGAAAAGCAGGCCCCGGACACCAGCCCGACGTAGCCCGATCCGATCATCGTGATGCGCATCCGAAAGACTTTCCCTGATTGCTTCGTACCGGCGCGGGAGTAAGTCCGCACGCCGCGCACGCCTTTGCCAAGCTCGCGCGCACTTGGCTATAGACTTGCGCGACAACCCGGAAGGCGGGGATCCTGCCGCCGCCATCCGTCGGTCAGAGGGGCCGGCTGCGGAAATCCGGACTCCCTGCTGCGGAAAAAGGCGTCAATGCTGAAGGAAATCCACGTTCGAGCCGTCCTGCTGCTGCTTTGGGCTTTCGCGCTGGCGATGGCGCTGAACCCCCGGCCGCCGGAACTGCCCACCGATCTTCTGAACGACAAGAGCCAGCATATGCTGGCCTTCGCCGTCCTTACCGCTTTCGCCAGGGCCGGCTTCGGCAAGCTGTCCGATCGGCTGATCCTCGTCCGTATGTCGCTGGCCGGGGCCGCGATCGAGCTGTTGCAGGCCATTCCTGCGTTGCATCGGGACTGCGACTGGCGCGACTGGCTGGCGGACACGCTGGCGGTGGCAGCCGTCCTGCTCGTCATGCGCTGCCTGCCGTGGCGCAGGCTTGTGACCCAGCCGGCGGGTTAGCGTCGGCCGCATTTTCCAGCAGTTTTCCATTTAACTGCAATGCAATCGTTTTTTGTTATAGGGTCGAACCATGACCGACCAATCGCTTCGCAAGCCCGTCCGCAAGGCGGTGTTCCCCGTAGCCGGCCTTGGCACGCGCTTCCTGCCCGCGACCAAGGCGATTCCCAAGGAAATGCTGCCGATCATCGACCGGCCGCTGATCCAGTATGCTGTCGACGAGGCGCGCGAGGCCGGGATCGAGCAGATGATTTTCGTCACCGGGCGCGGCAAGACGGCGATCGTCGAGCATTTCGACCACGCCTTCGAACTGGAGGCGACTATGCGCGAGCGCGATAAGGCGCTGGAAATCCTCGAGCCTACACGGATCCAGCCGGGCAACCTCGTCACGGTCCGCCAGCAGGTGCCGATGGGCCTCGGCCACGCGATCTGGTGTGCGCGCGCCATCGTCGGTGACGAGCCTTTCGCCATCTTCCTGCCCGACGAACTGATGATCGGCCGGAATGACGGAGCCGGCGGCTGCATGAAGCAGATGATGGACGCCTACGACGAGGTCGGCGGCAACCTGATCAGCGTGCTGGAAGTCCCGCGCGAGGAGGTCTCGAGCTATGGCGTGATCGATCCGGGCGGCCGCGCCGGTGCGCTGACCGAGGTCAGGGGCCTCGTCGAAAAGCCCAAGGTCGCCGAGGCGCCGTCCAACCTCATCATCTCGGGCCGCTACATCCTGCAGCCGGAGGTCATGCGCACGCTCGAATGCCAGGAAAAGGGAGCGGGCGGCGAGATCCAGCTCACCGACGCCATGGCCCGGATGATCGGCGAGCAGCCGTTCCACGCGGTCACGTTCAACGGCCGCCGGTTCGACTGCGGATCGAAACTCGGCTTCGTCGAGGCGACTCTGGCGCTGGCGCTGGAGCGGCCCGACATGGCCGACGGCATCCGCGAGGTGGCGCGGCGCCTTCTCGGCTAGAGTCCTTCCGGCCCAGGCCGAATCGGCAATCCGGGAAGGAATGGCGCAAACCCGTTTCCCGTCACGCGCATCCCGCTGCCGCGCGATGCGAGGGCGCGCCGGGGCGCGGGCCTGGGCTTCGTCGATGCGGGCGGCCGGCTTCCGCCCCGGGTGTGTCAGAGGCCGGTGCCGACCAGCAGGGTGCTCGTCATGCCGCGTGGGATCGATTGGATCGCGCGGGCGTTCGCTTCCTCGGCCTTGCGGCGGTATTCGGCCGCCATGGCCTGGTGCATCTTGCGGGCCGGGATGTCCGCGGTGGCGGAGGCGAGTTGCTCGTGCATCGCGGCGCGTTCGACGTAGGCTTCGGCATCAGGCGAATCGAACATCTGATCGCTCCTGTCCCCTGTCCTTATCGCGCATTCCTTACTCCGAATCGGGGCCGGATTGAAGCAGATTAGGGAGGCGGACCGGGTCAGCCGTCGGCCAGTCGCGGCCCGCTTTCGCGCGGGCGCGCCTTGTGCTCCCTGAGCGCCGACCGGCTGTCGTTGTCGACCTCATTGAGCGTCACCTCGTAGCCCCAGAGATCGGCGAGGTGCTGGACGACGCGGACCGCGTCCTTCTCGGCGAGCTGCACGCCGTTGGTCACGTAGTGCTCCAGCACCAGCTTGCGGTCGCCGGCGAGGTCCACGTCGACGATCTGGATGTCGGGTTCCTGCCACGACACGTCGTACTGCCGGGCGAGCGCGCGGCGAATCTCGCGATAGCCGCGCTCGTCATGGATGGCGTCGACCCGCAGCGCCTCGTCCTTCTCGCGGTCGGCCACCTTGAACATGCGCCACGAGCGCATGAGCCGGGGCGAGAGGAACTGCGAGATGAAGCTTTCGTCGCGGTAGTTCGCCCAGATGTGTTTGAGCGTGCCCTCGACGTCGCCGCCGCCGGCGATGTCGGGGAACCAGGCGCGGTCCTCCTCGGTGGGCGCGGTGCAGACCCGGGCGATATCCTGCATCATGTTGTAGCCCACCCAGTAGGGGTTGAGCCCGCCGTAGCGCCCCGAATCGAACATGGGCTGGCTGACGACGTTGGTGTGTGAGGTCAGGAATTCCAGAAAGGCGCCTTCGGTGATGTGCCCGCGCTCGTGCAGCGCGGTCATGATGCGGTAGTGGACATAGCAGGCGGCGCCCTCGTTCATCACTTTGGTCTGGCCCTGCGGATAGAAATACTGCGCCAGGACGCGGGTGATGCGCAGGATCTCGCGCTGCCAGGGAGCCAGCCGCGGCGCCGACTTCTCCAGGAAATAGAGGATGTTCTCCTGCGGCAGGTTGAGCGCCAGGGCGCGCTCGCTGGCGGGCTCGGCCTTCTTCGCGCGGCGCTTGGGCAGCGTGCGCCACAGGTCGTTGTATTCGCGCTCGCGCTGCGCGTGCCGCTGGTTCTCGCGCGCCAGCTCGGCCTTGAGATCGCGTGCGCTCGCCCGCGGATAGCGGTGGACGCCCTGGTGGCTGAGCGCATGGCAGGCGTCGAGCAGCCGCTCGACCTGGAGCTGGCCGTGGCGCTCCTCGCAGCTCGCGATATAGCGCTTGGCGAACTCCAGGTAGTCGAGGATACCCTCGGCGTCGGTCCACTGCTGGAACAGATAGTTGTTCTTGAAGAAGTGGTTGTGGCCGAACGCGGCGTGCGCGATGACCAGCGTCTGCATCGTCGCCGAGTTCTCTTCCATGATGTAGTTGATGCAGGGGTCGGAATTGATCACCAGCTCGTAGGCCAGCCCGCGCTGCCCCTTGCGGTACAGCATCTCGTTGACGAGGAACTGCTTGCCGAACGACCAGTGGTTGTAGAGCAGCGGCATGCCGGTCGCGCTATAGGCGTCGAGCATTTGCTCGGCGGTGATCACCTCGATCTGGTTGGGATAGGTGTCGAGCCCCAGTTCCTCTGCGGCCACCCGCTCCACCGTGTCGTAGATCCGCTGGATCGTATCGAATGTCCAGTCGCTGCCTTCATAGAGCGGCTTGTCGGCGAGCGTGGTGGTCATGCCTTCTGCCCCCGTTCGGCCATGCCGCGCCGGGCGAACAGTTCGCGGAATACCGGGTAGATCTCGCGGCGGTGGTGGACCTTGCGCATGACGAACTTGCCGTCCGCCTCCTCGATCTGGCCATAGGCGCGCCACAGGTCGCTGGCGCGGGCCAGCGGGCCGCCCATCGCCATCATCGGGTCCTCCTCGCGCCCCACCTCGAGATAGGCGACATACTGCGCGGCGGGCAGGATCTCCCCGGTCATCAGCGCGATCGTGCGGGCGGTGTCGCTCGGCATGTTGTCGCCGTCGGAAGCCTGAGCCACGTAAATGTTCCAGTCGACGGGCGAATAGCGGTCCTTCATCACCTGCAGCATCTTCTCGAGCGCGGTGGACACGAGCGTGCCGCCGGTCTCGCGGCTGTAGAAGAAGGTTTCCTCGTCCACTTCCTCGGCCCTGTCGGTGTGACGGATGAAGACCACCTCGACATGGCGGTAGCAGCGCTTGAGGAACAGGTGAAGCAGCGCGTAGAAGCTCTTGGCAAGGTCCTTCATATGCTCGGTCATCGAGCCGGAGACGTCCATCAGGCAGAACATCACCGCCTGGCTGATCGGCCGGGGCGTCGGCTCGAAGCGGCGATAGCGCAAGTCGATCGGGTCGATGTAGGAGATGAGCTTGCGGCGTCGCTCGAGCCGTTCCAGCTCCTCGCGCAGCTTGGCGATCTCGTCGGCATGGTCGCCGGGCAGGGCCTCCAGCTGGGCGATCTCCTCTTCCAGCCGCAGCATCTCGGCGCTGCGAGGACGGCCCAGCGCGATGCGGCGCGAGAGCGAGTTGCGCATCGTCCGCCCGATCGACAGCGCCGACGGGCTGCCGCTGGTGGCGTAGCCCGCCTGGCGCACGCCTTGCACCTCGGCCGTGGCCAGCCGCTTCTTGGCCAGTTCGGGCAGTTCCAGGTCCTCGAGGAACAGGTCGAGGAATTCCTCGCGGCTCAGCACGAAGCGGAATTCGTCCTCGCCGTCGCCCTGGTAGCCGCCGGTGCCCGCCGCGCCCGAAGGGGGGCGCTCGATCTCGTCGCCCTGGAGGTACTCCCTGTTGCCCGGCAGGATATAATCGCGGTCGCCGCCGCTGGGCGCGCGGCGGAAGGTCGGCTCGTGCACCTCGTCGCGGGCGATAGAGACTTCGCCCTCCTGCTCCAGTTCCTTGATGCTGCGGTCCTTGAGGCTGTCGCGCACCGCCTGCTGGACGAGGGCCTTCGCGCGCCGAAGGAAGCGCTGGCGGTTGACGAGGCTCTTGCCGCCCGGATTCAGGCGGCGATCGACGATGTGCATCCCGGTCCCCGGATTGGTCCGCGCGCCGGCGCGGAGGTGCGTGAACCCAAAAACGCCCGCCCGTCTGCGCCTCTGCGCAAGAAGTTTCCGGCAAGCGGGCAGGGAAGGGTCATCGGGTCCGCCAATCTCTCCTTCACCCCGCCTGCTTCACCCGCATGTACCATTCGACCAGCCGGCGCACCTGCCGGGCGGTGTAGCCGCGCTCGATCATGCGATCGACGAACTCGTCGTGCTTGCGCTCGGTCTCGCCGTCCTTCTTGGAACCGAAGCTGATCACCGGCAGCAGGTCCTCGACCTGGCTGAACATGCGCCGCTCGATGACGTCGCGGATCTTCTCGTACGAGGTCCACGACGGATTGCGGCCATTGTTCGCCGCGCGCATGCGCAGCGCGAACTTCACCACCTCGTTGCGGAAGTCCTTGGGGTTGGCGATGCCGGCGGGCTTCTCGATCCGGGTCAGCTCCTGGTTGATCACCTCGCGGTCGAGCAACTGGCCGGTGTCCGGGTCCTTGAAGTCCAGGTCCTCGATCCAGGCGTCGGCATAGGCGACGTAGCGGTCGAACAGGTTCTGGCCGTAGTCGTGGTAGCTTTCCAGGTACGCCTTCTGGATCTCGTTGCCGATGAACTCGGCATAGCGCGGCGCCAGTTCGCCCTTGACGAACTCAAGGTACTTGGTCTCGGTCTCGGCCGGGAGCTGCTCCTGCTTCACCATGCGTTCGAGCACGTACATCAGGTGCACCGGATCGGCCGAAATCTCGGTCGGGTCGTGGTTGAACGTGGCCGAGAGCGCCTTGAAGGCGAAGCGGGTGGAGATGCCGTCCATGCCTTCGTCGACCCCGGCGGCGTCCTTGTATTCCTGCATCGACTTCGCTCGCGGATCGACCTCGCGCAGGCTCTCGCCGTCGTAGACGCGCATCTTCGAATAGGCGTTGGAGTTCTCGTGCTCGCGCAGCCGGGTG
>JBAYPJ010000104.1:0-9836 GCA_041677785.1 Novosphingobium sp. | reverse complement strand
GGCGGACAAGTATTGGGCCGGGTTCTGCGAGGTCGCGGGCCGCCCCGATCTGGCCAGCGACCCACGCTTCGCCACCGCCGCGTTGCGGCAGGAGAATATCGACGCCTGCCATGCGGAGATGAAAGCGCTGTTCCGCGGCAAGACGCTGGCCGAATGGCGCGAGGTGCTGGGCCGCCAGGACGGCCAGTGGGACATCGTTCAGGACGTGGGCGAAATCCACGCCGATGTGCAGGTCGTCGCCAACAACCTCGTCCAGACGGTCGACTACGGCGACGGCACGACGATTCCGCTCGTCGCCGTGCCGATGCTGTTCGACGGCGAGGCTCTGCCCGCCCGCCGCTCGCCCGATCTCGGCGCGGACAGCGACGCGGTGCTCGCCGCCCTCGGCTACGACGAGGAAGCGATCATCGACCTCAAGGTCAAGGGCGTCGTCTTTTGACCGGTTCGGGCCGACCAGGCGAGCAAAAGTTCGGGTGGCCGAGAGCCTTGCGATCTTGACTCATTTATTCTGAACTGCGATAATCAATTCGCTATTTAGAATTAAATGCCAAAAACAACAATACGAGAGGAGTTTGGCAGATGAGCGAAGCCGATCCGAAATTTGGCAGCGCCCTCAAGGAAGACTGGACCTGGGGCCCGATCTTCGATGCCGACGCGCACATCGACCCGCCGCATGACATGTGGAAGGACTATCTGCCCGAGTCGCAGAAGCACAAGGCGCCGGTCATCGAACATGGCGAAGACTGCGACTACATCGTCTTCGAAGGCAATCGCCGCCCGGTGATGATGATCAACAACCAGGCCGGCCGCGATGGCAAGAACTTCAAGATGAAGGGCCGCCTGTCCGAGCAGCGCAACACCTACGATCCGGCCAAGCGCCTCGCCGACATGGACCTCGACGGCATCGACCAGGCCATCTGCTTCGGCGGCGGCCCGCTCGGCAGCTTCGACAACGACCTCTACATCGCCAGCTTCGAGGCCTACAGCCGCTGGGTGATGGACTGGGCGTCGAACGCGCCCAACCGCCTGTTTCCGGTGGGCCACGCGCCGATGCGCGACATCGACGAGACGATCGAGCACGTCCATCGCCTCGCCAGGATGGGCTTCAAGATGCTCCAGCTTCCGGCCTTCCCGCAGAACCCCGACGCGTGGAAGACCTCGTCGGAGATCAAGAACCTGAAGTCGGGTCAGGTCTCGGCGCAGACCGGCGATCCCAAGGGCGCGCTCCAGTACTACCAGCCCGAGTTCGACCGGCTGTGGAAGGTGCTGTGCGACTATGGCATGGTCATCACCTTCCACCTCGGCGGGCGCGTGCCGCGCTTCGGCGAAAAGCAGTTCTTCCTGCCCGACATGCCGATGAGCAAGCTGGCGATGGCCGAGCCGATCGGCATTTTCATCTTCAACGGCATCTTCGAGCGCTTCCCGGACCTGCGCATCGGCTCGATGGAATCGGGCGTGGGCTGGTTCGCCTGGTACGCCGAATATTGCGACCGCACCTGGGAAAAGCAGCGCTACTGGACCGAGAGCGTGATCGACAAGCTGCCCAGCCACTACATGGACCAGAACGTCTGGGGCTCGTTCATCCAGGACCGCACCGGCGTGCTCGCGCGCGATCTGCCGGGCGGCAGGAACATCATGTGGTCCTCGGACTATCCGCACTCGGAGACGACTTTCCCGAACTCCCACGCGGTCATCAAGCGCGACTTCGCCGGCGTCCCCGAAGCCGATATCCGCGATATCATCTGCAACAACGCCAAGCGGCTCCTGCGCCTCGACTGAGGCGCGGGGCTTCCGCCGCCAAGAACGAAGAACAGTAAGAATATAGCGGGAGACAGGCGTGGCGACGGTTGCGAAAGAGGGTGCGGCCGCTGAGGCCAGATCAGCGGCCATACCGAAGGCGGCCTATTACGCGCTCGTCGTCCTCGCGCTCGCCAATCTGCTCAACTACCTCGACCGGCAGATCGTCTCGATCCTCGCCCAGTCGATCAAGGCCGACCTGAACCTCGACGATGCCGACCTCGGCTTCCTGCTGGGGACGGCGTTCGCGGTGTTCTATTCGGTCGTCGGCATCGCCATGGGCCGCATCTCCGACGGGCTGCCGCGCAAGAAGGTCATGGCCTTCGGCCTCTCCTTGTGGTCGGTGATGACCGCGCTGGGCGGCGCGGCGACCAATTTCGCCATGCTGGGCCTCGCGCGCGTCGGCGTCGGCGTGGGCGAGGCGGTGGCCAACCCCTGCTCGCATTCGCTGCTCGCCGACGTGTTCCCGCCGCGCCGCCGCGCCATCGCGCTCAGCGTCTACCTGTCGGGGACGTTCCTCGGCGGCGCGCTGGCGATGATCATCGGCGGCTGGTTCCTGCAGAGCTGGACGAGCGTGTGCGGCGCGGTGCCGATCGCCGGCGCCTGCGCGCTCGCGCCGTGGAAAGCGGCGCTCATCGCCGTCGGCCTGCCCGGCCTGCCGCTGGCGCTCATGCTGCTCGCCATCCGCGAGCCGGCGCGCGCGACGCAGCAAACCACCTCGGCCGGCCGCTTCGTGCTGGGCGAGTTCGCCACCGCCATCCCCCCCTTCACCCTGCTCAGCGTCCACCGCGTCGGCGGCACACGCGGACTCGTCTCCAACCTTGCGCTGGCCGGGCTGCTGGCGCTCGCCGCCGGGCTGATCGCATCGGCGACGGGTGACACCGCGCAATGGTGGTCCTTCGGCCTCGGCGCCTATGCCGTGCTCACCTGGGGCCAGATCCAGAGCTACCGCGACAAGCCGCTTTACCGCCTCACGTTCGGCGACCCCACTTTCGTCCTCGGGACGGCCGCCACCGCGCTGATCGCCTGCGTCGGCGGCGCGATCAGCGTCTGGTCGGCGCCTTACGCGATGCGCGTCTACGACATCCCCCCGCACGAGATCGGCTTCTCGCTCGGCATGGTCCACCTCGCCGGCGCGCTGGTCGGCGTGATCGTGGGCGGCTGGACCACCGACCGCTGGAAACAGAAGGATCTGCGCGCGCCGCTTGGCATGGCCGCGATCAGCATGATCGGCATGCTGCCCTGCATCCTGGCGATGATGCTGATCATCGACTTCCGCATATTCCTCATCGCCAAGTTCTTCCTCGGCGTGTTCGGCGGGCTGTGGAGCGGCGGCATCGCGGCGATGATCCAGGACCTCGTGCTGCCGCGCATGCGCGGGTCGGCCGCGGCTTCGTTCTCGCTGGTGGCGATCGTCATCGCCTCGGGCACCGGGCCCTACTGGGCGGGCAAGGTCAGCACCATGACCGGCTCGCTGACCGCCGGCCTGCTAAGCATGATGGTGCTGGCGCCGGTCGCGCTGGTGCTACTGTGGCTGGCCGCCCGCCGCCTGCCGTTCGAAACCCCCGAAGCCCGCCGCGCCCGCGCCGCCGCCGCGGGCGAAGCTGCCTGATGGAAACAACGCCATGAATGTCATGACCGACGTGCTCGTCGCCGACGACCCGCTCTACGAGGAACTCTACGACGTCCGCCGCGAGGCGGAGGAGATCGGCAACGCGGTGGACGTCGGCGCGGTCATGCCGCAGGTCCACCGGCTGCGCGCGCAGGCGCCCGTGCACAAAGGCCGGCTGCGCGAACTGCTGGGCCTGCCGCACCACGACCGGCACGTGCGCGCCCGCGGCCGGCAGCACTGGACGGTGCTGACATACGAGGCCTGCGAGGCCGCGTTCCGCAATCCGCAGGCCTTCTCGAACTCGGTCCAGGGCAACGACAATCCGGCGAACGAGAAGACGATGGGCATCCTCGAGATGGACCCGCCGCTCCACCGTGCCTACCGCCGCACGATCCAGCCCAAGTTCCTCATGCCCGAGGCGCTGGGCTGGTGGCGCACGCATACGATCGACGGCATCGTCGCACGGCTGATCGCGCGTATGGCCGGAGGGGACCGCGCCGAGCTGAACCTGGACTTCTGCGCGCGCATCCCGGTCTATACCATCACCACCGCGATCGGGCTCGACGGCGACGAGGCGCTGCGCTTCCGCCACGCCTATCTCAACTCCACCAGCACCAGCCGCAAGGTGACGATGGAGGATCGCATGCGCAACGCCAAGGTGGTCGAGGACACGCTGCTGGCCCTCATCGCCGCGCGCCGCGCCGAGCCGCGCGATGACCTCATCAGCTTCCTCCTGAAAACCAAGCTGATGCTGCCCGGCGAAACGCCGCGTCCGCTCACCGATCGCGAGATCATGACCCATGCCAAGCTGGTCATGGTCGCCGGCGGCGGAACCTCGTGGCGTCAGATGGGCATCGCCCTGTTCGCGCTGCTCGCCCACCGCGACCAGTTCGAGGCGGTAAAGGCCGACCGCGCGCTGATGGGCGACGCCATCGAGGAAAGCCTGCGCTGGAACCCGACCGCGCCCTATTTCTACCGCATGGTCATGGCCGACACCGAATTCTACGGGCACCTGATCCCCGCCGGATCGGTGCTGGAACTCGGCCTCGGCCCGGCGAACCGCGATCCCGCGCGCTGGGATCGGCCCGACGAATTCGACATCCACCGCGACAAGCTGACCAATATGGCCTTCGGCCTGGGCACCCACCGCTGCCTGGGCATGAACGTCGCGCGGGTGGAGATCGAGACCGGCATCAACGCCCTGCTCGACGCCTTCCCCGACCTGCGGCTCGACCCCGACGCGCCGGCGCCCTTCATGACCGGCGGCCTCGAGCAGCAGGGCGTGTCCGGATTGCCGGTGCTGCTGCGCTAGGGACGGTTGACACCCGGTTGATGAAATTGACGGTGTCCAGGGAGACGGAAAACCGCCCCCTGCGAGCCGGCCTGCGACATTCACGCGCAGGGACATGGACTTGCGCCATCCCCCGCGGATAGCCGATGCGGTCCATGTAGGAAATTCGCGGCTCGGGCCTCGTCGTCCCGCCGAAAGCCGGGACAACGATGATATGCCCAAGCGCTTGCTTGTTTTTGCTTTGCCCCCGCCCGCTGGTATAAGGTCGGCCAACGACTCAAAAACGGGAGAGCGGGCATGGCCGAGGACAACCCCGGCAGCACGGTGACGAAGGCCGGCGTCGACGATGCCAAGTGGTACTGGCTGGCCGAAGGCTGGGCGCCCGGCGGCTATATCCGCGAGGTCAACTATGCCGCGAACAGCCGCGGCGTCGATCCGCTGTTCGCGGGCATCAGGATCGTCGACTGCGACACGCACTTCACCGAGCCCGCCGACTTGTGGACCAGCCACGCCCCCGCCGGCATGAAGGACAGGATGCCGCACGTGCGCCGCATCGACGGCGCCGACCAGTGGTTCGTCGGCGACAGGCACTTCGGCTCGATCGGCGGCAACGTCATCGCCAAGGACCGCAACAAGCTGCTCGGCCGGCTGGCCTTCCGGAACTATGACCAGATCGACCCCGGTTCATACCTGGTGAAGCCGCGGCTGGAAGCGATGGACGCCATGGGCGTCTGGGCGCAGATATGCTTCCAGAACGGCGGCGTCACGCAAGTCGGCTCGCTGCTCGGCCTGAACGACGAGCCGCTGGCGATCGCCATCACCGAAATCTACAACGATGCCTGCAAGGAGCGGATGGAGGAATCGGGCGGCCGCATCAACTGCATGGGCACCCTGCCCTACTGGGACCGGGACCTGATGAACCGAGAGATGCGCCGCATCGTCGACATGGGCCTCAAGGGCATCACCCTGCCCGACCGGCCGGAGCGCGTCGACAGCTCCAGCCCCTATGTCGGCACCGACGGCAAGGTCTCGCCGTTCTGGGCCGAGGTCTTCGACATCTGCAACGCCACCGGCATCCCGCTCAACTTCCACCTCAACACCTCGCTCGACGCCAACTCGGCGATCTGGGACAACCTCGGCTTCGACCAGAAGCTGCCGATCCACGCACTGCTGCACCATGTCGGCTGCGCGGCGACGATGTCGAACTTCATGGTCTCGGGCATCCTCGACGCCTACCCCCGGCTCAAGATCGGCCTGATCGAGAGCGGCATGGGCTGGGTTCCGTTCTGGCTGGAAGCGATGGAGCACCAGCTCGACGAGTTCCGCACCGCCCAGAACCGCGGCCTGAAGCTGCGCCCGAAGGAATACTTCAAGCGCCATTTCTGGGTCAGCTACTGGTTCGAGGACTATGCGCCGCGGCACATGCTGGAAGAAATCGGCGTCGACCGCGTGATGTTCGAGACCGACTTCCCGCACCCCACCTCGCTCTATCCGGGGGTGCAGGACAAGCTGGTCGCGACGCTGGGCGCCTACGACCACGCCACGCGCAAGCGCGTGCTGGAAAGCAACGCGGTCGAACTCTACAACCTGCCGGCTTGAGCCCGGCTATTCCGACGGTTGCAGCGGCGGCGGGACGTCGCGATCGGCGATCATCTTCCAGACCGCGAGGAACAGCGCGGCGATCACCGGGCCGACGATGAAGCCGTTGAGCCCGAACAGGTTGAGCCCGGCCAACGTCGCGATCAGGACCAGGAAATCGGGCATGCGCGTGTCCTGCCCGACCAGGATCGGGCGCAGCAGGTTGTCGACCAGGCCGATGATGAACACGCCGCAGAACACCAGCACCGCGCCCTGCCAGAGCGCGCCCGTCACCAGCAGGTAGATCGCCACGGGCACCCAGACGATGCCGGTGCCGATCGCCGGGACGAGCGAGAAGAACCCCATCACCAGGCCCCAGAGCAGCGCGCCCTCCACGCCCAGCGCCCAGAAGATCAGCCCGCCGAGCAGGCCCTGGATGATGGCGACGACGACCGAGCCCTTCATCGTCGCGCGCACAACGATGACGAAATGCTGGACCAGCGCGTCGCGCAGCGAGGGGCGCAGCGGCACCGCTTCCTTGATCCGCCGGCCCATCGTATCGCCGTCGCGCAGCAGGAAGTAGGTGAGGTAGAGCATCACGCCCAGCGAGGCGAGGAAGTTGAGCGCGCCCTGCCCGAAGATCAGCGCGCGCGAGGCCACGCTCTGCAGCCCGGCGGAAATGCTCGCCCCGAGCATGCGCTGGACCCCCTCGAAATCGGCCAGCCCGCGCGTCGCCAGCCAACGCTGCGCCCAGTCCGGCAGGCCGCCGGTGAAATCTTCGAAGATCACCGCGAGGTCGATCTGGCCGCTCTGGAACCGTTCGTAGAGCGACGTCGCCTCCTGCACCAGGCTGACGCCGACCAGGAAGGCCGGGACGATCACCAGCGCGAGAATAATCGTCAGCGTCATCGCGGCCGCCAGGTTGCGATGGCCGCGAAACCTGCCCAGCAGCCGGCGATAGACCGGCGCGAAGACGATCGCCGCGACCACGCCCCACAGGATCGCGCCGAAGAACGGCGTGGCCAGCCAGAAGAAGGCCAGCGTCACCAGCACGACCAGCACCAGGAAGCCGCCGTCCTCGAAGCGCCGTTTGCGTATTTCGTGATCGCCCATGCCGCCTGTGTCGCACCAGTCGGGGCGAAAATCCATGGGGCAGCGCCCTTCCTCCCCAGCGCCGGAGGACCCGGCGGTCAGGCGGCCATCACACCTTCAACCGTCACACCTTCAGCCGCTGGCGCAGGCCCTCCGCGGCAAGCATCTGCGTGCCGCGCAGCATGTCAAGGCGAACGCCGGTGCAGCTCATCTTGACCTGGGTGAACTCCTCGTACCATTCGAGATCGGCGGCGGACTTGCCCGTCACCTCCTCCCACAACGCGACCGTCTCCGCGCGGCTGCCCATGCCTTCGAGATAAGCGCCGATCTGGCTGGAACGGCCGTGCATCGTCTCGGCCAGCGTGCAGAACCAGGCAAGATCCTGCAGCGCCCCGCCGAGCGAGGGCTGCTCCCAATCCATCACGGCGACGACATCGAAGCTGTCGTCGAACATCATGTTGCCGATGCGGGCGTCGCCCCAGACCAGGCCCTCGGGCTGGTTTTCCGGCCAGGCCGCCTTCAGCCGGTCGAGCGCGGCGGCGAGGATTTCCGCGCGCGGGTCCTCGCGCACCCAGTCGACGAAGCGGACGTACTTGTCCCACTCCTGCGCCAGGCCCTCGCGCGCGTGGCCGGGCCCGGCAAGGAACCGCACCTCGTCGAGCGGCACGAGCTGGATCGCGGCGAGCTGGCGCACCGCGCCTTCCCACAGGTGCCGCCGCTGCGCCGGTGTCGCTTCCGACAGCCAGCCCGTCCTGGCATAAGGCGGGACGCTGACCGGCACCCGGCCCTGAACCTTCTCCATGACGAAGAACGGGGCGCCGAGCACTGAGGCGTCCTCCTCGAACCAAACCGGCCGCGCGACGCGTACATAGCCGCCGTCGTGCAGCACCTTCATCACCCGGTACTGTTCCTCGAACAGGTTGTCGGGAAAGACCGTGAAGCTCGAAGGCTTGATCCGCACGACATAGCCCTGCGCACGCTCCGCCCCGCCCTCGCGCCAGCGCGCGTCGAACAGGATCGTCTCGTGCGACTGGCCGGCCCCGCGCGGATAGGAAAACTCGCCCAGCCGCAGCCCTTCGGCGCCGGGCAGGCGCGATGCCATCCATTGCGTCAGCTTGCCGGCCAGAATCTCGAGGTCGCGCGTGGACGGCGCAACGATCACATCGGACAATCCCCGTCTCCCACTTGCCGGATCGTGGAGCCGACCTCGGCGATAAATTCCATATTGCGAATTTATTTTCGGGATATAACGATAAGGCAGCGAAATCCGACCGTCAAGGACCGTGCGAGGGCGCAAACCGGGGTCGGGCTCAGGAGGCGGCCTGCGCCTCGCGGTCGCGGCCGGCGACGAACGTGGATATGCGCTCGCAGGTTTCACGCAGGCGCTGGCCCACCTGCATCACCCGCGCGCCGGTCATCGATGCATGAAAGCCGGCGAGCAGCAGGCAGAAGCTGACCTTGCCGCGCTCGTCGAAGATCGGTGCCATCAGCGCGCCGAGCGGATAGATCGCGGCGGGATCGACCTCCGGCACCAGCAGCACCGGGATGTCGTCGGTTTCCGCACCCGGCTCGCCCTCGTAGGCCTTGGTCATGTCGAAACCCGGCTGGCGGACCAGCAGGACGAAACCGTGCTCGCGCGCGAAGTCGATGCTCCTGAACATGGCCTCGCGGCGCTGGGGGCTGGGCTTGGGCTCGACCGTCGCCAGCCAGGCCTCGGCATCCTGCGGCGACCCGGCGAAAAACGCCGCCGCCTGCGCCGAACGCAGCTTCATCCGCGTGCCGAGCGGCACCGGATAGCCGACGTGGCTGAGCGAGGCCGCGCGATCGCGCAGGTGGATGCTGTCGCCTTCGAGGAAATAGGCGGCGCAGACCACGTCGAATTCGTCGGCCAGGCGGCGCATTTCCGGCTGCGCGACCTGCAGCGGCGAGAAGTGCGCCGCCGCCGTCCGGCCGATCGCCGCCAGCGCCGGCCCCAGCACATAAGTCTTGTCGCTGGTGCGATAGAGGTAGCCGACATCGACCAGCCCCGTCAGCAGCGCGTGGCACGTCGCCCGGCTGAGCTTGAGCGCCCGCACCAGGTCGGTCAGGGCAAAGGCCTGGCCGGGATGGTCGGCGATGAAATTGAGAATGGCGGCCACGCGCCGGACGCCAGGTGAGGAACGGGACATCTTCGCTCTGTTTGGGTTTCGCTATTTCGAACAGAGTTCCGCGTAAAGCTAAGCATGTTCAGCGTCAATAGCGCGGGGCGGCGGCGTCCGACCGCTTCGGGGATAGCCGCAGGGGAGATGGAACCGCGTCGCTCGGCGCCGGCCGTCCGCCTGTTCCCAAAACCGGCGCGCCGCGGCTAGCCTCTGATGACATTATATTGACGCATACCCGGAGTTTCTGAGGTAGTTGGCGCACTCTTGGGGTGAGAAGGCGTCCAGCAGCGAACCGATGCGCCGCCATGTGGCTTCTACGGAGCGT
>JBAYPJ010000103.1:0-9941 GCA_041677785.1 Novosphingobium sp. | reverse complement strand
CTGGCGCGATTTCCTGATGGCCTATTGCGCCGGCTTTGCCGCCATGATGGTGTTCATAGCCTAGGACGTTAAGCCGGCGCGGCGGCCAGTTCTGCCCGATAGAGAATCCGCCCGAGCCAGGCGGAGGCGAGACACATCGCGGCCACCAGCAGCAGTTGATCGGCGATCGCCACACTCAGCGAACTGAGCACCACGGCCAGCAGCGACCCCATCACCATGGCGCCCGAATTGACGATGTTGTTCGCCGCGATCGTCCGCGCCGTCTGGGATTTGTCGACCGAGGTGGTCAGGAAGGCATAGAGCGGCACCACGAACATGCCGCCGGCGATGGCGACGCCCAGCAGCGTCAGCAGCAGCGGGATCGCCAGCGGCCGGGAGATGAAGCCGCCGACGTCGAGAAGCCCGTCGATCGGCTGCTCCCCCCAGAACTTGCAGATGAGGTGGAACGCCACGACGAAGCAGGCCATGACGATCACCGAGATCGGCGCATGGCGCGCCGAGACGGTGCCCTTGAGCAGCGCGTTGATCGCCATCGAGCCGATGGCGACGCCCACCGAGAAAATCACCAGGAACAGGCTCGCGACTTCCTTGCTGGCGTGCAGGATGTTCTTGGCGAGGGGCGGGAACTGGATGAACAGCACGGCGCCGATCATCCAGAAGAAGCTGATCGCCACGATCGCCAGGAACACGCGCGGTTCCTGCATCGTATTGCGGATCAGCGCGATCGAAGATCGGAGGAAGTGATAATCGAGCGGCTGCGCCTCGATCAGCGGCGGGGCGGGCGGCACCCGCCGCCCGGCCAGATAGCCGGCCACCGCCGTCAGCACGACGCAGAGCGCCGCCCACTCGATGTCGATCCAGCCGGCGAGGATGGTGCCGGCGAGAATCGCGATATAGGTTCCCGCCTCGACCAGCCCGGTTCCGGCCAGCACTTCACCGGGTTCCAGGTGCTGCGGCAGGATCGCGTACTTTATCGGCCCGAAGAAGGTCGAATGGATGCCCATGGCGAACAGCGCAGCCAGCATCAGCGGGATCGCGGTCGTTTCGACCGCCATGCCCTGCCAGGCAAGCACGAGGCCGGCGGCGCCCACCAGCATGATCAGGATCTCGCAGAACTTGACGATGCGGATGATCCTGGCCTTGTCGCGCATGTCGGCGAGCTGGCCCGACAGGGCGGAGAGCACGAAGAACGGAATGATGAACAGCGCCGAGGCGATGGCGCTGAACTTCGCCTCGGCCGCCTCGGAGTTGTAGACGCTGTAAACGACGTACAACACCATGGCGTTCTTGAAGAGATTGTCGTTGAAGGCGCCCAGGAGCTGGGTGACGAAAAGCGGCAGGAAGCGGCGCGTCCTGATCAGCTGCGTCGTTGTGGTCATAGGCTTGCGTTCGGCGATCTCTGTTTTGGGGGGCGACCCTAGCGTCTGCCGGATGGTGGGCAAGCCCTCTAGCGGCTCTTTTGTGCAGAAGTGTTACCGGCTATCTACTTGGCAACATGATGAGTCTGCCGAACCTCCTCACACTGTCGCGCATCCTCGCCGTTCCCCTGCTGGCGGCCCTGCTGTGGTGGCCGAAATGGCAGGCGGGCTATGGCGCGGCGTTCGCGGTCTATTGCCTGATGGCGCTCACCGACTATTTCGACGGCTATCTCGCGCGGGCCCAGGGCACCGTGTCGAAGCTGGGCATCTTCCTCGATCCGATCGCCGACAAAATCATGGTCGCGGCGGTGATCCTGGTGCTGACGGCGCAGGGCGTGCTTACGGGTCCCTATGTCGGCGACATGCACGTGATCGCCGGGCTGGTGATACTGGTTCGGGAGATCGCCGTCTCGGGCCTCCGCGAATTTCTCGGCGGGCTGCAGGTTTCGGTGCCGGTGAGCCGGCTCGCCAAGTGGAAGACGGCGCTCCAGCTCGTCGCGCTGGGCGCGCTGATCCTGGGCGGCGCCTTGCCGGGCTGGACTTTCGCGGTGGGCGGATTCGAAGCCAATGTGCCGCACACCGTCGGCCTGACGACGCTTTGGGGCGCGGCGGTGCTGACGCTGGTGACGGGCTGGGACTACCTGCGGGTCGGTCTGAAGCACATGGATTGAGGCAATCTGCTCCGAAGCGTCATTCCGGCGAAAGCGGGGATCACTGACCTTCAGGGCGGACCCGGCGGCCGGCGGTCCGGGGCCCAACCCGGAACGACGGCATTCACCCCATCCGCAGTTCTTCGGCCAGCAGCCTGAACTCCTCGCCGCGCGGGGAGTTCTTGCGCCAGACGAGGGCGATCTCGCGATTGGCATTGGGCGCCTTGAGTGGCCGCGCGACGACATTGGTGCCGTTGAGGATGCCCGCGTCGAGCGCCATCTCGGGCAGCATCGTGAGGCCGAGGCCGTTGTCCACCATTTGCACCAGCGTGTGCAGGCTGGTGCCGATCATCGTCGCGCTGGCGCGCAGTTCGGGCCGATTGCAGGCGGCGAGTGCGTGGTCCTTGAGGCAGTGGCCGTCCTCGAGCATCAGCAGCCGGTTCTCGTCGATCAGCGAGGGCGGCACTTCCTCGGGCGGGTCGCGCGGATCGTTGTGCGGGAAGGCGACGAAGAAGGCGTCAAGCTCGATCGTTTCCTTCTCCACCTCTCCGGTGGCGTAGGGCAGGGCGAGCAGTACGCAATCGGCGCGACCGTGATGCAGCGATTCGATCGCCGCCGCGCTCGGTTCCTCGCGCAGGAAGAGCTTGAGGTTGGGGCGCTCGCGACGCAGGCGCGGCAGCATGCGCGGCAGCAGGAAGGGGGCGATCGTCGGGATCACGCTCATCCGCACTTCGCCCGAGAGCGGCTGGCCGCTCGATTGGACGAGGTCCGACAACTCCTCCGTCTCGCGCAGGATGCGGTGTGCCTTGGCGACCACCGCGTTGCCCAGCGGCGTGAAACGCACCGCGCGCTTGGTCCGCTCGACCAGCACGACGCCCAGCAGCGCCTCGAGATCGCGCAGGCCGGCCGAGAGCGTCGATTGCGAGACGAAGCAGGCATCGGCGGCGCGGCCGAAATGGCCGTGCTCGTGCAGCGCCACAAGATACTGGAGCTGCTTGAGAGTCGGGTAGTAGACGGTCATGGTTTGCCCCCGGAACGACGTCTATTCCGCCGCATCGGCGACCCCCTCGTCGACATCGTCCACATGCGTCATCTTGAGCTTGCCGTCGACCACCGCGAAGGCCAGCTTGCCCTCGACGAGATCGAGCGCGTCGCGGCCGAAGATGTCGTAGCGCCAGCCATCGAGGATCGGCAGGCTTCCGCGTATCCCGGCGGCCAGCATCTCCAGCTCGTCGCTGCGTGCGAGCAGGCGGGCGGCGACGTCGATCTCGCGGCTGCGGATCTTGAGCAGCAGCTTGAGCAGATCCGCCACCAGCGCGCCTTCCTTGCCCAGCGGCGCACCGCGCGGCGTGCGCGGGGGCAGTTCGGTCTCGGCCAGCGGCTGTGCGTCGGCCAGCGTCTGCATCAGCCGCTTGCCGATCTCGTTGTCCTTCCAGCCGGCGGACAGCCCGCGGACCTTGGCGAGATCCGCCTGCGTACCGGGGGGATGGCTGGCGATGTCGGCTAGCGTCTCGTCGCGGGCGATGCGGCCGCGCGGGATGTTCTTGTCCTGCGCTTCCAGTTCGCGCCAGGCGGCAAGCGCCCTGAGCCGTCCGAGCACCGCCGGATTGCGGCCGGGCGCCTTGAGCCGCTGCCACGCCTCGCCGGGTTCGTTGTGGTAGTTCTCCGGGGCGGCGAGCTTTTCCATCTCCTGGTCGAGCCATTCGCCGCGTCCGGTCTTGCGCAGGCGGCCCAGGATCTTGGGGAAGATCCTAGCGAGGTGGGTAACGTCGCCGATGGCATAGTCGATCTGCCGTTCGGTCAGCGGCCGGCGCGACCAGTCGGTGAAGCGCGCGCCCTTGTCGACGCTGATGCCGAGCCAGGATTCGACGAGATTGGAATAGCCGATCTGTTCCGACTGGCTGATCGCCATCATCGCGATCTGCGTGTCGAAGATCGGCTGCGGGGTGCGGCCGGTGAAGTTGTAGATGATCTCCACGTCCTGACCACCGGCGTGGAAGACCTTGAGTACGTCGTGGTTGTCGGTCAGAAGGTCCAGCAAGGGGGAGAGGTCGATCCCGGGGGCCAGCGGGTCGATCGCGGCGGCCTCCTCGGTATCGGCGATCTGCACCAGGCACAGCTCGGGCCAATAGGTGTTCTCGCGCATGAATTCTGTATCGACCGTGACGAAATCGGCCCTGGCGAGGCGTCTGCACAGGTCGGCAAGCGCCTCGGTGGTCGTGATGAGTGGATGGATCTTCATTGCTTCTTTATTCTGGCTTGGGCCCGTGCGCGGGCCCGCGGCTTGACAAAATCGCGGCCATCGCCTGTTAGCCGCGCGCGCTCACTGCCTTATCGACGGCCGATTGGAAAGACCTGATGCATCCCTATCGCACACATACTTGCGGCGCTCTCAACGCGGAACATGTCGGCCAGACGGTCCGGCTTTCCGGCTGGGTGCATCGCAAGCGCGACCATGGCGGCGTGCTTTTCGTCGACCTGCGCGACCATTACGGGCTCACCCAGATCGTCGCCGACGGCGACAGTCCGGCGCTCGCCACGCTCGAATCGCTGCGGGTCGAGAGCGTCGTCACGATCGACGGAGAGGTTAAGGCGCGCGACGCGGCCACGGTCAACCCCAACCTCGCGACCGGCGCGATCGAGGTCTTCGCCCGCGCCGCGACCGTCCAGTCGCGCGCCGAGGAACTGCCGATGCCGGTGGCCGGCGACCAGGAATATCCCGAGGACATCCGCCTCAAGTACCGCTTCCTGGACCTGCGCCGGGACAAGGTGCACGCCAACATGATGCTGCGCAGCCAGGTTATCGCGAGCCTGCGCCGCCGCATGGTCGACCAGGGCTTCACCGAGTTTCAGACGCCGATCCTGACGGCCAGCTCGCCTGAGGGCGCGCGCGACTATCTGGTGCCCAGCCGCGTACATCCGGGCAAGTTCTACGCGTTGCCGCAGGCGCCGCAGATGTTCAAGCAGCTCCTCATGGTGGCGGGCTTCGACCGGTATTTCCAGATCGCCCCCTGCTTCCGCGACGAGGACGCGCGCGCCGACCGCTCACCCGGCGAGTTCTATCAGCTCGACTTCGAGATGAGCTACGTCACGCAGGACGACGTGTTCGACGCGATCGAGCCGGTGCTGGCCGGCGTGTTCGAGGAGTTCGCCAACGGCCGCGGCGTCACGCCGGCGGGCAGCTTCCCGCGCATTCCCTATGCGGAAGCGATGCTGAAGTACGGCTCGGACAAGCCGGACTTGCGCAACCCGGTGATCGTCCATGACGTGACCGCTCACTTCGAGAAGTCGGGCTTCGGCCTGTTCGAGAAGATCGTCGGCTCGGGCGGCAAGGTGCGCGCAATTCCCGCGCCCAGGACCGCCGGGAAGAGCCGCAAGTTCTTCGACGACATGAACGAATGGGCGCGCGCGGAAGGACATGCGGGCCTGGGCTACGTCACCCGCAAGGGCGGCGAGTTCGGCGGACCGATCGCCAAGAACCATGGGCAGGCAGGGATGGAGGCGCTCTATGACGCCATCGGCCTCGGCCCGGACGACGGTTGCTTCTTCGCCGCGGGCAAGGAACTGCAGGCGGCCAAGCTCGCCGGCGCGGCGCGCACGCGCGTGGCCGAGCAGCTCGGCCTGATCGAGGAAGGCGCGTTCCGGTTCTGCTGGATCGTCGATTTCCCGATGTTCGAGTACGACGAGGACGCGAAGAAGATCGACTTCAGCCACAACCCGTTCTCGATGCCGCAGGGCGAGCTTGAGGCGCTGGAGACGATGGACCCGCTCGAGATCAAGGCCTGGCAGTACGACATCGTCTGCAACGGCGTGGAGCTGTCTTCGGGCGCGATCCGGAACCACCGGCCCGACATCATGTACAAGGCCTTCGAGATCGCCGGCTACAGCCGCGAGGAAGTCGACACCAACTTCGCGGGCATGATCAATGCTTTCAAGTACGGTGCGCCGCCGCATGGCGGCTCGGCCCCGGGTGTCGATCGCATCGTCATGCTGCTGGCCGACGAGCCCAACATCCGCGAGGTCATCGTCTTCCCGATGACGCAGAAGGCCGAGGACCTGATGATGGGCGCGCCATCGGCCGTCGCCATGAAGCAGCTGCGGGACCTGCACATCCGCGTGGTGGAGCCGCCGGCGAAGGCGTGAGCTGGAAAAGGTCCGATCCCGACATGGCTGTTCGTCCGTTCGCTTTTGCTGTGGGAGATCACGATCAAGTGGCGCATCGGCGCACGGGCTGCCCGGCTCTGCCTGTGGCGCCGTCCTTGCCCGGTGATGCAATCCAACCTCCCAGCGCCGCGGGCGTGTCCTGCATCGGGGCGAGGTGAACCCCGGGTTTACACCTGCACTTGCCAGCGCCGTCCGCTGCCATTAGGGCGACTGGCGAAAATTTCTTCCTCCGCATGAGAAGGGGCCAATTACATGACCGACACCGCCGATCGGGTTAAGAAGATCGTCGTAGAACATCTGGGCGTGGAAGCCGACAAGGTGACCGAGGACGCAAGCTTCATCGATGATCTGGGCGCTGACAGCCTCGACATCGTCGAGCTGGTCATGGCCTTCGAGGAAGAGTTTGGCGTCGAGATTCCGGACGATGCCGCCGAGAAGATCAGCACCGTCTCCGACGCGATCAAGTTCATCAACGATCACAAGGGCTGAGAAGTCCACTATTCCCGGCTGCCCTGCGCCTGTCGAAGGGCTGTCTTACGGGAATCAGCGATTGAAGCATTCGGCAGGCTCGGCCTCACCAGGGGGTTGAGCCTGCTGTTTTTTTGGAGAATTGCATGCGCCGTGTCGTTGTCACCGGACTTGGTCTCGTCACCCCTCTGGGCGCAGACGTGGAAACGGCCTGGAACAATCTGATCGCCGGGAAGTCCGGCGCCGGGCGGATCGCCCGGTTCGATGCATCCGATCAGAAATGCCAGATCGCCTGCGAGGTGAAGCCCAAGGACCATCCCTGGGGCTTCGATGCCGACAAGCGTGTCGATCACAAGATCCAGCGGCAGGTCGATCCGTTCATCGTCTACGGCATCGACGCCGCCGGCCAGGCGCTCGAGGATGCCGGCCTTACCGACATGACCGAGGCGGAGCGCTACCGCGCCGGCTGCTCGATCGGCGCGGGCATCGGCGGCTTACCCGGAATCGAGAGCGAATCGATCGTGCTGCACACCCGCGGCCCGAGCCGCGTCTCGCCGCATTTCGTGCACGGCCGGCTGATCAACCTGATTTCGGGCCAGGTGTCGATCAAGTACGGGCTGATGGGCCCCAACCACGCCGTCGTCACCGCCTGCTCGACCGGCGCGCACTCGATCGGCGACGCCGCCCGCATGATCAAGGACGGCGATGCCGACGTGATGCTGGCGGGCGGCGCGGAAAGCACGATCTGCCCGATCGGCATCGCCGGCTTCGCGCAGGCCCGCGCGCTGTCCACCGCGTTCAACGACAGCCCCGAGAAGGCCAGTCGCCCCTACGACAAGGACCGCGACGGCTTCGTCATGGGCGAGGGCGCGGGCGTCGTCGTGCTCGAGGAGTACGAGCACGCCAAGGCGCGCGGCGCGAAGATCTATGCCGAGGTGATCGGTTATGGCCTCTCGGGCGACGCCTATCACGTCACCGCGCCGCATCCGGAAGGCTCGGGCGCCTTCCGCTCGATGGAAATGGCGCTGCGCAAGGCTGGGCTCACGCCTGCCGATATCGACTACATCAATGCCCACGGCACCTCGACCCCGCTTGGCGACGAGCTGGAACTGGGCGCGGTGCGGCGCCTGTTCGGCGACGCCATCGGCAACGTCTCGATGAGTTCGACCAAGTCGGCGATCGGGCACCTGCTCGGCGGCGCCGGCGCGGTCGAGACGATCTTCTGCATCCTGGCGATGCGCGACCAGATCGTCCCGCCGACGCTCAACCTCGATAACCCGAGCGAGAGCTGCGAGGGCGTCGACCTCGTGCCGCACCAGGCCAAGAAGCGCACCGTGCGCGCCGCGCTGAACAACAGCTTCGGCTTCGGCGGCACCAACGCCAGCCTGGTGGTGCGCAAGCTCGATTGATGCCGCGGCGCGGCTGCATCCTGGCCGCGCTCGCCGCGCTGGCGCTGCTGGCCGCCGGATGGAGCGTCCTCGGCGTCTGGTACGGCAGCGGCCCGCTGGCGAAGGACACCGCGTTCGTCGTTCCCGACGGGGCGGGCCTCGCGGTCGTGGCGGACAAGCTGCAGAAGGAAGGCGCGATCCGGTCGGCCCGCGCCTTCCTTCTGCGTGCGCGATTCCTCGGCGGCACGGGGCCGGTCCGCGCGGGCGAGTTCCTGCTGCCCAGGGGCGCCAGCCCCGCGCGCATCCTGTCGATCCTGCAGGGCGACAAGGTAATCCGCCGCTTCGTCACCGTGCCCGAGGGCATGCCCTCGATCATGGTTCATGAGCGGCTGATGGCGCAGCCCCACCTGACGGGGCAGATCGAAGTTCCGGCCGAGGGCTCGGTCCTGCCCGACAGCTATGATTTTACGCGCGGCGAAAGCCGGCAGGCGGTGCTCGACCGGATGCAGGCGGCGATGAAGCGCCGGCTTGCCGAGCTGTGGGCCAAGCGCGCGCCGGGCATCGTCGTCAAGACGCCGCATGAGGCGCTCACGCTCGCCTCGATCGTCGAGAAGGAGACGGGCAAGCCTTCCGAGCGGCGGCAGGTGGCGGGGCTCTACTCGAACCGGCTCAAGCAGGGCATGCTGCTGCAGGCCGACCCGACGATCATCTACCCGATCACGCGGGGCAAGCCGCTCGGTCGTCGCATCCGCCAGTCGGAGATCGCCGCGGTCAACGGCTACAACACTTATTCGATGGTGGGGCTGCCCAAGGGGCCGATCACCAATCCCGGCGCCGAATCGATCGCCGCGGTGCTCAATCCGGCACCGACCAGGGCGCTCTACATGGTGGCGGACGGCACCGGCGGCCACGCCTTTGCCGACACGCTCGAACAGCACAATGCCAACGTCGCCAAGTGGTTCGCGATCCGCCGGGCGAGGGGGGAGATGTGATCGCAATGGTGGTGGAGGACGGCGCGGACGCTCCGAAGCCGGACCGCTCCCCGCCAGCCCGTACTCCGCCAGACCGGGGCGCGCCGCTGCTGATCACGGCGGAATTGCCGCCGGATGTCTTCGCCTGGGCCGACGAGCTGCGCCGCGCGCACTATCCGCCCGAGCGCAACCGGCTGGGCGCCCATGTCACCCTGTTCCACGGCCTGCCGCCTTCGGCCGAAGCGGAAGTGCGGCGGCTGCTGGGCGAGATGGCGCAGCGTCCCGCCCCCGAAGCGTGCGTTTGCGGGCTGATGGACCTGGGGCGCGGCACCGCCTTCGCGCTGGACAGCCCGGCGCTCGTCGCGCTCCACGCCGAGATGGCAGAGCGGCTGCACGGCGTCATCCAGCAGAAGGACCTGCGCCCGCTGCGCCCACATATCACCGTGCAGAACAAGGTAAGCGCCGATGCTGCCCGCGCCCTGCAGGCCGGACTCGCGCACGAATTGCCGCACCGACCCTTCCGCTTTCGCGGCCTCGGCTTGTCGCACTGGCGCGAGGAACTGTGGCGCCCGGCACAGGTCTATCCGTTCCGCGGGCGCGCGTGATTTTTCTCCGCTCGCAGCGGTTGACCGCACGCGCCGCCCGCCCTAAGAGCGCCGCCTGCACGCGCACTGGTTGCCAGCAGCGGTCTGTGTGGCGGAGTAGCTCAGCCGGTTAGAGCAGCGGAATCATAATCCGCGTGTCGGGGGTTCGAGTCCCTCCTCCGCTACCATCGATACCGAACGAACTGCAGCCCTTCTGGCTGTGCTGCCGGTCGCTAAGGCGACGGCGGCGTCGAGTGATGTCCTGACTTCGATTGTGCAGCCGCCGGCCTCGGCCGGG
>JBAYPJ010000102.1:0-10103 GCA_041677785.1 Novosphingobium sp. | reverse complement strand
CTCGCGCTGCCCGAATTGCTGTCGCTGCCGGCATCGCTGTTGCCGTTGCCCGTGCCGGTGCCGTCGACGGTGCCGTTCGACGCGCTCGCGCTGCCCGAATTACTATCGCTGCCGGCATCGCTGTTGCCGTTGCCCGTGCCGGTGCCGTCGACGGTGCCGTTCGACGCGCTCGCGCTGCCCGAATTGCTGTCGCTGCCGGCGTCGCCGTTGCCCGTGCCGTTACCGTTGCCGGTACCCGTTCCATCGGACGTAGCCGTGCTGTCGCTGGTACTCGTCGCATCCTGGGCGAAAGCGATACTCGGAGCAACGAGTGCAACCGCGAGCGCATACAGCGACGGCGCGATCATGTGCGTGACCTTCATGTGATCCTCCTGATTAGGTTTCCCAACCAAAGCCGTTGGAGAGTCAGACTCGCCCCCGTCGGCGCGCCCGGCGTGTTGCGGGCTTGAGGGGGGTATCGGGAAGGCACGGGGCGGGTGTTGCGAAATCGCAAGTTTTGGCAAAATTCCAATCCGTCCCGCTATGGGACAGGCTCCCCAGGAACCGGGACAATCGTCCGCCGCATCGGCCGCGAGCACGGCGCGGCGACTGTGCCCGCCGGGCGCGAAACGCGCGCGCAGGCGATCGTCGCACCCGGCGCTTGCGCGGCGGCGGCCTTTGCTGCATTGCACCATCGCTCATGCGTATCGCCATCGTCGACGAAAGCACCGCGCGCGCCTCGGTAATCCGGGAGGGGCTGGCTTCGCTCGACGATTGCGAGATCTTCGCCGTCACCGAACGGCGCGGGCTGGTCGCCCGGATCGAGGAGATCGCGCCCGACATCATCCTGATGGATCTGGGAAACCCCTCGCGCGACGTGCTCGAGGAATACTTCGCGGTAAGCCGCGCGCTCGCCCGGCCGATCGCCATGTTCGTCGACGAGAGCGACGATGAGGCGATCGCCGCCTCGATCGACGCGGGCGTCTCGGCCTATGTCGTCGACGGGCTGGCGGCCCATCGCATCCGCCCGCTGATCGATGTCGCGGTGCGGCGGTTCAACGCCTTTGCGCGGCTGCAGTCGGATCTGGCCGAAGCCCGCGGGCGGCTGGCCGGGCGCGAGACGATCGACCGGGCGAAGCGCATCCTGATGGACGGCCGCGGCCTGACCGAGCCCCAAGCCTATACCGAGATCCGCAAGGCGGCGATGGATCAGGGCCGCCGGATCGCCGAGATCGCCGAAGCCATCGTCACGGCGCACAAGCTGATGGGCGGCAAACCCGTGGGAGAAACCTGATGGCCGAGGAACTGACGATCGGCTTCCTGCCGCTGGTCGACGCCTGCCTGCCGATCCTGGCGCGCGAGCACGGCTTCGCCGAGGAGGAAGGCGTGTCGCTGCGGCTGGTCAGGGACGTGAGCTGGGCGACCGTGCTCGACCGGCTGCTTTACGGCCAGAGCGACGCGGCGCACCTCGTCGCGCCGCTGGCGATCGCGACGACGCTCGGCCGCGGCCGGCCGGCGCAGCCGCTGTCGGTGCCTTTCGTGCTCGGGCTCAACGGCAACGCCATTACCCTGCGCCCGGACATCGCCCGCCGGGTCGGCGCGGGAAGCGGGCTGGGCGAACCGGCAGCGGTCGGCGCGGCGCTGGCCGAAGTGGCGCGCGAGCGCCGCGCGGCCGGCAGACCGCTGCGCTTCGGCGTGGTCCACCGCTATTCCAGCCACAACTACATGCTGCGCTACTGGCTTGCCGCCTGCGGCATCCAGCCGGACCGCGACGTGGAGTTCGCGACGGTGCCGCCGCCGTTCTGCGCCGACGCGCTCGAGACCGGGGAGGTTGACGGCATCTGCGTCGGTGAGCCGTGGAACAGCGTCGCGGTCGGGCGCGGCGTCGGCCAGATCGTGCTGGCGACGGCGCAGGTCTGGCGGCGCGGGGTCGAGAAGGTGCTGGCGCTGCGCGAGCCCGTGCTCGACGAAAAGCGCGACGCGGTCGAGCGGCTGATCCGCGCCATGTGCCGCGCGGGCCGCCACTTCGTCGATCCGGCGAACTGCGAGGCCAACGCCGCCATCCTCGCCCGCGCCGACTATCTCGATGGCGATCCGGTGTTGATCCGGCGCGCCATCTCCGATCGGCTGCTGCTTTCGCGCGGCGGCGAAATCGTCCACTATCCCGATTTCATGTTCCAGTACCGCGAAGCGGCGAACTTCCCCTGGGTCAGCCAGGCCGCGTGGCTCTACACGCAGATGGTGCGCTGGGACGGAATGGCCTTCGATCTGGTCGACGCCGAAAAGGCCGCGCGCGTGTTCCGGCCCGACGTCTACCGCAGTGCACTGATCGGCACCGGCGAGCCGCTGCCGGGGGCCAGCTCCAAGGTCGAAGGAAGCCTGCGCCAGAAGACCGCCGTAGGCACGCAGCAGGGCACCATGATACTGGAAAGCAACCGCTTCTTCGACGGCAAGGTGTTCGACCCGGCCGACATCGCCGGCTACATCGCCGCTTGCGGCTGACGCTGGTTTTGCTGCACCGCAAAAAACGCTTTACCGGCGGCGCGCGAATCGGTTAGTCAAAGCGCCATAGCCGAGCCGGTGGGCCGCCCAAGGACGGGCGGCAGGAAGCGCCGCTCGGTTCCATTGAACATTGCGTGGCAACGTCGCCGCCCGATCTGGTCCCTGCCGGGGCCAAGTCGTGGCGGCTTTTTCGCGTTGTGCGCACGAGCGGAGCGCGGGCCCATGAGCACGAAACGGCGAAATCGGTTCCTGGCCTCAGCCGCCCGGCCGGCCGGTGAGGCCGCGCGCTCCTTCCATCTCGCAGCCCCACAAGGAGACATGCTAATGAATCCGCTCGCACTACCGCGCGAGAGCGTCCAGGCGGATGATCCGCAGCCAGGGCCGGACTTCTGGAACGCGGGACACCGGC
The DNA here is from genome assembly GCA_041677785.1 of Novosphingobium sp. GTDB lineage: Bacteria > Pseudomonadota > Alphaproteobacteria > Sphingomonadales > Sphingomonadaceae > Novosphingobium. The sequence continues at coordinate 7,213 of JBAYPJ010000102.1, read as the reverse complement.
CGACACTTCTGGCCGCCTTCCTCTATTTCGACGTCGCCTTCATGGTCTGGGTCATCTTGGGGCCGCTGGCGCCGATCATCTCCACGGACCTGGGGCTCGACCCGGCGCAGAAAGGCCTGATGGTCGCGGTTCCGACACTCGCCGGGGCGGTGCTGCGCCTGGTCAACGGGCTTCTGGTCGACCGCGTCGGGCCCAAGCGGGTCGGCGCGATGAACCAGCTCATCGTCATCATCGGCCTCGCCGCCGCCTGGCGCTTCGGCGTCTCGAGCTACGCGGGCACGCTGGCGGTCGGCGTTATCCTGGGCTTTGCCGGCGCGAGCTTCGCGGTGGCGCTGCCGCTCGCCAGCCGCTGGTACCCGCCCGAGCACCAGGGCAAGGCCATGGGCATCGCCGGCATGGGCAACTCGGGCACCGTGCTCGCCGCGCTCTTCGCGCCGCTGCTGGCCAGGACGTTCGGCTGGAACGAGGTCTTCGGCCTGGCGCTGATCCCGCTGACCGCCGTGTTCATCTTCTATCTCTTCGCCGCCAAGGACAGCCCCGACCAGCCCGCGCCCAAGCCGCTGTCGTCCTATGCCGACGTGCTCAAGGAGCAGGACGCCTGGTGGTTCATGCTGTTCTACTTCGTCACCTTCGGCGGTTTCGTCGGCCTCTCCAGTTCGCTGCCAACCTATTACGCCGACACCTTCGGGCTGACGCCGATCATCGCCGGCTATTTCACCGCCGCCTGCGTCTTCGCCGGCTCGCTGCTACGGCCGGTCGGCGGCGCCTTCGCCGATCGCTTCGGCGGCGTCCGCACGCTCGGCGCGGTCTATGCGCTCGCCGCGGTCGGGCTGCTGGCCATCCCGCTCGGCGCCTTCTCGCTGCCGCTGACGGCGGCGCTGCTCCTCCTCGTCATGGGCACGCTGGGCATCGGCAACGGCGCGGTGTTCCAGCTCGTGCCGCAGCGCTTCCGTAACGAGATCGGAGTGATGACCGGCCTTGTCGGCTTCGGCGGAGGCCTGGGCGGGTTCTATCTCGCCTCTTCGCTGGGCTTCGCCAGCAAGCTGTTCGGCAGCGCTTCGCCGGGGTTTCTGGTCTTTGCCGGCCTGGCGGTGATCGCGCTGGCCGGCCTGACACTGATCAAGGGCCGCTGGCGGACCACCTGGGGCGCGGCCGCGCAAGGTGTCCGCATCTGAGTGCGCGTTCCGATTGCGCGTGCCCGCGCCACCAGGAACGGGCAGAATTGCTGCACTGCAAAAAAACCGCTTGCTCCCCTCTCCCCGAATCAGTTAGACATTCTCCCAGCCAGACAGCGCCGCCCAACGAGGGGCGATCCAGCGCTGCCGGCATCATCAGACAACGCGTGGCAACGAAGCCGCCCGAACTGGTCCCCAAGGGACCGTTTCGAGGCGGCTTTTTTTCGTTGTGCGCACCGGACATGGAGACGCGACGTGAATGCGCCGATGACCTTCGGTAACGACAAGCAGGCCATCACCCACCGCGAAAGGCTGGTGGTGATCGGCAACGGCATGGCCGGGTGCCGCGCGGTCGAGGAAATCCTCGCCCGCGATCCCGGCCGCTATGCGATCGCGATCTTCGGCGCCGAGCCGCGGGTGAATTACAACCGCATCATGCTCTCGCCCGTACTCGCCGGCGAAAAGGCGTTCGACGATATCGTCATCAACAGCGCCGAATGGTACGCGCAGAACGGCATCGAGCTGATCGCGGGCGATCCCGTCGAGCAGATCGACCGCGCGACGCAGACGGTGATCGCGCGGTCGGGCCGGGTCGAGCCATACGACCGGCTGCTGATCGCCACCGGCTCCGACCCCTTCATCATCCCGGTGCCCGGCAGAAAGTTGCCCGGCGTCGTCACCTTCCGCGATCTCGACGACGTCGACCGGATGCTGGCCGCCGCCGAAAAGGGCGGTTCCGCCGTGGTCATCGGCGGCGGCCTGCTCGGGCTGGAAGCGGCGCACGGCCTCTCGCTGCGCGGCATGGCCGTCACCGTCATCCACCTGATGCCGACGCTGATGGAGCGCCAGCTCGACGAGGCGGCCGGCTGGCTGCTCAAGGCGGAGTTGGAGCGGCGCGGCCAGACCATCCTGACCGGCGCCGACACGGCCGAGATCATCGGCAAGGACGGCCCGGACGGCGAATGCGTCGCCGGCGTGCGGCTCAAGGACGGGCGCGAGATCGCCGCCGACATCGTCGTCATGGCGGTCGGCATCCGCCCGGCGACAGCGCTCGCCAAGGCCGCCGGGCTCGATGTCGAGCGCGGCATCATGGTCGACGACCACATGATCACCTCGGACCCCGCGATCATGGCGGTGGGCGAGTGCGTCCAGCACCGCGGCACCTGCTACGGGCTCGTCGCGCCGCTCTGGGACATGTGCCGGGCATTGGCGGGTCACGCCACCGGCGCGCCCTCGGGCTATACCGGCTCGGTCACCTCGACCAAGCTCAAGGTCTCGGGGATAGACCTGTTCTCCGCCGGCGACTTCTCGGGCGGCGAGGGCGCCGAGGACATCGTCATGCGCGACGCCGCGCGCGGCGCTTACAAGCGCGTCATCGTCAGGGACGGCAAGCTGGTCGGCGCGGTACTCTACGGCGACACCGCCGACGGCTCCTGGTACTTCGACCTGCTGCGCAAGGGCGAGGACGTCTCCGCCATCCGCGATGCGCTGATCTTCGGCCAGGCCTTCGCGTCCGGGGGTGCGCTGGCGGACCCTAACGCAGCCGTTGCGGCGCTCTCCGACGATGCGGAGATCTGCGGCTGCAACGGCGTTTCCAAGGCCACCGTCGTCGCCACCATCCGGCAGGGCGCCTGCAGCCTCGACGCCGTGCGCTCGCAATGCAAGGCCTCGGCAAGCTGCGGCTCGTGCACCGGCCTCGTCGAAAGCCTGCTCCGGCTGACGCTGGGCGACGAGATCGAGGCCGGCCCGAAAACGCTCTGCAAGTGCACCAGCTTCAGCCACGACGACGTGCGCCGGCTGATCCTGGAAAAGGAACTGAAGGCGATTCCGCAGGTCCTACAGGAGCTGCACTGGTCGACGGCCGACGGCTGCTCCTCGTGCCGGCCGGCGCTCAACTACTACCTGCTCTGCGCCTGGCCGGGCGAGTACGAGGACGACCAGCAGAGCCGCTTCGTCAACGAGCGGCTGCACGCCAACATCCAGAAGGACGGCACGTATTCGGTCGTCCCGCGCATGTGGGGCGGCATCACCTCGCCGCAGGAGCTGCGCGCGATCGCCGACGTGGTGGAGAAATACGACGCGCCCATGGTCAAGGTCACCGGCGGCCAGCGGCTCGACATCTTCGGCATCAGGAAGGAGGACCTGCCCGCTGTCTGGGCCGACCTCAACGCCGCCGGCATGGTCTCGGGGCACGCCTACGGCAAATCGCTGCGCACGGTAAAAACCTGCGTCGGCTCCGAATGGTGCCGCTTCGGCACGCAGGATTCGACCGGGCTCGGCGTGAAGATCGAACGCATGACCTGGGGCTCGTGGATGCCGCACAAGTTCAAGATCGCGGTCTCCGGCTGCCCGCGCAACTGCGCCGAGGCGACGATCAAGGACTTCGGCGTGGTCTGCGTCGATTCGGGCTACGAACTGCACGTCGGCGGCAACGGCGGCATCAAGGTGCGCGCCACCGACCTGCTCTGCAAGGTCGCGACCGAGGAGGAGGCGCTCGAGGTCTGCGCCGCCTTCGTCCAGCTCTATCGCGAGCAGGCGCACTACCTGGAGCGCACCGCGCCGTGGATCGAGCGCGTCGGGCTCGCGGCCGTCAAGGCCGGCCTGTTCGACGATCCTGGCGCGGTCCGCCGGCTCGCCGCCCGCTTCCGCCATTCGCAGCAGTTCATGCAGGACGATCCCTGGGCCCGGCGCGCCGCGGGCGAGGACGCCGAGCTGCACCGCCACCTTGCCGAAGTGCGCCCCATGGAGTTCGCCCAATGATCGGAGACTGGCTCGATATCGGTCCCACGGACCAGATCGCCCCGGGCAATGCCCGCACGCTGCCGGTGAAGGGCGGCGAGGAGATCGCCGTGTTCCACACACTCGACAACCGGTTCTATGCGCTGGTCAACAGGTGCCCGCACAAGCAGGGGCCGCTGAGCCAGGGCATCGTCCACGGCAACGTGGTGACCTGCCCGCTGCACAACTGGAACATCTCGCTCAGGACCGGCGAGGCGCTGGGGGATGACGAGGGCTGCGTGCCGACCATCCCGCTCAGGGTGGACGCGGGACGGCTCTACCTGCTGCGTGAGGCGGTGGTGGGGAAGAAAGCGGCGTGAGGGCGATGGGCGCCAATTCCTCCCCCGGTTCGGCTCGGGGAGGGGGACCAGCCGCAGGCTGGTGGAGGGGCACGGGCGGCGACGCCGCACATCGCCTCGGGCGCCCCTCCCCCATGCTTCGCATGGTCGCCCTCCCCGTGCCGGGGAGGAACCGATGATCCGCACCACTTGCGCCTATTGCGGTGTCGGCTGCGGCATCCGCGCGCGGGTGACCGGGGAGCGCGCCGTGGAGATCGCCGGCGATCCCGAGCACCCCGCCAACGCCGGCCGGCTCTGCTCGAAAGGCACGCACCTCGGCGAGACGGTGAGCCTCGAAGGCCGGCTGCTCCATCCCGAGATCAACGGCAGGCGCGTCGCCTGGGCCAAGGCGATCGAGCGCGTCGCGCGCAAGTTCGCCGACACCATCGCCCGTCACGGGCCGGACAGCGTCGCCTTCTACGTCTCCGGCCAGCTTCTCACCGAGGACTATTACGTCGCCAACAAGCTGATGAAGGGCTTCATCGGCTCGGCCAACATCGACACCAATTCGCGGCTGTGCATGTCGAGCGCCGTCGCCGGCCACACCCGCGCCTTCGGCGAGGACGTGGTGCCCGCGACTTATGCCGACCTCGACGAGGCCGACCTCGTCGTGCTGGTCGGCTCGAACACCGCCTGGTGTCATCCGATCGTCTATCAGCGGATCATGGCCGCCCGCGCCGCGCGGGGAACGAAGCTCGTCGTCATCGACCCGCGCCGGACCGAAACCTGCGAGGAAGCGGACCTGCACCTGCCGCTGCGCCCGGGCAGCGACGTCGCGCTGATGAACGGCCTGCTTGCCCATTGCCGCGACGCGGGCGTGCTCGACGAGGCTTTCCTCGCCGCGCATGTCGCCACGCCCGACGGCTTCTGGGAAGCGCTGAGCGCCAGTGGAAATGGGGGGGGCACGGACTTGTGGTCCACCGCCGCCGCCTGCGACCTGCCGGCGGCCGACCTGCGCGCCTTCTTCGAGCTGTTCGCCCGCACGCCGCGCACCGTCACGCTGTTCAGCCAGGGCATCAACCAGTCGGTCCGCGGCACCGACCAGGTCAACGCGATCGTCAACGTCCATCTCGCCACCGGCCGCATCGGCAAGCCGGGCGCGGCGCCCTTCTCGATCACCGGCCAGCCCAACGCGATGGGCGGGCGCGAGGTGGGCGGGCTCGCCTCGACCCTCGCCGCGCACCGGGACTTCGCGGCCGACAACGTCGCGACCGTCCGCCGCTTCTGGGCCGCGCCGCGCATGGCGACCAAGCCGGGCCTCAAGGCGGTCGACCTGTTCCGCCAGGTGCGCGAAGGGCGGATCAAGGCGCTGTGGATCATGGCGACCAACCCGGCCGTCTCGCTGCCCGACGCGGGGCTGGTGCGCGAGGCGCTGGCGGCGTGTCCTTTCGTCGTCGTCTCGGACTGCATCGCCGATACCGACACGGCGCGCTTCGCCCACGTCAAGCTGCCCGCCGCCGGCTGGGGCGAGAAGGACGGCACCGTCACCAACAGCGAGCGGCTGATCAGCCGCCAGCGCGCGCTGTTCGCGCCTCCCGGAGAGGCGCGGCCCGACTGGTGGATCGTCAAGGAAGTGGCGCAGGCGATGGGCTGGACCGAGGCCTTCGCCTACGACCGGCCGGCCGACATCTTCCGCGAACATGCCCGGCTTTCCGCCTATCGCAACGATGGCGCGCGGCTGTTCGACCTGAAAGCGCACGCAGTCATCTCCAACCCCGCCTACGACGCGCTGGAACCCTTCCGCTGGGGCGGCACGCCTTTCGCCGACGGCCGCTTCCCGACGCCCGACGGCAAGGCGCGGCTGGTGCCGGTCGCGCAGATGCCGGTCGATAAGCCGCTGGCCCGGTGGCCGCTGACGCTCAACACCGGCCGCTACCGCGACCAGTGGCACACGATGACGCGCACCGGCCTCTCGCCCCGGCTGTCGCAGCACCGCCGCGAGCCGATGGTCGAGATCCATCCCGCCGACGCCGCCGAACTGGGCATCATCCCCGACGACCTCGTCCTCGTGGCGACGCCGCAAGGCGACAGCGTGTTCCGCGCGCTGCTCAGCGAGGGCCAGAGACGGGGCGAGGTGTTCACGCCGATCCACTGGACGGACCGGCAATCGACCGGCGGCCGCACCGGCCTGCTGCCGCGCGGCCAGGTCGATCCGGTCTCCGGCCAGCCCGGCTTCAAGCGCACGCCCGCGCGGCTGGAAAAGCTGGCCCCCGAATGGCGCGGCTTCCTGATCGCGCGCGAGGTGCCGGAGGATATTCCCGCCGCCTACGCCACCCGGGTCCGCGTCCTGCAAGGCTGGCTGGTCGAGCTGGCCGGCGATGGTGATCCCGCGTTGCTGGCCAAGGCGGTGCTGCCCCGGGGCGAACGCGTCGAGATCGTCGACGAGGCGCGCGGGGGCCTGCGCGTCGCGGTGCTGGAGGACGGGCAACTCGCCGCCGCGCTGTTCGTCACGCGCAGCGGCGACACGCCTTCGCGCGAGTGGCTGATCGCGCAGCTTTCCGCCGCGGGCCTCGCCTCCTCGATCGAACTGCTCGCCGGCCGACCCGCCGCGCCGCAGGCGGATCGCGGGCCGATCGTCTGCGTCTGCTTCGATGTCGGCATGAAAACCATCGTCGAGGCCATCGCCGCGCAGCGGCTCGTGTCGGTCGACGCGGTAGGCCAGGCGCTGTCCGCCGGCACCAACTGCGGCTCCTGCCGCCCCGCCATCCAGCGCCTGATCGGCGAAACAAGGGAAGCAGCACATGGCTGAACGCATCGCACCCGGCGAAGTCTGGCTGGTGGGCGCCGGCCCCGGCGATCCCGAACTGCTGACGCGCAAGGCCGAGCGGCTGCTGCGCGAGGCGAGCGTCGTGTTCCATGACGCCCTCGTCGGCGCGGGCGTGCTCGCGCTTGCCGCGCCGGGCGCGCGCCTGATCCACGTCG
>JBAYPJ010000101.1:0-10326 GCA_041677785.1 Novosphingobium sp. | reverse complement strand
GGCGCGTGGTCCAGCACGCCCACGCCGGCCCCGCCGATGGCGCTGGGAATGAAGCGCTCCTGCGCCGCGACGGCTTCCAGCCCGGGCGGGAGCGGCGGAACCGCCCGCTTGGCGAACCCGCCGCGCAGGGCCGCCATGCCCAGGCTGAAATCGAGTTCGGGAAAGAACTCCAGCGCCGGCGCCAGCTCTGGCGCGACAAGCTCCAGCGGGTCTCCGGCCATCCTCTATCCTTCCTGTTTCCCGTTCGCCACGCTTTCGCCCTGCGCGACGATGGCCTGGACCGCTTGCGCGAACCAGTCGCTGATATGCCGGCGCTCCGCCTCGTTCACCGGGTTCAGCGGAAGCTGGCGCAGATAGCTGACCAGCCCGGTCGCCAGCATCGCGATCTCCAGCGCCCGCGCCCGGCCGTCGGGCCCGCCCAGCCATTCGGCCAGCGGCGCGATGCTCTGCGCCTCGAATACGCGCGCGGCGATGGCGGCCGCCTCGGGGTCGCCCGCGGCAAGCGCGATCATCAGCGGCGGGCGGATCTCGTTGGCGGGATCGAGCAGGGCTTCGGCAAGGCCCCGGCCCAGCGCCGCGCGCGGATGGGCGAAGACCGATTCCACCGGCATCGCCGCGGTCAGCGCGGCTTCGAACAGCCCGGCCTTGGAGCGGAAATAGCGCAGCACCAGCGTCGGGCTCGTCCCGGCCAGTCGGGCGACGTCGCGGATGCCGGTGTGCGAATAGCCGGTCTCGGAAAAGGCGCGCTGCGCCGCCGCGAGAATCCGGGCGCGCGTGGCGGCCGAGTCGCGCTTGCGGGGAAGGGTCGTCCGGGCGTCCACGCCGGTTAGCTAGCCCGAACCCCGACGCGCCCGCAAGCCGGTGTCGCCCACGGGATCAAGCCGGCGCCTCGCTCGTCAGCGAGGCTTCGATGGCGATGCGGATCGCTTCGGACGTATGCGTCGCGCCGATCTTGTGCAGCAGGTTGGCGCGATGGATCTCCACCGTGCGCGGGCTGATCGCCAGAAGTTCCGCGATCGTCCGGTTCGCGTGGCCGGCCGCCATGCCGGCCAGAACCTCGCGCTCGCGCGGGGTCAGTCGCCCGATGCGGCTGCGCGCGGCGGCCTCGCGCAGCTTGGTATGGCCGACGTTCTCGGCCCGATCCTGCGCGGAGTCGAGCGTCAGGGTCAGTTCGGCGTCGTCGAATGGCCACAGGATGTAGTCGATGGCGCCGCCGACGATCGCGTCGACGATGCGCCGGGGCGTGGGCGCCTCACCGAACGCCACCACGGGCAGCCAGTTCCCCGAATGCGCCAGGCGGTCGGTTAGCGCCGGAATGATCCCGCCCTCGTCATGTACCAGGACCAGGCCCCGGTGCGGCCGGTGGCCCCCCAGTTCGGCGATGGTCTCGAACGGCTCGACGTGGACGCCGCGGCCGGAGAGATAGTGCGATATCGCCGCCCGGCGCCGCATGTCGCCATCCACCAGGATGATATGGCTTGCCCCCACCATGGCCGGGTTCTCTAGCAAGTTTTTCGGGGGGATGTCGTGGAAATTGTCCGGCGGCGGCAGGCGTGCCTGCAACGCGCGGCGATTTCCGGCGCTCAGACGTGGCCGCCGGCGTTCATCGCGCGGGAAATCTCGATGTAGTCCTGGCGGATCGTCCCTAGGATCCCGGCGTCGAAGCTGATCGCGCTGTCCAGGATCGCGCGGCGGGTCGCCTCGTAGAGATGGCGCAGCGCCTGCGCGGTCGCGTCCTCGCCGCTGACGCCCATCTGCAGGGCGGTGATCGCCGAAAGTGCGCGTGTGATCGCCTGGCTCTTGAGGCTGTTGTCGCCGCGTTCCTGGGCGAAGATCGCGCTGCCGAGCGACGAGACAAGCTGTTCGTAGCACAGCCCGACGAGGTGCCGGGGGTCCGCGCCTTCGACGCGCGCGTCGAAATCGACCCGGCGATAGGCTTCGTGGGGGGACCGGATCGCAAGCATCAGTTGCTGCCGCTGCTGTTCCAGGCGGCGATCTGGTTCTTGAGGAAGCTCAGCGTCGATTTCGAGGAACTCACGATGCTGTCGGCGGCCGAGAAGCGCGCGATGAGCTGGGCGCGGAGTACCTCTTGCTTTTCGGCGAGCTTGGTCTGTTCCTCGCTGATCTTGGTCTGCCTGTCGGACATGCTGCTGATCGAGCCGGCCAGCGAGCCCGGATTGCCGCTGAGCGCCGCGTTGCGCGAAATGCTGTCGACCGTGGCGTATATGCCGTAGAGCCCATTGGTGAACATCGCGCCGGTCGCTTCCGGATTGGCCTTGAGCGTTTCCCCAAGGCGCGCCCTGTCGAGCGTGAAGGTACCGTCCCGCTGGAGTGACACGCCCAGCGCGGACAGCGTGCGGGGCTCTCCCTCGGCGGCGTTGGGCATGATGATCGTGGTGGTGAGCGCCTGCAACTGGCGCTTGAGCGCAAGCGCGCCGCTGTCGCGCGCGAGATCGCCGGTCTTTGCATTGGTGGCCGTGTTGATCTCGCTCATGATCTCGTTCAGCGCGTCGACCAGGTCGCCCATCGCCGTGGTGATCGCGCTCGTCGGGTCGCTGAAGCTCACCGTCGTGGGCGAACCGCTGTTGATGCCGGTCAGCGTCAGGCTTACGCCGGGAACGGCATCGGTGACCGTGTTGGTCGCCGAGGTTACCGTCAGGCCGTCGAGCTTGAAGTTGGCGTTGCCTGCGGATGTCAGCAGCCGGTCGCTGCCCGGCGGCGCCGGGTTCCAGGCCAGCGTCGAGAGGCCGGGGTCGCCCGCGTCCTCGGCCGCTTCCACGACAAAGCCGTTGGCGGCGCCCGTGGCGCCCTTGAGCACCAGCTTCGCGCCGTCGGTGGTGTTGGAGACGTAGGCGGTGACGCCGGCGTTCTGGGCGTTGATCTGGTTGGCCACGTCGCCCAGCGTCGCGCCGGCGGCGACGGTGATGTCGAGCGCGGCGTGCGCCGTGTCCTCGGTGAAGGTGCCGCCGTCCGTCGCGCCGAACCGGATCGTCAGCGTGCCCGCGCCGACCGTGCTGGTCGACGCGGCGTAGGCCGGGCTCGCCAGCGTCTGCGCCGTGGCGAGCGATGTCACCTCGAGCGAATAGGAGCCCTTGGCCTGGGAGGTTCCCGAAAGCGTCGCGCTCGCCACCGAGCCGTTGGCGACCTTGGGCTGCGCCGAAAGATCGCCTTCGCGCACGCGCGTGCCCAGCGAGCTTGCCAGATTGCTCAGCGCGCTCCTGAGCGTCGAGGCGGCCGAGATCTGCGTCTTGAGCTTCTCGGCCTGCTGGGTCAGGCGGTCGGTCTTGGCGGCGAACTGCGCCGTGGCCAGGTTGCTGGCAAGCGACACCATGTCGATACCGCTGCCGGTGCCGAGCGAGGTGAGCAGCGTCGAGACGGTGCTCTGCGTGACGGAAGCGGCGGTGGTCGAGGATGTCGTAACCATGCGGTCTAAAACGGCGAAATGCCGTTCCCGTTAAGGGGATGCCCGCGGATCGAGCCGGCCTTCGGCATCGAAGCGCAGCAGCACGGGCACATCGATCTGCGGACGCGCCGGGCGTTCGCCGCGTTTCAGCGAGAAGACAAAGGCCAGCACGCTGGCGACCGCGACGTAAAGCTCCTCGCGGATCATCTGGCGCTCGCGCGTGGTGAAGTAGAGCGAACGCGCCAGCGCCGGATATTCGAGCACCGGCAGCTCCAGCTCGGCGGCAAGCTCGCGCATCGCCAGAGCCTTCTCGCCCCGGCCCTTGGCGAGCACCACCGGCGCGGCCGCTTCGTCCGGATCGTAGGACAGCGCGACCGAGAAGTGCGTCGGGTTGGTGACAACAAACTGCGCCTTGCGCATCGCCGAGGCCATGCCGGCCATGGCCAACTCGCGCTGGCGGCGCTTGATCGCGGCCTTCTTCTCGGGCGAGCCTTCGGCTTCCTTGGCTTCGTCGCGCATGTCCTGGTGGGACATCTTGAGCCGCATCATGCGGCGCACCCACTGGATCGGGAAATCGATCATCGCGATGATGATGAGGCCGGCGCTCAGCGCGAAAAGCAGCGAGATGATCGCGTCCCAGCCATAGGCGAGCTGGCCCTGCAGGTTGCCCCGACCCAGGCGGATCAGCCCTTCTATATGGCTGCTCGCCCAGACGGCCGCGATGGTGCCCAGCAGGCCGACCTTGGCCAGGCCCTTGCCCATCTCGATCCAGCCGTTCGGCCCGAACATGCGCTTGAGGCCCGAGCCGGGGTTGAGCCGCTTGGGCTTGGGCGCAAGGTTGCCGCCGATCCAGCGGCCGTCGCCGATGCCCATCTGCGAGGCGAGCGAGGCGAGGATCACCAGCGCGCCGAGGAGCAGTATCGGCGGCAGCATCATCATCAGCAGCGACCGCAGGATCGGCCCCACGTCGAAGGCATCGAGCGCGGCGCGGTTCCAGATGAAGCCGGTGCGTACGGAATGGCCCAGTTCGTCGAGCAGCCAGGGCCCCGCGAACTTCAGCCAGGTGGCGCCGATGAGTATCGCGGCGGCGGTCGCAAGCTCCTTGGAGCGCAGGACGTCGCCCTTCTTGGCGGCATCCTGTTTGCGCTTCGCCGATGGCGCAAAAGTCTTCTCGCCGGCGCTCTCGCTCATGGGACCAGCACGCTCCTGGCCTGGAGGACGGCCTGTAGGGAAAGCTCGGTCATCCGGTCGGTGATCAGCGGCGCCGAGACGATCAGCGCGGCGATGCCGGCGAGCACGCCCGCCGGCAGTCCGAGCGCCATGAGGTTGAGCGCCGGCGCCGAGCGGCTGAGCACGCCGGTCATCACCTGGACCACCAGCAGCACGAGCGTGACCGGCAGGGCGATGGCGGCGGCGGTGAGGAACATGGTTCCGGCAAAGCCGAGGATCAGCTCGAAACGGTCAACGCCCAGCCAGGTTTGCCCGGGCGGAAAGACCGTGTAGCTGTCGATGACCAGTCCGATCCACTGGAGATGAGCGCCCAGCGCCAGGAAGATGACCGTCAGCACCACGCCGAAATAGTGGCCGAGCGCAGGGGAACTGGTGCCGCTGTTGGGATCGACCGCGGTGACCATGGCCATGCCCATGGCGCCGCTGATGATCTCGGCGGCGATGGTCGGCGCGGCGAAGGAAAGCTGCAGCACGAAGCCCAGCGACAGGCCGACCAGTATCTCGCCCGCGACCATGAGGATGCCCTGCGCGGAAAACAGCGCCGGCGGCGCCATGACGGGGCTCCAGGCGCAGACCATGATCGCGATCGCGCCGGTCACGATCACGCGCGCCTGCACCGGCACGCTGCCCGCGCCGAACATCGGCGCGGCCAGCATCGCCGCGCCGATGCGCGTCATCACGAACAGCCAGCGCCAGAATTCGGCTTCGACCGCGCCGAAACCGAAATCGAGCGCGATCACCTGGTGACCTGCGCGATCTGGCTGAAGATGTCCTGGGCGAAGTCGCCGATCAGCGCCATCATCGAGGCGCCGAAGATGACCAGCACGAAGGCGGTCACGGCCAGTTTGGGGACGAAGGTGAGTGTCTGCTCGTTGACCGAGGTGGCGGCCTGGATGATGCCCACGACCAGGCCGATGAGGAGCGTGGCGAGCAGCACCGGGGCGGACGCCAGCGCCGCGACCCAGAGCATGCGATCGGCCAGTGCGAGGAGGGATTCGGTCTGTTCCATGGCGCTATCCGAAGCTCGAGGCGAGGGAGCCCATCAGCAGCGACCAGCCGTCGACGAGGACGAAGAGCAGCAGCTTGAACGGCAGGGAGACGATCGTCGGGCTCATCATCATCATGCCCAGCGACATGAGCACCGAGGAGACGACGATATCGATCACCAGGAACGGCAGGAACAGCATGAAGCCGATCTGGAACGCGGTTTTCAGCTCGCTGGTGACGAAGGCCGGCAGCAGGATCGAGAACGGCACGTCCTGGGACCGGGCGAACTTGGGCGCCTTGGCCATTTCCGCGAACATGGCGAGGTCGTGCTCGCGCGTCTGGCGGATCATGAAGGCGTGGAACTCGGCGCCGCCCGCGGCGATCGCCTGCTCGGCGTTGAGCGTGCCGGCCGAATAGGGGGCGATGGCGTTGGCGTTCACCTTCTCCAGCGTCGGCGCCATGATGAAAAGCGACAGGAACAGCGACAGCCCGATCAGTACCTGGTTGGGCGGCGATTGCTGCAGGCCGATCGCCTGGCGCAGGATGCCCAGCACCACCAGAACGCGGGTGAAGCTGGTCATCATCAGCAGCAGGGTGGGCAGGATCGTCAGCAGCCCCATGATCAGGAGCAGCTGGAGCGAAAGCGACATGCCCGACGGCGCACCGCCGTTCATCGAGCTGAAGGCGCGGTCGAGCGCGCCGGGGATGGCGGCGGGCGCGGCCGCCGGCGCGGCGCCGGGCGCCGCCTGGGCGAAGGCCGCGACGGGCGCGGTCAGCAGGAACAGCGAAGCGGCCAGCGAAAGCCGCTGCAGGCTTCGCGTCACGGCAGCACCTCCCGCGCGCGCGCCGGTGCCTCGGCCAGCCGGGTGAGGCCGCTGCGCGAGGCGGAGACCAGGATCTCGCGCCCGTGGAACTCGATGACCGCCAGCTTCAGCGTCGGCGAGAGCATCGTCGTCTCGACGATGCGCACCGACTTGGCGCCGCCGCCGCCCCCGGTGCGTTCCTGCAGCTTCTGGGCCAGCCTGAGGCAGCCCCAGGCGGCGAGGCCGATCAGCGGCAGCAGGATGATCAGCTTGAGGACGTACCAGAACATCAGGCCGCCTCGTCGCCCAGCGGAGCCATGGCCATCGGCCCGGCCGCGGGGGCGCTGGCGCCCGCCAGCTCGACGATGCGCAGGCCGAAGCGGTTGCCCTGCGCCACGATCTCGCCCTTCGCGATCGGCTTGCCGTTGACCATGACGTCGAGCAGCTCGTCGGTCAGCCGATCGAGCACGACGACGCTTTCCTCGCTGAGCGAAAGCACGTCCTTCAGTTTCATGTCCACCCGGCCGAGTTCGACCGAGAGGCGCACGTCGACATCCTTGAGGAAATCGAAGCCGCGCGGGTGAATGGTCATGTGCAAATTCCCTTCTTGCTTTGACCGTTAGAATGCCTGGGTGATCTGGACCGCGACGCGATCGTCCATCGCGCCGATGGTGCCGTGCGCGACGGTCTTGTCGCCGACCTTGAGCGGAACGCTGCGCGCCACCGCCACGGGCAGGATCTGCCCGGGCTGGAGGTTGGAGAGCTGGGCGAAGCCGATGCGCATGTCGACCAGCACGGCCTCGACCGTCAGCGGCACCGAGCCGAAGGGCTCGTCCGCCGGATCGGGCCGGCTCCGGGGCGCGGACTGCGTCGTGCCGCGCTCGCCTTCGCCCAGCAGCCGGATCAGCGCGGACCGCGGAATGGCGATGGTGACCTGCCACGGCGTGCGGCCGGGGTCGTCGACTTCGAGCGCGAGCACGCCCAGTTCCTCGTCGCGCGCGAAGGGCGCGAGCTGGGCGAGGCAACCGTCGCGGCGCAGCGGATGGATGCCGCCGGCCGTGCCCAGCGCCTGGCCGAGAGCCCTGGCGACGATCCCTTCCAGCCGGGTGATCATCAGTTCGGCGGAAAGCGGAAAGGCGCTGGGCAGCGGCGAGGGGGCCTGGCCGCGTCCGCCGAAGGCCTTGTCGACCATGCGCAGCACCGCCTCGGCATCGAGCGAGGCCAGCGCCGGCATGTCGGACGAACCGATCGCGAGCAGGCTGTTGGCGGCCAGCGGCGCGATGCCTTCGGCCAGTTGCGCCATGCTGCATTCGCGCGGGATCGCGCTGCGCACCAGTGGGGCTTCCCCGCCGGCGAGCGAGGCCAGCCCGCTGGACAACGCGCGCGCCACGCCCTCGCACAGCCGCGCCAGCGCGGGCTGCAGTGGGACAGGCGCGGCCTCGCGGGACCGCAGCAGTTCCGGGCAGTGCTGTGCCAGCATCCGCTCGGCGACAAAGGCGCGCTCAGGCTTCATCGGCTCGCGATCACTGAATGATGAACGACTTGAAGTAGACGGCGTCGACTCCGCCGAAGCCCTCGGTCTGGGTCAGCACCTTGTTGATCGCCGCGGTCAGCCGCTTCTGCAGGCGATCCTTGCCTTCCATCGTCATGACTTCCTCTTCGGGCGTGTCGGCGAGCACTTCGAGCAGTTCCGAACGGATCGCCAGCTCGTGCTTCTTGATCCACATCAGCACGCGTCCGTCGCGCCGCGTCGAGCAGGCGAGCGAAACCTGGATGAGCGCATCCGAATTCTTCAGGTTGGAGGTGAATTCGTCGGTGAAGCTGTAGTAGCTGGTGCGGTATTCGCTGCCGCCTTCGCCTTCCACCTCGATCGAGCCGCTGTCGCCGCTCTTCCCGCCCTCGGCCTTGGGCGCATAGGGGTCCTTCTCCCCCTTGCGGATCAGGCGGGGTTTGTTGTCTTCCTTCTGCTCGTGGTCGCCGCCGATCACACCCGCGGCCACCATGCCGAAGACGCCGCCGGCACCCGCGCCGAGCAGGGCGAGGGCCATCGCGACCTTCAGCACGATGCCGCCCCGCTTCTTCGGCTGGGTATCCTTATCGGCCTTGTCGCTGCTCATGATCTAACCTCTGGAAATGGATTGACGTGTCAGGCGTAGATGCCGCCGCGCGCGTCGGCGGGGTCATCGCTCTGGGGTTGCTGGCCGGCGGCCCGGCCCGGCCGGGTTCCGGCCCCGGCGGTATCGCCGTGCCCCTCACGGTCGTCGCGGCCGAAGGCCTGCGACTGTTGCTGTTGCTGCTGGCCGGACGCCGAAGCGGCCGGCTGCTGCTGGCCCGCATGGTCCTGGCGCGGGGCCGAGCCGTTGTCGTTCGCGGTCTGCGCCTGCGCCGAAGCGGCCGAAGCCTGGACTGCCCTGGCGAAGTCCGGATCGGGGCTGCTCATGGCGACCGAAAGCCCGTTCGCGTCCTGATCGAAGCGGAGCGAAACCCGGCCGAACTGGTTGTGCGACACGGCGGCATGGACGCTGGCCGGATTGGCCGCGTCGCGCGCTTCGACCAGCCGGTCGACCAGCGCGGCGAAGTCGTGGCCGTTCTGGATGACGCCGGCCGGCGTGGCGGCGGTCGCTGCAACGCTCTGGGCGAGCGCCTGCCCATCCTGGGCGGCGAGCACCGGCGGGGCGAGCGGGGCGGTGGGCATCGGTGCGGGGGCGGCAGGCATGCCGGGCAGTTCGGCGGCCTTGGGCGCGGCGGCCGGTGCGGCTTCGGCCCCGGCCTCGCGCTGCGGCAGGGCGGCCGTATCCTGCGTAGCGGGTCTGGCGACGGCGGCGGGCGCATCCGCCTGTACCTGCACCTGGGCCGCCGGGGGCTGGGCTTCGGCCGTGCCGGCGGGCCGGGGGGCCGGCGCGGCGTCGGCGGCCGGCACGATCTTCGCCGGCTCCGCCTGGCGCACGGCCTCTGCCGCTATCGCGGGAGCCGCTCGCTGCGCGAGAGGCGTCGCCGGCGCGTTCAGCCGGTCCAGGCCCGATAGCGGCAGCGGTGCGGCGGCCGGCGCGGCCGTTGCCGTCTGCGCGGCCGGCGCCATGGCTGCATTGGCCGATGCGAGGTCCGGCTGGCGGGTGGTGTCGGGCGATGTGGTGGCGGCTGCCGTTTGCGCGGCGGGCATCGCGGGCACGCTTGCCGGTGCCCGGTCCGTCTGGCGGGCGGTGTCGGGCGATGTGGTGACGGTTGCCGTTTGCGCGGCGGGCGTCGCGGGCGTGTCGGTCTGCCGTGTGGGGGCCGGCTGTCGATCCGTGTTCGGCGATGCCGCGATCGGCGCCTTCTGCGCGGCCGCCATCGCCGTTACGCGGACTGCGGCCTCGGGTGCGGGGCGGTCGGTGCCGGCTGCGGCCGGCCGGGCCAGCACGGGCATCTCGGCGGCCTCGACGGCGCCAGTTGCCGGTGCTGTCGGGGCGTCGGCGGAGACTGCGCCGGGCGTTGCCTCGGCGGAAGCGATGGCGGGAGCGCCGGGTGCGAAGGACGCGCCCTGCCCGTTCGCCCGGGCCGGCGTCTTGCCTGCCGGGGTAGCCTCGACCGGGTCCGCCTTCGCCGGCGGAAGGGCCTGGAGATCGTCCCTCGCGGCCTGCCGCCGCGCCGTTTCGCGCGTGGCGGTCCGGCCGACAATGGCCGTGGCCGCCTCTTCGGTCGTCTCGGCCGGCCTGGGTGCCTGCGAGAGCTGTGCGGCGACCGACAGGATCGCTGTGGGAAGAACCGGGTCGCCGGGGGCGGGCGTCGTCGCGGTCGCGGCTTCGTCGGCGGCGGGCGCCGGATCGGCGGGTTCTTCGGCCGCCTTTTCGCCAGGCTTCTCGGCAACCGGGGCGGCAACGGCGAGTGCCGGGTCGGCAGATAGCGGCAGGTCGAGCGGCAATT
>JBAYPJ010000100.1:0-10485 GCA_041677785.1 Novosphingobium sp. | reverse complement strand
GCGGACAGGGTGGGATTCGAACCCACGGTGAGCTTGCGCCCACGGCGGTTTTCAAGACCGCTGCCTTAAACCACTCGGCCACCTGTCCCTGACCCGGCGCATAGCGGGAATGCGGCAAAGCGCAAGCGCGCCGGCGGTGTGCGGATCGTCGCACGTACGCGCGCCTTCAACAGGTCAAACGGGCGGCGGCATTCACAAGCCTCTGGCACTGTGCAATGTTCGCGCAGATGATTTCGCCGCGTCGTTCCGTCAAGGCTGCCGTGTTCCTGGCCGCCGCAGCACTGATTGCAGCCGCCCCTCCCGCCGCCGCGCAAGCGGGCGAGGAGGCGGGGTTTCAGGGCTACCTCCAGCTTCTTGCCGCCCGCGCCCGCGCCGAAGGCGTAAGCGATGCGACCATCCGGCGCATGACGGCGGGCCTGACATTCAACCCGCGCGTCATCGCGCTCGACCGCGCGCAGCCGGGAGCGTCGTCTTCGGCCGGGCCGCCGCCGTTCGCCCCCTATCGCCGGCAGCACGTCGATGCGGCGCGGATCAACGGCGGGCGCCGGATGCAGCAGCAGGTCGCCCCCCTGCTTCCGGGAATCGAGGCGAAGTACGGCGTGCCCGGCAAGATCCTGCTGGCGATCTGGGGGCATGAGACCAATTACGGCAGCTATACCGGCGATTTCGATCTCGCCCGTTCGCTGGCCACGCTGGCTTATGAAGGGCGGCGGCGCGAGCTTTTCGCCGGCGAGTTCATCGCGCTGCTCAAGATCGCCGAGCGCGGCGTCCCGCGCGAGCGGCTCAAGGGGAGCTGGGCGGGCGCCTTCGGCAATCCGCAATTCCTGCCCAGCGTCTATCTCAGCACCGCGGTGGACGGCGACGGCGACGGCGAGCGCAACATCTGGACGAGCCGCGCCGATACCCTGGCCTCGATAGCCAACTATTTCCGCCAGGCGGGCTGGCGCCAGGGCGAGCCCTGGGGCGTGGCCGCCGCGGTGCCGCGCGGGTTCGACTGGTCGGCCGTCACCAACCGGCTGGTCTCGCCGAGCTGCCCGGCCGTCTATGCACGCCATTCGGGCTGGCGGACCGTCGCCGAATGGCGCCGCCTGGGGGTCACGCCGCTCGCCGGCATCGGCGACACCACGCTCGCTGCGCTGTTCCAGCCCGACGGGCCGGGTACGCCGGCGTTCCTGTTAACCGGGAATTATCGGGTTATCCTGCAATACAACTGCTCGAACTACTACGCTTTGTCGGTGGGGTTGCTTGCAGATGAGATTGCCCGTTAGCCATGCCTTGCCGCTGGTCCTGATCGCGGCGCTGGCCGGTTGCGGCGGCAGCCCCCGGGCGCAGGCGCAGCCGGTACCGCCGCCGCCAAACGGACCGGCAGCGGACTACCCGGTGGTGCTGGGCGCCCCGTTCCAGGTGGACGAGACAACCTACACGCCCGAAGACAGGCTCAACTACGATGCCGTCGGCCATGCCGATGTCGGCGCGGACGGCGGGCCTGGCGTCTCGGCCGCGCACAAGACGCTGCCGCTGCCGAGCTATGTCGAGGTGACTGGGCTCGACAGCGGCCGGACCATCCTGGTGCGAGTCGAACGTCGGGGGCCGATGCGCAACGATCGGCTGATCGAACTTTCGCCGGGGGCCGCGGCGCAGCTTGGCTTGGATGGCGACAAGCCGGCGGTGCGCGTGCGGCGGGTCAATCCGCCCGAGCAGGAGCGCGCGATGCTGCGTGCCGGCGGCCGCGCGCCCGAGCGGATGGAGACGCCAAGAGGCCTGCTCGACGCTCTGAACCGCAAGCTCGCCGGGAGCACCGCGTCGCTCCCGCCTGGCCTGCCTACGGTCGCCAGCCCGGCGGTAAAGCCTGTGCCCGCTCCCGCGCCGATGTCGCCGCCCGTTGCCGCGGCAAAGGCGGTACCGACGCCTGCCGCAACGCCGAAGCCGGCGGCGGTACCCGCTCCGGCGGCAGCTCCCGCACCGCGCGTCGCTGCCCGGGCGCTGGTCGTTCAGGTCGGCGCCTATTCGACCGAGGCCAGGACCAAGGCCTCCGCCGACCGGGTCGGCGGATCGGCCAGCCGGGCCGGCTCGCTCTGGCGCGTGCGCATGGGGCCCTTCGCCGACCGCGCCGAGGCGGAGGCCGCGCTGGCGAAGGCGCGAACCGCGGGTTATAGCGACGCTCGAATCCAGCGCGCCGACTGATTGAGCCGATCGACCCGCGCGGAAGGAGAACTACCACCCGCAGCGGGAGCGCGACAGTTGCGAAAATCTCTGGCGATCCTGTCGGTCATGGCGCTCATGGCGACGCCTGCCGCCGGCGGCACGCCGGCGCCGCCCGCAGAGGTCGCCCCGGTGCTGGTCGGGCTGCTCGTCGACCTGAACTCGGGCAGAACGCTTTACGCCCGGCAACCGGACCTGCGTTTCGCGCCCGCCTCCATGACCAAGGTGATGACCGCCTATGTCGCCTTCGAGGAGATGGCGAAGCGCCGGCTTGCTCCGGGCCGGGAGGTTACGGTACCCGACGAGACCGCGCGTCTGTGGAACGGGCGCGGCACCAGCCTCTATCTCAAGGGCGGCTCCGTGGTGAACGTCGACACGCTGCTGCGCGGCATCGCCACGGCATCGGCCAACGACGCGTCGGTCGTGCTGGCCGAGGATTACGCCGGCGATGTCCCCCGCTGGTGCGCGCTGATGAATGCCGAGGCGCGGCGGCTTGGCATGGCCGGCAGCCATTTCGCGACGCCCAGCGGCTGGCCGGACGGGGGCGCCACTTATGTCACCGCGCGCGACCTCGCCGTGCTGGGCGAGGCGCTGATCACCCGCCATCCGCAACTTTATCGGCGTTATTTCGGCCAGAAGCGCATGGAATGGAATGGCGTCACGTTGCAGAGCCGCGACCCGACCGTCGGCATCGTCGCTGGCGCGGACGGGATCAAGACCGGCTACACCCGCGAGGCCGGCTACAATTTTCTCGGTTCGGCCGAGCGTGAGGGACGACGGCTGATCATGGTCATTGGCGGTGCGCACAGCGAGGGCGAACGCGCCGCCGCCGCCCGCGCGCTGCTCGAATGGGGTTTCTCGGCCTGGCAGGCGCGTCCGCTCTTCACGGCAGGCAAGCCGGTCGCCGAGGCGCGGGTGCAGGACGGCGCGGCGCGGCGCGTGCCGCTGGTGGCGCGGCGCGCCGTCGCGGCGACTCTGCCGCGCGGTGAAACGGGGCCGATCACGCTGCGGCTCACCTATAACGGGCCGCTCGTCGCGCCGATCGCCAAAGGCGCCCAGGTCGCCGAACTGGAAATCCATGCCGGCGACGGACCGCCAAGCCGCGTGCCGCTTTTTGCCGGCGCTGCGGTTGGCAGGGCCGGAGCGTTCGACCGGCTGGTCAATGGCCTTGCCGGGTTGGTCTCGTGAGGGAAGCGCGCTTCATTGCCTTCGAGGGCGGGGAGGGGGCCGGCAAGTCGACCCAGGCGCGGCTGTTGGCCGATGCGCTGCGCGCGCGCGGCATCGATGCCGTGCTGACGCGCGAGCCCGGTGGCACGCCCGGCGCCGAGACGATCCGCGCCCTTCTGCTCGGCCTCGACGGCGAGGGCTGGAACGCGCGTGCCGAAGCGCTGCTGTTCGCCGCGGCGCGCTCCGATCATGTCGAGCGGCTGATCCGCCCGGCGCTGTCGCGGGGACAATGGGTCATCTGCGACCGTTTCCTCGATTCGAGCCGCGCCTATCAGGGCGGTGGGGGAGGGCTGTCCGACGCGGACATCCTGATGCTGCACCGCATCGGCAGCGGGGGGCTGCTGCCCGACCTGACGCTGCTGATGGAAGTCGCGCCCGAAGTCTCGGCCGGACGGCTTGCCGTGCGTGACGCCGGGGGCAGCGACCGGATCGGCGGCCGGGAGGCGGACTATCATGCCCGCGTTGCGGCTGCATTTGCTGGCTTCGCTGAAGCAGAACCGCATCGTTTTGCGCGGATTGATAGCGGTGTCAGCCGCGAGGATACCCATGCCGCGGTCATGGCCGCGCTAGCCCCGCTGCTGGAAGGCGCATGACCCCGGTTGACCTGGTCGGCCACGATGCCGCCTGGCGCGAATGGCGCGCGGCGCTGGCTTCGGCGCGGATGCACCACGGCTGGATATTCGCCGGGTCCCGCGGGGTGGGGAAGGGCACTTTCGCCCGCGCCGCCGCCCGTGCGCTGGTGGCCGAGCCGGGCGTGCCGCAGCCCGAAGGCGCGCATCCCGACGTGATCGTACTCGACCCCTTGCCGGCCAACGACGAAGAGGAGAAGAAGCGCGACGAAGGCAAAGCCTATGAGACCAAGCGCAACATTTCCGTCGACCAGATCCGCAGGATGCAGGCGCGGCTGGTTACGCGGCCGACGCTCGGCAACCGAAGGGCGGTGATCGTCGATCCCGCGGACGATCTCGAGAAGGCGGCGGTCAATGCGCTGCTCAAGAGCCTGGAGGAGCCGCCCGCGGGCACGTTCTTCCTGCTCGTCGCGCACCGCCCCGGCCGCCTGCTGGCGACCGTCCGCTCGCGCTGCCGTATGCTGCGCTTCGCGCCGATCGGTAACGACGCGATCGACGCGATCCTGCGGGACCGTGCGCCATCGGCCGACGCCGCGACGCGTGCCGCCGCGATCGCGGCGGCGGATGGCTCGCCCGGCGCTGCGCTCGCTTTCGTCGACCAGGACCTCGCACCGCTCCACGCGCTGATGCAGCGGATCATGCGCGATGGCGATCCCGGCTTTGTCCTGCGCGGCGCGCTGGCCGCCGAAGTGGGCGCCCGGCCGTCGCGCGCGCGGCTCTCCGCCGCGCTCGATCTCGCGCGCGCGGCATTGGCGGAGGATTTTGCCGCCGGCCCGCGCGAGCGGCAACTCCGCGTGATCGAGGCCCACGGCGCGGTAACGCGGCTCGCGGCGCAGGCGCCCACCTATAATTTCGACGCGGGATTGCTTATCATGGAGATTGGCGGGTTGCTGGCCTCCGCGGCCATGCCTAGAGAACCCGCGACCTGACACCAGTGAAAGAATGCGCCGCGCCCATGGCCGAACCTTATTACCTGACTACCGCCATCTCCTATCCGAACGGCAAGCCGCACATAGGCCATGCCTACGAGGCGATCGCGGCCGATGTCATGGCCCGGTTCAAGCGGCAGCAGGGCTTCGACGTGCGCTTTCAGACCGGCACCGACGAGCACGGGCTCAAGATGGCCCAGAAGGCGCGGGAACTGGGAATCACACCATTGCAGCTCGCTGATGATATGTCGCAATATTTCATAGATATGTGCGACATACTTAATATATCACATGACATATTCCTGCGCACCAGCGAGCCGCGACACCATAAAGCGAGCCAGGAGCTTTGGCGCCGCATGGAAGCAGCCGGCGACCTCTATCTCGACCGCTACGAAGGCTGGTACTCGGTCCGCGACGAGGCCTATTACGACGAGAGCGAACTGATCGCCGGGGAAGGGGGGGAGAAGCTCTCCCCCCAGGGCACGCCAGTGGAATGGACGGTCGAGGAAAGCTGGTTCTTCCGCCTGTCGAAATATGCCGAGCCGCTGCTGGCGCTCTATCGCGAGCGCCCCGAGTTCCTGCGCCCCGAAAGCCGCCGCAACGAAGTGATCCGCTTCGTCGAAGGCGGCTTGCGCGACCTGTCGATGTCGCGCACGACTTTCGACTGGGGCGTCAAGGTTCCCGGCAGCGACAACCACGTCATGTACGTGTGGGTCGATGCGCTGACCAACTATCTGACCGGCCTGGGCTTTCCTGACGACACCGCGGAAATGGCGAAGTGGTGGCCGGCGGACCTGCATCTCATCGGCAAGGACATTGTCCGTTTCCACGCGGTCTATTGGCCGGCTTTTCTGATGAGCGCGGGCCTACCGTTGCCGAAGCAGGTTTTCGGCCATGGATTCCTGCTCAACCGCGGCCAGAAGGAATCGAAGTCGCTCGGTAACGTCACCGATCCGGTGGAACTGGCCACGCGCTACGGCGTCGATACCCTGCGGTATTTCCTGCTGCGCGAAGTCGCTTTCGGGCAGGACGGCAGCTATTCGCCCGAGGCGATCGTGACGCGCGCCAATGCCGAACTGGCCAACAGCTTCGGCAACCTGGCGCAGCGCGTGCTGTCGATGATCTTCAAGAACCTCGGCGGCGCGCTGCGCGCCAGTCTGGTAGCGACACCGGCCGACGCCGAACTCGAAGCCACGGTCCGCTCGGGCGTGCAGGCGCTGGAAGCGAGCTTCGCCAAGCTGGCGTTCAGCGATGGCCTGGAGAGCTGGATGCGCGCGGTGTTCGCCTGCAACCAGTACGTCGACGAGCAGGCGCCCTGGGCCCTGCGCAAGACTGACCCCGAACGCATGGCCGCCGTGCTGATGACGCTGTTCCGCTGTGTCCGCGATCTCGCGATCGCCGTCCGGGCGGTGGTGCCAACCGCGGCGGACAGTCTGCTCGACCAGATGGGGATCGGCGCGAACGGGCGCGATTTCGCGGCGCTGGCCAATGATGGCTGGTTCGCCGATCTTGCCGCCTCCGGGTTCACCGTCGCTCAGCCGGTGGGCGTGTTCCCGCGGCTGGAACTGCCGGTCGAGGACCCGGTGTGATGCTGATCGATTCGCACTGTCACCTGGAATACAAGGGTCTGGTTGAGGACCAGCAGGGCGTCATTGCCCGGGCCCGGGCGGCGGGAATCGGTGGATTCCTCAATATCTCCACGCGTCAGCGGGAATGGGCGCAGGTGGTCGGCACGGCCGAGCGCGAGGACGACGTCTGGGCCAGCGTCGGCATCCATCCGCACGAGGCCGACGCCCACGCCGATCTCGGTGCCGCTGCGCTGGTCGAGGCAGCGGCGCACTCCAAGGTCATCGGCATCGGCGAGACCGGGCTCGACTATTACTACGATCATTCCGACCGGGCGACGCAACAGGCGCTGTTCCGCATCCACATCGGCGTGGCGCGCGAAACGGGGTTGCCGCTGATCGTCCACACGCGCGACGCCGAAGAAGATACCGCGCGCATCCTGACCGAGGAAATGGAGCAGGGCGCCTTTCCGGCTCTGATCCACTGCTTCACCGCCTCGGCGGCCTTCGCCCGGCAGATGCTGGAACTCGGGCTGTCGATTTCGCTTTCCGGAATCGTGACATTCAAGAATGCTCGCGCCTTGCAGGCAGTGGCCGCAGAACTTCCCGCCGGCAGGATGTTGTTGGAGACCGACGCGCCGTTCCTCGCGCCGGTTCCGCACCGCGGCCGGGTATGCGAGCCAGCGTTCACGGCCGACACCGGCCGCTTCGTCGCGGGCCTGCGCGGCATCGAACCCACGGCGCTGGCCGAGGTCACGACCGCCAACTTTTTCAGGCTTTTCACGAAGGCCGCTGCGTGAAGCTGCTGATGCTCGGCAGCGGTACCTCGACCGGCGTGCCCCGGATCGGCGAGGTTCCGGGCGGTGACTGGGGCGCCTGCGATCCCGCCGAGCCGAAGAACCGACGCACACGCGTGTCGATCATCGTCGAGAGCGAGCAGGGGCGCCGGCTGCTGGTCGACACGTCGCCCGATCTGCGCGCGCAACTTCTGGCGAACCGGATCGACCGGATCGACGCGGTATTCTGGACGCACGACCATGCGGATCACGTCCACGGTATCGATGACCTGCGGCCCATGCGCTATGGGCGCGGCGGGCCGCTGCCGGGCTATGCGGCCGAGGAGACCGTGCGGCGGCTGCGCCAGCGCTTTTCCTACGTCTTCGCCGGCGAATACGGCTATCCGACCATCGTGGAAATCGAGAACCTGAACCGGCTGCGCCTTTGCGCCGGCTTCGGCGTGTCATCGTGCCAGATGCCACACGGGCATGCACAGACGACCGGCTATCGCTTCGAATGCGATTCCGCAGCGATCGGCTATGCGACGGACTTCAGCGCGGTGACCGCGGCAATGGTCGAACTGTTCGATCGCTGCGACATCCTGGTGGTCGACTGCCTGCGCCGTGAACCGCACCCGACGCACGCACATCTGGCTATGGCGCTCGAACTGATCGAGGCGGCGCGGGTGCGCCGGGCGGTGCTGACGCACCTGGACAAGAGCATGGACTACGCCGCGCTCAGCCGCGAGGTTCCCGCGCACGTGGCAGTCGGCTATGACGGATTGGAGATGGCAGCATGAACGCAGGCACGACTGACATGGCCGTGGCGATCGTGACGGTCGCGGCCGCGCTTGTCCTGGCGCTCCGGGGTCTGCGGTCGCACGCGCCGAGCCGCGCGCGAACATTGCAACTGGCGCTGGCGTGGGTCGCGATCATCGCGGTGCTGGCTTTCGTGCTCCAAAAGTTCACGGCATGACGGGCCTCGAAAGGGAGTTCGATGTCCGTCATATTTAACATAATATATATTATCAGTCTGGATATTTAATGGAACGGGCCACCCCGCTTGACCGATTGCTGGCGATCATGGCGCGGCTGCGCGATCCCGTCTCGGGCTGCGAGTGGGACCGCGAGCAGAGCTTTGCCTCCATCGCGCCCTATACGATCGAGGAAGCCTACGAAGTCGCCGATGCGATCGCGCGCGGCGACATTGCGGCGCTGCGCGACGAGCTTGGCGACCTCCTGCTTCAGGTCGTGTTTCACGCGCGCATGGCCGAGGAAGCCGGCCACTTCGCTTTTCCGGATGTCGCGGCGGCGATTTCGGACAAGCTGATCTCGCGCCATCCGCACCTCTTCGGCGACGCTTCCGACGATGGCCAGCCCCAAACACGCCGCTGGGAAGCGCTCAAAGCCGCCGAGCGCGAAGCGCGCGGCGCCACGAGCGCGCTCGACGGCGTTGCTCTTGCGCTTCCCGCCCTGATGCGCGCCGAGAAGCTGCAGAAGCGCGCGGCCCGCGTGGGGTTCGACTGGCCCGATCCCGCCGGTCCCGCCGCCAAGGTCCACGAGGAACTGGCCGAACTCGCCGAAGCCGACGAGCAATCGCGATTTGAAGAAGCCGGCGACTTGCTGTTCGCCGCGGTCAACGCCGTCCGCGCATACGGTATCGCACCGGAGGATGCGTTGCGCGCCGCCAACGCCAAATTCGAGGTTCGTTTCCGCACCATGGAGGCGCTGGCTGCCGAACGCGGCGGCGCCTTCGCGTCGTTGACGCTCGACGAGCAGGAAGCGCTCTGGCAGGCGGCGAAAGCGGCGGAGCGGGACGCAGAGGCCGGCCGGAGGTTGCCTGGTTCGAGCTGAACACGCTTCAAAGGCGGGAATAGCGCCCCATCTCGCGGGGCGACAGGCGAACTTTGACGCGCAGCAAGGGCCCTTGTTCCCCTTCCCCCGCGTCTTCCTCGGCAAGGACCTCGCCGTGCGCGTGGAGCCAGGCGAGCTTCTGGCCTTCCCGCGCGGGGAGCAGGAAGCTGTAAGTCTGCGCGTCGGCAGTCAGCAGCCGGCTGACGGCTTCTAGCAGTTCGCTGGTGCCTTCTCCGGTCAGGGCGGAGACCGGAACGATAACCGTCTCCCCTTCCCGCGCGGCGATCTCGCGCAGTTCGGACTGGTGGTCGGGCGTGAGCAGGTCCCACTTGTTCCACACTTCGACGATCGGCACCCCCGGGGCGTCGGCCTCCTGCTCGGCGAGGCCCAGTTCGGCGAGAACCTTCAGAACCTGGCTCTTCTGCGCCTCGCTGTCGGGGTTGGCGATGTCGCGGACGTGGAGGATGACGTCGGCCCCCGTTACTTCCTCGAGCGTTGCGCGGAACGCGGCGACGAGCTGCGTCGGCAGGTCCGAGATGAAGCCGACCGTGTCGGACAGGATCGCCTTGTCGATCCCGGGTAGCCGGATCGCGCGCATCGTCGGGTCCAGCGTGGCGAAGAGCAGGTCTTCCGCCATCACGGTCGCCCCAGTCAGCCGATTGAAAAGCGTGGATTTTCCGGCGTTGGTATAGCCGACCAGGGCAATCACCGGCCAGGGGGCCTTCTCCCGCCGGCCGCGATGGAGCCCGCGCGTGCGGCGCACCTGGTCGAGTTCCCGCCGCAGCCGGGCCATGCGGTCGCGGATCATCCGGCGGTCGGCCTCGATCTGGGTTTCGCCGGGACCGCCGAGAAAGCCGAAACCGCCACGCTGGCGCTCCAGGTGCGTCCAGCTCCGCACCAGCCGGCCGGCCTGGTAATCGAGGTGGGCCAGTTCGACCTGCAACCGCCCCTCGGCGGTCGCGGCGCGTTCGCCGAAGATCTCGAGGATCAGGCCGGTGCGATCGATCACCTTGCGCTTGAGCTTTTCCTCGAGATTGCGCTGCTGGATCGCGGTGAGCGCACCGTCGACGATGACCAGTTCGGCTTCCGCCTGGTCGCAGGCGATCTCGATATTGCGGACCTGGCCTTCGCCGAACAGCGTCGCCGCGCGCGCCTCGCGGATGGGCAGGAGGAAAGCCTCGACGACCTCGATGCCGATGGCAAGCGCGAGGCCCCTGCCCTCTTCGAGCCGGGCTTCCGCATCCTGGCCCGTCGTCCCCTGGGCCGACCGCGCACGGAACTGCGGGCACACGACGATCGCCCG
>JBAYPJ010000099.1:0-11267 GCA_041677785.1 Novosphingobium sp. | reverse complement strand
TCACGTGCCGCGCCGGCAGCAGGATCGGCGCGCCGCTCATGTTGCCGTTCAGCTTGGCGAAGGCGATGACCGAGCCCGAGAAGGTGATCGCGCCGATGGCGACGCCAAGCGCCATTTCCAGCCGGCTCAGCGGATCGATCAGCCCGCCGGGACCGAGAATGCCGAAGGCCGCCGGATCGAGATAGGCCGCCGCCCCCACCAGTACCGCGGCAAGCCCGACGAGGCTGTGGAACGCGGCGACGAGTTGCGGCATCGCCGTCATCTTGATCCGCCGCGCGACCGTGAGGCCGATGGCCGCGCCGATGGCGATGGCGGCGAATATCCGTCCCGCGGATGCCCAGTCCGGCCAGGGTCCGCAATCGCCGAAGCAGGCCGGGCCGGGGCTGGGCTCCAGCCCGGCCTGCGGGAAATGCGTGGCCAGCGTCGTCACGACGGCCAGCGCCATCCCCGCCATGCCGAACCGGTTTCCGGTACGCGACGATGTCGGTCGCGACAGTCCGCGCAGCGCCAGGATGAACAGGACCCCCGCGACGAGGTAGGCGATCAAGGCCCAGTCGGGCAGTCCCGCGCGCCCCATCGCCGTCAACGATCCTTCCGCTTGAACATCGCCAGCATGCGGGCGGTGACGGCGAAGCCGCCGAAGATGTTGATGCTGGCAAGGACGATCGCGACAAGCCCCAGCCGGCTCGACGCCAGCCCGCCCGCCGAAGCGGCCGCGATCAGCGCGCCCACGACGATCACCGAGGAGATCGCGTTGGTCACGCTCATCAGCGGCGTGTGCAGCGCCGGCGTGACCGACCAGACGACGTAATAGCCGACGAAGCAGGCCAGGACGAAGATCGAAAGGATCGAGATGAAATCCATGCGTTTACCAATCCTCTCCGGTACGGGGCGGGAGGCCGTCCGCAAGACGGTGGACGGGGCTCTCCGCCAGCGCGGCGGCGGCCCCCTCCCCGTGCCGGGAAGGATCGGATGCGTCCCCCCTCACCCCAGCAGCCTTTCGTGCACCACCTGACCGTTCTGCGTCAGGCGCACCGCATCGCCGATCTCGGCGTCGAGCACCGGGCGGCCGGCGTCCTTGTCCCAGAGGGCCGAGAGGAAGTTGTAGAGGTTACGCGCGAACAGGGCCGAGGCGTCGGCGGCGAGGCGCGCGGGGGTGTTGGCGTAGCCCATGATCTTCACGCCATGGCGCTCCACCACCGCGTCCGCCACCGCACCCTCGACGTTGCCGCCGTGGGAGACCGCCAAGTCGTAGATCACGCTGCCCGGCTTCATCGTGGCGATCTGCGCGTCGCTGATCAGGCGCGGCGCGGGGCGGCCGGGGATCAGCGCGGTGGTGATGACGATGTCCTGTTTCGCGATATGGGCGGAGACCAGTTCGGCCTGGGCCTTCCGGTACTCGTCCGACATCTCCGCAGCGTAGCCGCCGCTGCCCTCCCCCTCGATCCCGGCGACATGCTCGACAAAGACCGGCTTGGCACCGAGCGAGAGGATCTGCTCCCGCGTCGCCGAGCGTACGTCGGTTGCCGAAACCTGCGCGCCCAGCCGGCGGGCGGTGGCGATCGCCTGCAGGCCGGCAACGCCGACGCCCATGACGAAAACCCGCGCCGCGCTTACCGTGCCGGCCGCGGTCATCATCAGCGGGAACACGCGGCCATAGGCGTTCGCCGCCTCGATCATCGCCTTGTAGCCGGCGAGGTTCGACTGCGACGAGAGGATGTCCATCGACTGCGCGCGGGTGATGCGCGGCATGAATTCCATCGCCAGCGCCTCTAGCCCCGCCGCGGCATAGGCGGCGATCCGCTCGCGCCGGCCGAAGGGATCGAGCCCGCCGACGATCCATGCGCCCGGCGCCGATCCCACCAGCAGCCCAGGTTCGGGCCCCTGTACGGCAAGGATGATCCCGGCCCCGCGCACGACAGCGGCGGCGAGGGCCACCTCGGCCCCCGCCGCCGCATAGTCCGCATCGGAAATGGCGGCGCCCAGCCCGGCGCCTTGCTCGACCGCGACCGTCGCCCCCAGCGCAATGAACTTGCGCACCGTCTCGGGCGTCGCCGCGGTCCGTGTTTCGCCGTTCGCCCGTTCTTTCAGAACGGCGAGCCGCAAGGTCATCAGTTCGCGGCGAGCAGGGCAACCACGACCGACGTGGCGACGGCGGCGACGATCGCGCCCCATTTGATCATGCTGGTGAAACCCGAATAGGTTTCGTTAGCCGCCTTCATGTCATTGCCCGATGCCATGCGTTCCGTCCTCGATTGGAATGAGTCTGATCCCAGCCTCTATCGCTGACTTTCGGCCGGCTCAAGCCTTTAGCCTTAATCGGGTCTTTACCCGATCGCGCTATTCACCCGGAAACCGTGGGATGGATGGCAACGGATCATCATGGCTGAGTTCGAGCAGCGCCTGCTCATGCTGATTGACGATGAACCGGCCCAGTGCCGGCTGATCTCCGCGCTTGCCGCGCGCGAGGGCTGGCGCACGATCATCGCCCGCGACCCGGAAACGGCGATCGCCACGCTGGGCACCCGCCAGGGCATGCAGCTTTCGGCGATCGTCCTGGACCAGTGGGTGCCCGGCGACGACGCCTGCGCGCTCATCTCCGAGTTGAAATCGCGCCGGCCGGCGATACCGATCCTGATGCTGACAACCAGCGCCTCGCCGCTGCTGGCCGTGGAGGCGATGCGCGCCGGCGCGACCGACTACCTGATCAAGCCGGTCGCGCCCGAGCGGCTGATGGAGGCGCTGCGCAGCGCCACGACCCGCGAATCGCCGCGCGACGAACTGGCGCCGCTGACCGAGAAGATGCCGTCGAACCCGGACTTCGAGGCGATGATCGGCGCCGCGCCCACCTTCCGCGCGGCCCTCGCCGTCGCCGCCAAGGCGGCGCGCGGCCATCAGCCGGTGCTGATCGAGGGTGAAAGCGGCACCGGCAAGGAAATGCTGATCCGCGCGATCCACGCCGCCTCGCCGCGCGCGCGCGTTCCCCTGCGGATCGTCAACGTCGGCGCGATCCCGGCGAACTCGGTCGAATCGGCGCTGTTCGGCCACGAGAAAGGCGCCTTCGCCGGCGCCTTCGAGCGCCAGATCGGCGCGCTGCAGCAATGCGACGGCGGCACCCTGGCGATCGACGAGATCGACCGGCTGCCACTGAAGATACAGGAAAGGCTGACCGAATCGCTCAAGCGCGGCGACGTGCAGCCGATCGGCGCGCCCTACAGCTTCAAGGTCGACGTCCGGCTGATCGCCGCGAGCAACCTGCCGCTCAAGGACATGGTGGCGGGCGGGCACTTCCTGCCCGAGCTGCTGCAGTCGGTCGCCGCCGTCACCGTCGCGCTGCCGCCGCTGCGCGAGCGCCCCGGCGACATGGCGGCGCTGTGCCGCCACTTCCTCGCCCGCATCGGCGAGCAGCCCGGGCTGCGCCAGCTCGGCATCACCGATGGCGCGCTGGCGCTGCTGGCGGCCTATGACTGGCCGGGCAACGTCCGCCAGCTCCAGGCCGTGCTTTTCCGCGCCGCCGTGTTCTGCGACGGCGACGCGCTGACGGCCGAGGACTTCCCGCAGCTTTCCAACATGCTCGGCTCGGCGCCCAGCACCGGCACGCCGCCGCAGGTTCCCGAAAGCTCGGGCGTGATGCTCTATACGGCAGACGGCAACCTGCGCCCGCTCGAGGAGATCGAGGCCGACGTCATCCGCCTCGCCATCGGCCTCTATCGCGGACGCATGACCGAAGTCGCCCGCCGCCTCGGCATCGGCCGCTCGACGCTCTACCGCAAGCTCAGCGAACTGGGCATTGACAGCGCCGCCTGATCCACCCGAAAGTCGCGCCGAAGCGGCGGAGAGGGTTGATGGATGAAAGCGGACGGCTGAGCGCCATCGAGGACATCCGGCAGCTCAAGGCCAAATACTGGCGCGGCGTCGACACCACCGACGGCGAGCTGGTCCGCTCGATCCTGGCCGAGGACTGCGTGCTCGACTACCGGGGCTGCTGCACCGATCCAACCACCGGCGTCGACCACATGCCGATGATGAACATGGTGATGACCGGCCGCGATTCCTGGCAGACGGCCAATCTCGATGCGCCGCGCCTCGTCACCGTCCACCAGGGACACCAGCACGAGATCGAACTGACCGGCAACGGCACCGCCAGCGGCATCTGGGTATTCAGCGACCGCTTCTTCATGCCCCCCGGCGCGCCTTTCGCGCGGCTCGTCGGCTATGGCCACTACCACGACACCTACGAAAAAGCCGGCGGCCGGTGGCTGCTCAAGACCACCCGCATCACGCGGCTGCGCGTCGAGGTGAGCTGAGGCGGGCGCCGGCGCCTTTCGTCCGGGGGCATGACCACGATTTTCCTACTTCGGGCGGATCGGTTATCCGTAGGGAATGGCGCAAACCCATGTTCCGTCAGGTAGATGTCGCCGGCTCCTGATGCGGCAGGCCGGTCGCAGGCATCGGCTGGCGCCCGGTTTCGGGGCGGCGGTTTCCTTCCCTGGACAGGGTGAACTGCATCAACCGGGTGTCAACCGGAACGCCGATGCGGGCGGCCCGATCGCAAGCCCCCTAATCCCCGGGAAGCTGGCCGAAGTCGGTGAGCGCCGCGTCGCGCAGGCCGCGCCAGACGCGGACGGCCTGCACCGTCTCGAAGACATCGTGGACGCGCAGGAGTTGCACGCCGGCGTCCATCGCCCTGGCCCCCAGCACCAGCGAGCCGCCGAGCCGCCGGTGGGCCGGCGCTTCATTGGCAAGCGCGCCGATCATCCGCTTGCGGCTGGCGCCGACCATCAGTGGCTGGCCCAGGGCGTGGAACAGCGGCAGCGCGTTCATCAGCGCGAGATTGTCAGCGACCGACTTTCCGAAACCGATGCCGGGATCGAGCACGATCTTCTCGCGCGTCACGCCGGCGGCGACCGCCGCATCGCGCCGGGCGGCGAGCCAGTCGAACACATCGAGCACGACGTCCCGATAGGCGCGGCCCGCGTGCAGGTCCTCACCTTCGCCCGGCGCATGCATCAGGATCACCGGCGCGCCCGAGCGCGCGGCGAATTCCAGGCTGCGCGGATCGTGCCGCAGCGCCGAGACGTCGTTGATCACATGCGCGCCCGCCGCCAGCGCCGCCTCCATGACGGCGGGGCGGCGCGTGTCGACGCTGATCGCCGCGCCCATCGCCGCCAGCCGCTCGACCGCCGGGACGACGCGCTTCAGTTCGTCGCCTTCCCACACCGCGGCCGCGCCGGGGCGCGTCGATTCGCCGCCCACGTCGATCATCGCCGCGCCCGCTTCCAGCATGGCGGCGGCATGGGCGTTGGCGACTTCGGGATCGTCGAGGAACGCGCCGCCGTCAGAGAAGCTGTCGGGCGTCACGTTGAGAGTGCCGACCACCTGCGGCTGGTCGAGCCGGATGGTGCGCGCGCCGCATTGCAGCGGCGGATGCGGCTGGCGCAGGGCCGCAACCTGTTCCTGAACTTCGCTCGGCAAACTGTTCAGTTCACTGACCGAAATCAGCCGGCGCGAGACGATTTCGCCGCCCTGCCGCTCGATCAGCGCAAAGCGGCCGGCATAGGCCATGCCGCCGGCCAGCCGCAGCGCCTCGCCCTCCTCGCTCTGCGGGCTTTCGGCAAGCGCGATGGGGCGAAGGTAGAAGGTCATGGCAACAAAAATATCACGGCTCGGTCGCCAACAGATAGAGTTGCCGCACCGCGTCGATCGGCTTCCGCTCGCCCTCGTGCTCAATAAACCAGAAGATCCAGCCGTTGCACGACGGCGCGCCCTGAAGCTTCGCGCCGAGCCCGTGGATCGAACCGCTCTCTCCCTCCGGGGACACGAGCGAGCCGTCGGCGCGCACGGTCGCCTTCAGCCGGCCCTTCTTGTCGGTCAGCATGGTGCCGGGCGCGATCCAGCCAGTCTCGACCAGCGTGCCGAAGGCGACCTTGGGCGCGGCCTTGGCGCTCTGCATCGTCGTCAGCGCGGATTCGTCGAGCGGGAGCGCCAGCTCGATCCGCTCCAGCGCCACTTCGCGGTACGCCGTCTCGCGCTCGCAGCCGATCCACTCGCGCCCCAGCCGCCGGGCCACGGCGCCGGTGGTGCCGGTGCCGAAAAAGGGGTCGAGCACGACATCGCCCTTGTGGGTCGTCGCCAGCATGACGCGGTAGAGCAACGCCTCGGGCTTCTGCGTCGGATGCGCCTTGGCGCCGCCCTTGCGGATGCGCTCGGCTCCGCCGCAGATCGGCAGAACCCAGTCAGAACGCATCTGAAGTTCGTCATTCAAGGTCTTCATTGCGCGGT
Source organism: Novosphingobium sp. (assembly GCA_041677785.1). Lineage (GTDB taxonomy): Bacteria > Pseudomonadota > Alphaproteobacteria > Sphingomonadales > Sphingomonadaceae > Novosphingobium. The sequence goes on along the minus strand of JBAYPJ010000099.1, from coordinate 4,985 downwards.
AATTGAAGGTGTATTTGGCCTTCTCCCCCGTCGCCGCCCAGATCAGCGTCTCGTGCGCGTTGGTGAAGCGCGTGCCCTTGAAGTTGGGCATCGGGTTGGCCTTGCGCCAGACGATGTCGTTGAGGATCCAGAACCCCATGTCCTGCAGGATCGCACCGACGCGGAAGATGTTGTGATAGCTGCCGATCACCCAGAGCGACCCGCTGGGCTTGAGCACGCGCCGCGCCTCGGCCAGCCAGGCGCGGGTGAAGGCGTCGTAGGCGGCGAAGCTGTCGAATTTGTCCCAGTCGTTGGTGACCGCGTCGACGTGGCTGCCGTCGGGACGATTGAGGTCGCCGCCGAGTTGCAGGTTGTAGGGCGGATCGGCGAAGACCATGTCCACCGACGCCGTCGGCAGCGTCCGCATCGCCTCGATACAGTCGCCCGGCAGGATCTGCCCAAGGGGCAGCGCCTGCGGCGATCCACGCTTCACCACGGCGCGCGCGCGCGCCCGTTCCTTCAATGCCACCTGCTGGGCCATACCGCTTGCCGAAACCCCCTTTGATTGCCTCTAGGGTGAGTCCTCGCGGAGTCCGCGTCAAGCCGCGACTCGCGCTGCATCCTGGGCAATCATGGTTAACGACACGTCAACCGGGAGCGGAACGGAGCGAGCACGGCACATCATCTTGAGTCCCGCCGCGCGAACGGGACTCGATATGTTGTGGTCGGGCGAACCGGGTGCGACCGGTGAAAAATTTTTCAGGCTGGCGCCAGGCCGGGGTCGATTCCGGTCATCTCGACCGACACGTCCCACAGCCGCCGGGCAAGCTGCGGGTCGCTCGCCGCGGCGGTCCGCCTGGCCGGACCGGAAGCCCCGCGCATCTCGCCCAGCCCCCGCGGGCCATAATAGCCGCCGGCCACGGCGTCGGCCGCGGTGGCCGCCTGGAGCGCCGGCCAGGCACCCTGCTCGGCGGTGTTGAGCAGCAGCCCGACCAGCGGCATGAACACGCGGAACGGCCCGGAGTGCCGCATCAGCTCGGTTGCCGCGACGCCGGGATGGCAGCCGAGCGCGCTGACCGGCGAGCCGGCCGCGCGCAGGCGGCGATCGAGTTCGGCGAAATACAGCATGTTGGCGAGCTTGCTGTCCGAATAGCGGGCGGTGCGATCGTAACCCTTTTCCGCGTTGAGATCGTCCCAGCGGATGTTCCCACGCCGATGCGCCAGGCTTGAGGTCACGACCACGCGCGAGCCCGGCGTCCCGGCGAGCTTGGGCAGCAGCAGCGCGGTCAGCGCGAAAGTACCGAGGTGGTTGACGCCGAACTGCAGCTCGAAGCCCTGCTGCGTGCGCGTCAGCGGCGGGAACATGACGCCGGCGTTGTTGAGCAGCACGTCGAGGCGCGGCTCGGCCGAAGCCAGCTCGGCGGCGCGGCGCACGCTGGCGAGGTCCGCCTGGTCGAGCGGAAGGAACGCCAGATCGGCCCCCGGCGTCTCCTGCCGGATGCGCGCGATGGCGGCCGCGGCCTTTTCCTCGCCGCGGCAGGCCAGAAGCACGCGCGCGCCCTTGCCCGCCAGCAGCCGCGCCGCCTCGAAGCCGATGCCGGTATTGGCGCCGGTGACGATGATCGTCCGGCCGGACTGGTCGGGGATGTCGGCGGCGGTGAAAGGCATATGGGGTCCCCTTGTCGAAGGCCATGAGCAACGCCCGCTCACAGCGGCATCTCCAGTTGCGCCACCGGTGCGAAGCTGCGGCGATGGTGCGGGGTCGGCCCGTGCCGGCGCAGCGCCGCGAGATGTTCGGGCGTGCCGTAGCCGACGTTGGTTTCCCAGCCGTAGTGCGGGTGATCGCCGGCAAGCGTGCGCATCAGCCGGTCACGGTGTTCCTTGGCGATGATCGAGGCGGCCGAAATGCATGGCTCCAGCGCATCGCCGCCGACGATCGGCCGCGCCAGCCAGCGCCAGCCGTCGTGCCGCCCCGCCGGGGTCAGGTTGCCGTCGATCAGCACTTCGGCCGGGTCCTCGCCAAGCTCGGCGCAGAGCGCCTGCACCGCCAGTGTCATCGCCGCCATGGTCGCGCCGAAGATGTTGAGCCGGTCGATCTCCGCGACGTCGACCACGCCCACCGCCCAGCGGCAGCGCCGCTTGATCGCCGCTTCCAGTTCGGCCCGGCGCTCGCGGCTCAGCTTCTTGGAATCGTCGAGCCCGGCGGGCCGCGGCTTGCACAGGACAACGGCGGCGGCGACCACGGGCCCGGCCAGCGGCCCACGCCCGGCCTCGTCGACCCCGATCACGAGGCCGGTGGCACCTCGGCGGAAACTGTGCGTTATAGCGGACATGCGATTCTCATCGATGATGACCGCGATATTCCCCGTCGTGCTCGCGCTCGCAAGCTGCGGCAGCGCGCCGGCCGGGGATAAGCCCGGGGCGCCGACCGCGAGCGAGGCGGACTTCACTGTCACCCCGGTCGCCCGCTTCGACGAGCCCTGGGCCATGGCCTTCCTGCCCGGCACGCCCTTCGCGCTCGTCACAGAGCGCAAGGGCCGGCTGAAACTGTGGCATGAGGACGGCCCGCTGCGCGAGGTCGACGGCGTGCCCGAGGTCGCCTACGCCGGCCAGGGCGGGCTCGGAGACGTGGCCCCGGCGCCCGACTTCGCGACCAGCGGCACGGTGTACCTGACCTGGGCGGAACCGGGCGACGGCGGCACGCGCGGCGCGGCGCTCGGCCGGGCGCGGCTGGCGCTCGACGGCGCGCCGCGGCTCGAAGGGCTGCAGGTGATCTGGCGCCAGCAGCCCAAGGTGACGGGCGACGGCCACTATTCGCACCGCATCGCCTTCTCGCCCGACGGCCGCTACCTGTTCCTCTCCTCGGGCGATCGCCAGAAGCTCACGCCGGCGCAGGCGATGGACGGAAACCTCGGCAAGATCGTCCGCCTGCTGCCCGACGGGACGCCCGCTCCGGGCAATCCCTTCGCCGACAAAGGCGGCGTCGCGGCACAGATCTGGACGCTCGGCCACCGCAACGTACTCGGGCTCAAGTTCGATGCGCAGGGACGACTCTGGGATCTCGAGCACGGCCCGCGCGGCGGCGACGAACTGAACCTGGTCGAACCCGGTCGGAACTACGGCTGGCCGCTGGTCTCGAACGGCGATCATTACAGCGGGGAACCGATCCCCCGCCACGCCACGCGGCCGGACCTCGCCGCGCCGGCGATAAGCTGGAACCCGGTGATCGCGCCGGGCGACTTCATCTTCTATCGCGGCGACACCTTCCCCGCCTGGCGCGGGCAGGCGGTGATCGCGGCGATGAAGCCCGCCGGGATCGTCCGCGTCGCGATCGAGGGCGACCGGGCGCGCGAAGTCGCGCGCCATCCGACCCGATACCGCATCCGCGAGATCGTCGAACGCGACGATGGCTCGGTCTGGCTGCTGGAAGACGGCGAGGAAGCGGGCGCGGGGCGCCTGCTGCGGCTATCGCCCGGCCGCCAGAAGTAAGGGGTCGACATTCCCGGCGCCCGCCCCTATCCGCGCGCGGCCCATGGCCAAGATCATCCCCCTCGCCGACATCGACCCCGCGCTGATCGAACAGGTGCTCGACCGCGCCTTCGAGCCCGAGCGCCGCACGCGCACGGCCTACAAGGTGCGCGAGGGCACCGCGTGGCTGCCGGGCCTGAGCTTTGCCGCGCTCGACGAGGACGACCTGCTCGTGGGCACGATCCAGTGCTGGCCGGTGGCGCTCGCCGATCGGGGCGGCCGCGCCCATCCGTTGATCATGGTCGGCCCCGTCGCGGTACTGCCCGAGCAGCAGGGCCGCGGCTTCGGCAAGGCGCTGATGACGGCCAGCCTCGCCGCGCTCGACCCGCGCGCGCCGCTGCCGCAGGTGATGATCGGCGATCCCGAATACTACGGCCGCTTCTGGGGCTTCACCAACGCCCACACCGGCGGCTGGGACCTGCCCGGGCCGTTCGAGCGGCACCGCCTGCTGGCACGCTGCGACAATCCGGCGGTCCTGCCGGCCGAGGGCGTGCTGGGCCCGTGGCAGGGCTGAGCAGACGCCGCCCCGGATCAGGCCCGGGACGACGAATGACGCTTCCGGGATTGTTGCGCCGCGCCCGATCTGGCATCGGAGTGCCATGCCCTACGAGCCGCCCCCCGAGCTTGCCGGCCTGTCGCTAGCCGAGATCGCCGATCTCGTCGCGGCGCGCAAGTTGCCGCCGGTCGGTGAGTGGAACCCCGCGCGCACCGGCGACAGTGGCATGCGGATCGCCGCCGATGGCCGCTGGTACCACGATGGCGGGGAGATCACGCGCCCGGCCATGGTTCGGGCCTTCGCCTCGCTGCTGTGGCGCGACGACGAAGGCCGGCACTGGTTGGTGACGCCGCAGGAAAAGCTTTCGATCGAGGTCGAGGATGCCGCTTTCGTCGCGATCGACGTCAAGCGCGAGGATGACGCGCTCGCTTTCCGGCTCATCACCGACGACCTCGTCGTCGCCGGGCCGGACCATCCGATCCGCGCCGCCGGCGATCCCGAGGTGCCCGCGCTTTATCTCGGCGTGCGCCACGGCACTGAAGCTCGACTCAATCGCAGTACCTACGCCCAACTGATTGATATAGCGCTTTCCGAAGGTGGGCTTACCGTGGTCAGCCAGGGCGCCGTCTTCCCGCTGGTGCCGGCATGAGTGCGCTGTTCGATCAGGTCAGCCGGCGCTTCCGCGAAGGGCACATGGGCAAGCCGCCCGAACTGTTCAGCGACCAGCGGCTCGACGACGTGACGCAGTTCCGTCCCGCCGCCGTGCTCGCCGCCCTTACCGACCGCGCGGGCGAGCCGGGTATCCTGCTGCTCCACCGTCCCTCGACCATGCGTTCGCATCCCGGCCAGATCGCCTTGCCGGGCGGCGGCATCGATCCGGGCGAAACCCCCGTCGAGGCCGCTCTGCGCGAGACCTGGGAGGAACTCGGCATCCACGAGCGCGACGTGCAGGTGATCGGCACCAGCGATGTCTACCGCACCC
>JBAYPJ010000098.1:0-11439 GCA_041677785.1 Novosphingobium sp. | reverse complement strand
GCTCGACATGCGCTGGCCGGCGACGGCGCCGATGGGATCGGCCGGCCCCCTGCGGCTCGCCGCCGGCAAGACCTTCTTTTCGGAGAACGAGGCCTGACGTCACCCGGCCGGGCCGCGCGCGCGCCTTATGCCATCAGCGCGCGCGCCTGCGCGACGCAGCGCGCCAGGCGTTCGCGCGGGCCGATGCCGCGCTCCGCTTCCGAGCGGATCGGCACTTCCAGGCCGACGACAACATCGGGGGGCACGTGCCGTAGGAAATCGGCCAGCGGCAGGTCGCCGTCGCCGGGGGCGCGGCGTTCGTGGAGCGCTTCGTCCATGTAGTTTGCGATCGCCGCCGGCATCGGCACGTCGCAAAGCTGGACATGGCCGACCGCCGCCGGATCGAGCGCGCCGAAATCGGCGACGGTGGCGCCGAAGCGGAAGAAGTGCATCGTGTCGATCAGCAGCCGGAACGACGGGTGCGCCACCGCCGCGACCGCCGCCAGCGCCTTGTCCAGCCGCCGCAGCACGCCCGCGCCGACTTCCGTGGTGACGACGAGGCCGCGCCCGGCGGCGAGTTCGGTCAACCGCGCGAAGGCATGGTGCGTGCGGGCCATGTCGCGCTCCAGGCTGACCGCGCAGACCGCCGCTGCGCCGAGGTCGGCGGCGATGTCGAGATCGCGCGCGAAGTCCTCGGCGCTGTTGTCCGGGGTGATCGCGAGCCCTTCCAGCATGCCGATGCGCACGCCGCTGCCGGCGAGCGTCGTCCGTAACTCGCGCCGCAGTTCCGCGTCCTCGCGGATGCAGAGCGGCGGATAGACCGGCAGCCGGTTGGCCGCCGGGCCGAGGTTCAGCGTCACGTGGCTGCAGCCCAGCTCGGCGGTCAGCCGGATCAGCTCGGCCGGGTGCAGTCCAAAGGCGCTCAGGCACTCGATTCCCAGCGGGTTCATCGCCTCAGCCGTCGATCGCCTGCGCCATCAGGCAGGCGTCGAAGTAGCAGGCGCGCCATTCGATCACCTTGCCGTCGCGGAAGCGGAACACCTCGCAGACGGGAAAGCTCGCGGCGATCCCGGCCTTGGCGGTGCGGAAACTGATCGTCTGGTAGAGCACGCACAGGTCGCGCGAGGCGAGCACCGCCTCCATCACCGCCTTCATCTCCGAAAAGGTCGCCGAAAGCTGCGCATAAGCGCGCCTGGTCGCCTCCAGCCCGCGGTGCGCGCCGCCATAGGGCAGGCACGAGGCCTCGTGGAAGGTGACGTCGGGATCGTAGATGGCCCAGAACGCCTCCATGTCGCCGGCCTCGATCCGCTCGAGCGCACCGACCAGCAGCGCGCGGTTGCGTTCCGCCACCGCGTCGAAGCCGGGCGCGTCGCGAAACGCGAGGACCATCGCCTGGTCCGTTTCCTTCGCCGAATCCATCGCCTCTCTCCCTTGCCGTTCGGGGCGAAGGTGATCGAGAGGCAGGGGATTCGTCAAAGGAAATGGGCGCGCGCGCGCCGTGCCGGCGTCAGCCCTTCACCGGGATGTCGTAGCGCTCGATATAGCCCTTGAACCGCTCGTGCACGCCTTCGCGGGTCAGGCCGTATTCGGCCAGGTCATAGCTGTGGCGGCCGTGCTTGCCCTGCTGGTTGTCGGCCAAGTAGGCCTGCATCGCCGCCTCGGCCCCGGCGGTGAAGGGCTCGTCGAAGCGCTCGTAGATGCGGCGCACGGTGCCGATCGGATCGCGCACGGTGTCGAGGTACTGGACGTCGTGGATCGCGTTGGCGCCGTGCTTCGCCTTGAAGGCGTCGGCCCGCGCGATCATCACCTCAAAGGTTTCCATCAGATTCTCGCCGATCCGCCTGAGGTCGAGGTTGTCGCTGTAGATGGCGCGCGAGTGGCGCAGCAGGCTGCAGCACGAACCCACAACCTCGGCCGGATCGCGATGGGTCATCACGAGCTGCGCGTCGGGATAGGTCTCGGTCAGCGGCTCGAGGAACAGCGGATGCCAGGGGTTCTTCAGCGTCCAGCGGCCCTTGGCATAGTGTTGCAGTACCTGCAGCCAGCGCTTGTGGAAGCGGAAGGCGGGGCGCTGGTCGGCTTCGTGGAGGAACCAGCGGTGATAGCTCGGGATGTCGGCCAGCGAATCGTAGACCTGCGCCGAGAAGCTGGGCGTCATCAGGAACTGGCACTCGGTCGGGCTGTCGGCGTATTCCATGTGGATCGCGGTGATCTGCGGTACATGCTCCAGCGCCATCAGGCACTTCGCCTGCATCGCCTCGAAGCGGGGGCCGGCGTGGAGTTCCTCGGGCCGTGCGGGCGGGATCGGGTCGTAGGCTTCCCAGCGCAGGAACGAGCGGCGTGCCGGGTCCGACGCGAGCAGGTTGATCATCAGCGTGGTGCCGGTGCGCGGCAGGCCGAAGACGAACAGCGGCTTTTCGACGGGCGCGTCGAGCAGTTCGGGATGGTCCTTGAGCCAGCCTTCCACCCGCATGCGGATCGCCATGTAGGTGACAAGATCGTCATGGGCCATCTGCGACCCGCGTTCCGAGAAAGGCTTGTCCTCGGCATAGGCGGTGAGCAGGCGCTGGAGGCCTTCGAGCACGGAAGGGTCGCCGATGTCGTCGAGGCCGGTCCGGGCCCTTGCGGCTGCGATGATTTCTTCCACAGTCATGTCGCATTTTCCTTTCGCCGCAGCCTTGCTATCAAATCGCCGATGATTGCAAGACCGCACGGCTTCCGGAATGCTGCGGCAGGACAAAGACGAATGGAGAGGACACGATGCGGATCGAACCCCATCCCATTTCCGGCGCGGTGTACGAGGCGATCGGCGAGGGCCTGGTCCGGGTCGACGATAAAGCCAAGGGCAAGTGGGGCGTGTTCCGCTGGGACGGCACCTGGATCGAGGGCGAGCTGACTTACGCCGATCCGCACATGCTGATCTACGTCGGCGGCCCCGACCTGCCTGAGGGGCGGGACATCCCCTATCCGCTGATGCCCCCGCTGGAAGAGGACATCCCGGCTTTCCTCGAATCGCCGCTGGGGGCGATGGTGACGGCGCCGCGACCGCAGGAGGCGAAGATCATCGCGCCCTACGTCGGCGATCCGGGCAAGCAGACGCCCGAGGGCGCGCGCTCTGCCTCGTTCATCCCGCTCGATGTTTTCGTTGAGGGCGAGCGCCGCCCCGATCTGCTGCCCGAGGTCTATGCCGAGCAGTCGCCGCCCACCGGCGGCCCGACCGAGATCCCCGTCGACCGCTACATCGACCGCAAATACCACGAGCTGGAAATCGAGCGCCTGTGGAAGAAGGTCTGGCAGGTGGTCTGCCGCGAGGAGGACATTCCCGAGGTCGGCGACTATCACCTCTACGAAGTGGCCACCCTGCAATACCTCGTCGTACGCACCGCGCCCGGCGAGATCAGGGCGCACGTCAACGCCTGCCAGCATCGCGGTCGCCAGCTTCGCGAATGCCACGGCAAGGCGGCGCAGGAGTTCCGGTGCCCGTTCCACGGCTGGACCTGGAACATCGACGGCTCGCTTAAGACCCTGACCAGCGAGTGGGACTTCCCCGGCGTGCGCGAGAAGGTCGCGCAGCTCCCCGCGGCCAGGGTGGCGACCTGGGGCGGCTTCGTGTTCATCAATCCCGATCCCGATGCGATCTCCTTCGAGGAATACGCCGGCCCGCAGATGCTGGCGCATTATGCCAAGACCAGGCTGGAGAACCGCTACAAGCAGGCCGACGTGACGAAGGTGATCCGCGCCAACTGGAAGGCGGTGCAGGAGGCGTTCATGGAGGGCTGGCACAGCCTGGCGACGCACCCGCAATTGCTGCTGGCCGGCGGCGACGTCGGCGACGTGCGCTTCGATATCTTCGGCAACTGGGCGCGCATGGGGCACGCCGGAGCCGGCGGCTCCAGCCCGCATCGCGGTATGATCCCGACCGAGCAGGCGGCGCTCGAGCAGTATCGCCAGTCGGCCGATTTCATGCGCGAATACCTGCGCGGATTGATCGGCGACGAGGCCGACATCTACGCGGACATGGAACTGGCCGAGCAGACCTTCAACAACCTGTTCCCCAACTTCAGCCCCTGGGGCGGCTGGGCGCGGATCGTCTACCGCTTCCTGCCCAACGGCGACAACCACGAGGAATGCCTGATGCGCGTGATGATGCTGGCCCCCTGGCCCGAGGGCAAGCCCAAGCCGCCGCCGCGGGCGCCGCGCTTCCTCGGTGCCGACCAGCACTGGACCGAGGCGCCCGAACTCGGCTCGCTGGCCAAGATCTTCGAGCAGGATACCGGCAACGTCCCGCAGGTCTATCGTGGCATGAAGACCAAGCAGCCGCCCGCGATCTGGCTAGGGGCGTACCAGGAATGCGTGATCCGCAACTTCCACCGGCTCTACGAAGAGCGCCTTGGACTGGGGGAGGATCAGTGATGCAGCCGGATCATCGCTTCCTCGACGACCTGACGCCCACCTCGACCCGCGTAGAGCCCGCGCGCGTGGTCGACGATCCCGAGGCCGAGCGCTGGGACGCCGCCTGCGACGTGCTCGTCGTCGGCGTCGGCCTGGCGGGCGTCTGCGCCGCGCTGCGCAGCGCCGAGGACAAGGCGCTGCAGGTGATCGCCATCGATCGCGGCGCCGGCGGCGGGGCGAGCAAGCTGTCGGGCGGCGTCGTCTATATGGGCGGCGGCACCAGGGCGCAGCGCGAGGCGGGCGTCGAGGACACGCCCGAGAACATGGCGAACTACCTGGCCTTCGAGGCGGGCAACATCGTGCGCGCGGACACGATCCAGCGCTTCGCCCGGGCCAGCACCCATTTTCAGGACTGGCTGGAGAAATACGGCGCGCGCTTCGGCGGGCCGGCGACCGAGGAAAAGACCTCCTACCCCGAAACCGCCTCGCTCTATTTCTCGGGCAACGAACTGACCGTGCCGGGGCGCGAACGCGCCACGCCGGCGCAGCGCGGCCATCGCGCCAAGCCATCGAAGGGGGGCGAGCCGACCCAGCTCAGCGGCCAGTACCTGCTGCCGCCGCTGATCGAATCGATGGAGCGCCAGCCCAACGTCCGCTTCTTCCGGCAGACCCGGGCGACGCGGCTGGTGGTCGACAAGGCGGGTGCCGTCGTCGGCATCGAGGTGCTGCGCGTTGCCGGCGGCTTCGCGCGCTGGCGCCACGCGAAGTTCATGGCGCTGGTCAACAACCTCATCGTTTCGGCCCTGGGTCTTGGCAAGAACGTGCTGTCCGGCATCACCGGCATCGAACGCGGCGCGAAGCCGATGTGTATCCGCGTGCGCAAGGGCGTGGTGCTGGCGGCCGGCGGGTTCACCTACAACCGCGAGATGATGGCCAAGACCGCGCCCGACTATCTCGGGTCCTATCCGCTCGGCACGATCGGGGACGACGGGTCGGGCATCAAGCTGGGCATGACGGTGGGCGCGCGGACCGATCTGCTCGATCGCATCTCCGCCTGGAAGTTCCTCTACGCGCCCGAGAACTGGGTGAAAAGCTGCACCATTGGCCCCGACGGCGAGCGTCTGGTAGGCGAGGAATACTACGGCGCGCGCACCGGCGAGGCGGTGTTCTCCCATGCCGGCGGCAAGGGCTGGATGATCATGGACCAGCCGCTGTTCGATATGGTCGAGGCCGAGATCAAGGGCATGAAGAAGATGTTCTTCCAGAAGGTGGCCTTCCGCGCGATCCAGAAGGACTACACGAAGAAGGCCGATACGCTGGACGAACTGGCGGGCAGCATCGGCGTTCCCGCAGATCGACTGGCGGCGACGATAGCCACTTACAACGGCCACATCGCGCGCGGCGAGCCCGACCCGCTCGGCAAGTCGGAGAAGTATCGCCGCAAGATCGAGCAGGGCCCGTTCTACGCGACCGACATCGGCGATTCGCTCAAGCTCTCGCCGATCCCGGCGCTGACCATGGGCGGCCTCGTGGTCGACGAGGACACCGGCGAGGTGCTGGCGAACGATGGCGGCACAGTGCCGGGGCTCTACGCCGCCGGCCGCACCGCCGTGGGCATCTGCTCGCACTACTATGTCAGCGGCCTGTCGCTGGGCGACTGCGTCTGGTCGGGCATGCGCGCGGCCGAGACGATCAAGGGCAACGGCGGCGCCGCGGCGCTGGCGTAGAGAAAGGCGTAGTATGGATTTGTCGCAGGCAAGGCACGCCTTCGTTACCGGTGGCGCCAGCGGGCTGGGGCTCGGCATCGCCGACGCGCTGGCCGCGCGCGGCGTTCGTGTGACCCTGGCCGACGTGAACGAGCCGGCGCTCGCCGAGGCGCTGGCGGCGCGCGGCGACAGCTTGCGCGGCGTGGTGCTCGACACGCGCGACCGCGATGGCTGGGTGCGCGCCAGGGCGGAGGCGGAGGCGGCATTCGGTCCGGTCGACATCCTCGTCAGCAACGCCGGCATCGCGCCCAACGGCCGAACCTTCGCGGAAATGGATCCGGAGAGCTTCGACCGCATCGTCGCGATCAACCTTACCGGCATCTACAACGGCGTCTGGGCCTTTGCCGCACGGATGGCGGCGCGGGGCAGGGGACACATCGTCCTCACCTCCTCGCAGGCCGGGCTGGTCTCGGCGGGGCCGGGCGTGGGCGCCTATTCGGTGGCGAAGTTCGGCGTCACCGCGCTCGGCGAGACGCTGCGGATCGAGCTTGCGCCGCAGGGCGTCGGCGTCTCGGTGCTCTGCCCCGGCTATATCCAGACCAACCTTGCCGCCAACACCGTGCGGATCGGCGGCGATCTGCGGCAAGGCAGCGATGCCCTGCCGGCATCCGACCTCACCTCGGCCGACGTCGGCGAGATGGTGGCGGAGGGGATCGCGCAGGACGCGGCCTACATCGTCACGCACAGGCAGGTCTGGCCCAGCGTCGAGAAGCGCATGGCCGCGATCAAGGCCGCCTGCGACTATCGCCTGGCGCGCTGAGCCGGGCGGGTATGAACGCGCCCCGGCCCGCGCAGCGCCGTAACAAAGGCTTCGACGAGACCCACCGGGAGCTGATCGCGACCGCCCTGAAGCTCATCGCCGAACGGGGCGCGGAAGCGCTTTCGATCACCGCGCTGGCGCGCGCGATGGGGATCAACCGCACGACGGTCTATTACCATTTCGAAAGCCGCGAGGCGCTGCTTCGCGGCGTGGCGAACTGGGCGGCGACGCAACTTTCCACCGGCATGGATGTCAATCTCAGCCGGCCCGAGCGCATCGGCCTCGTCAGCCGCTTCGTCCTCGCCAATCCCGAGCTGATCAGGCTGTGGATCGACGATTTCGTGTCGGCTCCCGACATCCGCGAAAGCTACTCCCGCTGGGACGCGCTGGTCGCCGCCACCTGCCGGGGGCTGGCCGAGCAGCAGCGCAGCGGGGAGATCGACGCCGAGGTCCATTGCGTGATGCTGCTTGCCGCCTCGATCATCGGCCCGCGCGTCTATCGCAACAGCGTCAACCCGGCGGCGACGGACGAGGAAGTCGTCGCCCGGTTCGTCGCCGAGCACGAGCGCATGCTGGCGCGCGACGGGCTGGTTCGCGAAGGCTAGGTTTTTCGACAGGTCTGTTGTATATCTTTGCCGGCGAAATTGGGCTGCGAAAAAAGGAGAAGATTTCCATGGCAACCACGCTGCCGGCCGGCTTCGAGACGCTGGAACCGTTCGTCGCGCGCTTCGCGGTCGCGGGCACGGCCAACCGGGCGCAGCTTCGGGGCGACACGACTGCCGAGGAGCGGACGGCGTTCCATGGCGCGGCGCGGGACCTGATCGCGCCCGCGCTCGACCTGCTCGACCAGAAGCCGCTCGATGCGCTCGACGACAGCGAACAGCGCCTGCTCGACCTGGCGCTCAGCTTCGGGCACGTCGCGCTCGCGGTCGAGGTCCAGGGCCCCGACGAGGAGCGCCATGCCGAGCTGCGCCGGCACATGCGCATCACCCGCTCCCCTGCCGACGCGCCGGTCTGAACGCAGGCGCAGACGGCCGGACGCGGGAGGAGCGTAGATGGATCAGCGCTCCTGCACCTTGACGCCGCCGAACATCATGCTCTCGGCCGGGCCCTTGAGCACGTCCATCGGGAACACTGGCGGCACGGCGCTGGCCGCGTCCAGCCGCGCGAGCTGATGGGGCGAGATCTCCACGGCCAACGCGCCGAGGTTGTCCTCAAGCTGCGCGGGCGTGCGCACGCCGACCACCGGCGAGCAGACCGCGGGGTTCGCCAGCGTCCACGCCACCGCGAGCTGCGCCGGGGTGCAGCCGATCTCTCCGGCGATCTCCACCACCAGATCGGCGATGTCGAGGTTCCGCTCGGTCAGTTTGCCGGTGACGGCGTTGATCGCCTTGCGCGAGCCGATGTCGCTCATGTCGCCCGGCACGAGGTCCGCCCGCGTATATTTTCCGGTGAGCACGCCTTGTCCGAGCGGCGCCCAGGGCGAGACGCCGAGGCCCATTTCCCGGGCCATCGGGATCATCTCGCGCTCGACCGTGCGCTCGACCAGGCTGTAGGCGATCTGCAGCGCACAGAACTGGGTCCAGCCGCGCAGCTCGGCGATCGCCTGCATGCGGCTGGCCTGCCAGGCGGGCGTGTCCGACAGGCCGATGTAGAGCACCTTGCCCGAGCGCACGAGGTCGTCGAAGCTGCGCAGGATCTCGTCCACCGGCGTGCGGAAATCCCACATGTGGAGATAGAGCAGGTCGATGTAGTCGGTGCCCATCCGCCGCAGGCTGTCCTCGACCGAGCGCACCATGTTCTTGCGATGGTTGCCGCTGGCGTTGGGATTGCCCGGCTCGGTGGTCAGCGAATACTTGGTCGAGATGACCAGCCGGTCGCGCCGGCCCTTGACCAGCTCGCCCAGCAGCGCCTCGGACTGGCCCATCTGGCCGTAGAAGTCCGCCGTGTCGATGAAGTTGCCGCCCCGGTCGACGTACATGTCGACCAGCGCGCGCGCCTCATCGTCGCTGCTGCCCCAGCTTCCCGCGCCGACGCGGAAGGTCATCGTGCCCAGCGCCAGCGGCGAGACGCGCAGGCCCGAGCGGCCGAGCAGGCGGTAGTCGTCCAGTTGTATCGCCATGTTACTCTCCCTTTTCCTGTTCCGCCCTGTCGCGGGCGAAGCCGCCTGTCGACATGCGGGTGAACTGCCTTGCCACCTCGGACAAGTCCTTCTGCCCGCTTTCCTCGCCGAAGTGCCGGTCGAGCGCGATGGCGAAAGTCATGCCGAAGATGGCGAGGCCGACGAAATCGAGATCGAGCCCGTCGCGCACCAGCCCTTCCAGGATTTCACCCCGCTGCCGCAGGATCGGGGCGATGTGTTCGCGATAGAGCGCGCGGCCGAGATCGGGGTCGCTGAACAGCGCGGCGGTGAACAGCGGGAAGATGTCCACCATGTCCGCGACGTGGCGCGTCGCCGATGCCAGCGCGAGCCCGGCCAGTTCGTCGGGTGAGTCGGCCGCCTCGTAGATCTCGCGCCGCGCATGCATGCCGCGCATCGCGTCGATCAGCGGCTGGACGACGGCTTCCTGGAACAGCGCCTCCTTCGATGCGAAATGCTCGAAGATCGTCGCCTGGTTGACCGCGGCGGCCGCGGCGATGTCGCGCGTGCGCGCGCCCTTGAGGTTGGAGCGGGCGAACACTTCCTGCGCGGCGGCGATGATCGACTTGCGGCGCTCCGCCGCCGGCAGATAGGCGCGGCGCGGGCGGGAGGTCTTGTCGCTTTTCGCTTTCTTCGCAGGTTCCACGCGGCGTCCTTTGTCGTCACGTGACGGGTTAGCAAGCCGGGTCTACTCATACAACCAACCATTTGGTTGATTTTGTGTGGACTCCCGCGCATGCTGCGAATCGCGCTTTGGAGAGGGCGCCTGAAAGGTCCCGGCAAGGGACCGGGGAGACAAGCATGGCAACGACCGCACCCGTCCCGGATACCGCGATCGAGCGCGAGGCCGAGCGCTGGATGAACGATCCCTACGAGCACTTCGGTTATCACAACACACGCATCCATTCGCTGCCGCGCGAGGAAGTGGAGGCCGTCCAGCTCGCGGCGATGAACCTGCGCCTGGCCGAGCGGCGGGGCCAGGTGCAGATGCTGGCCAAGCTCGCCGACGCGCAGGGCATCGACGCGATCGTCAGCCTCGACGATCTCGCGCCGCTGCTGATGCCGCACGACATCTACAAGTCCTATCCCGTCTCACTGCTCGCCAAGCAGCAGTTCGCCCGGCTCAACGGCTGGCTGAGCAAGCTGACGCGCTACAGCCTTGCCGATGTCGACGTCTCGTCGTGCGATTCGATCGATTCCTGGCTGACCACGATCCGCGACGAGACCCCGCTCGACGTCGGCGCCTCGTCGGGCAGCAGCGGCACCTGCTCGTTCTATCCCAAGTCCAAGCGCGACTACCGGCTGTCGATGACGGGCCTGCGCGTCCAGCTTGCGCAGAAGTTCGGCGAGGACCCGCGGCCCGGCGACATCGCGGACAAGATCCACGCGATCATCCCGCTATACCGGGACGGCCACGCCTCGATGGGCGCGTTCGGCAAGTATTCGTGCGAGGTCTTCGCCAAGGGCGATCCGGCCTACTGGCACTACTGCTTCGATTTCAAGCTCAGCTCGGACCTGATGTGGCTCGCCGCCCGCCTGCGCGCTGCCGCCGCCAAGGGCGACGTCAGCAAGGTCGACGTGCCGCCTTCGCTGCTCGCCCGCCGCGAGGAGTGGGAGCAGGCGCAGAAGGACATGCCCGCGCAGCAGCTCGCTTTCGTCAACCGCATGGTGAAGGAGCTTGCCGGCGAGCGGGTCTTCGTGATGAGTACCTCGAACCTGCTCTACGCCGTCGCTAAGCGCGGGCTGGAGGAAGGCGTCTCGGGCGTGTTCGCGCCGGATTCGGTATTCATGGGCGGCGGCGGCGCCAAGGGCGTGCCGCTGCCCGACGACCTCGAGGAAGTGATCTGCCGCTTCTTCAACACCGACCGCATGATCTCATCCTACGGCATGACCGAGATGAACAGCTTTTCGGTGCTGTGCGATCATGACCGCTACCACGTATTGCCCTGGGTCACGCCCTACCTGCTCGATCTCGACACCGGCCAGCCGCTGCCGCGCCGGGGTACGCAGACCGGGCGCGCCGCCTTCTTCGACATGACCGCCGATTCGTGCTGGGGCGGGCTCGTCACCGGCGATCTCGTCACGATCGACTGGGACCATCACTGCGAGTGCGGCCGCACGTCCTGGGCGCTGGAAAAGAAGATCAACCGGGTCAGCGAGATCCAGGGCGGCGACGACAAGATCAGTTGCGCCGCGACGCCGCAGGCGCAGGCCGAGGCGATGGATTTCCTGACCGGGTTCGGCGGCTGAGGCAATCGGGAGAGAACTGCAATGATGGCCAAGCGCCCCATTTCCTACGCTGTGCTGCGCGGCGAGGTGATCGAGAGCGACCTGATCGAGTTCGGCGGCCGTGGCGGGGACATCACCTTCCTCGCGCCCGACCCGCACAAGATCGTCGACCG
>JBAYPJ010000097.1:0-11454 GCA_041677785.1 Novosphingobium sp. | reverse complement strand
CACTGTCTGGCCGCGGCGATCTCTTCCAGGATCGGCAGCAGGGCGAAGGCCTGGTCGCGATCGAACTTCAGCCAGTCGAAGCTGGCGAAGCGGTTGTCGTCCTGCTTCATGTCCTCGGCGGTATACTTGCCGGCGAGGAAGCCGTAGGCGAGGGGGCTCCACACGGTCATGCCGATGCCGAAGTGCCGCATCATCGCCACCGTGTCGCGCTCCACATCGCGGCCGAGCAGCGAATAGTACATCTGGCCGTGGGTGAAGCGGGCGAGGCCATTGGCCTTCTGCTCGGCGATCGCGGCGGCGGCCTGCCAGGCCGGCCAGTTGGAATAGCCGATGTAGCGCACCTTGCCCGCCTTCACCACCGCGTCGAGCGCTTCGAGCGTCTCCTCCAGCGGCGTGAACGGATCGGTGCGGTGAACCACGTAATAGTCGATCCAGTCGGTCCCGAGCCGCCGCAGGCTCTGGTCGACCGACCAGAGGATGTGCCGGCGCGACAGGCCCGAATGCAGCACCTCGCGATTGCCCGCGCCGCGGTTGCCGACCTTGGTGGAAAGCACCACGCGATCGCGATGCGGCTTCAGCGCGGCGCCGAGCAGTTCCTCCGACTGGCCGCTGGCGTAGACGTCGGCCGTGTCGAAATAGTTGACGCCCGCGTCGAGCGCCGTGCCGACCAGTGCGTCGGCCAGTTCTGGCCCGACCTTGTAGAACGCGCCGAGCGATGTGTCTCCCCGCGTGAAGGTGGACCCGCCCAGCGCGAGGCGCGAGACGATCAGGCCGGTGGAGCCGAGCTGGGTGTATTGCATCAGAATTCCTCCCCGGCGCGGGGAGGCGGGCCATCCGCCTGGCGGCTGCCGGAGGGGCACGAGCGGGAGGGCAGGACGCGAGAGGGCAGGACGCGAGAGGGGCGTGCCCAAAGGCGGGAGCCCCTCCACCAGCCCGCGGCTGGTCTCCCTCCCCCGTCGGGGGAGGAAATACCCGCTTCCATCACGGCTTCGCGCGGCCGCCGAAGCTGAGGCGCCAGTCGGGCGGGAAGCGCATGTCGTTGTCCTTGACCGAGTTGGCCAGGCCCTTTTCCATGGTGTCCGAGCCGAGGCCGAGGTCCGCGGCCGAATCGTCCGTCATCATGCCCTTCATGCCTTCCAGCATGCCGGTCAGCAGGCTGCCCATGTATTCGCCGCGATATTGTTTGTAGATCTCGAAGAAGGTCTTTTGCGCGACGACGGTGTCGTTGGGCCGCGTCATCGAGCAGGCGAGGGCGTACTTCATCGTCTCCTCCTCCAGCTTCTCGCGCGGGACGACCGAGTTGACGAAGTTGCAGTCGTACATCTGCTGGGCGGTGAAGGGGCGGCCGGTGAAGACCATCTCCATGAACTTGCGCACGCCCATCATGTCGGCCCAGGTCCACATGCGCGGGCCCCAGCCGACGTAGCGGAAGGCGGCGTGGCCGAACAGTGCATCGTCCGAGGCGACGACGATGTCGGCGTCGCCGGCAAGGTAGAAGTGCCAGCCGTAGGTGTAGCCCTTGCACTCCAGGATCGAGATCTTCTTGAAGTTCTGCAGCGAGCGGCAGCCGAACTGGTCGTCGGCGTATAGGTTGGTGATCGAGCCGAGGAAGCGGTAGGAGCCTGCCGGCGGATACTTGACGCTGCCGTCGTCCTCGATCTTGAACTCCTTGAGCAGCGAGACGTCGGCGCCCGGGTTGAGCATGTCGCCCTGTTCCTCGAGATCCGCGCCCGAGCCCAGGTGCTTGCCCTCGCCGCGAATGACGAGGACCTTGACGTCGTCGTCGATGTTGGCGCGGTGGACCAGTTCGGAGAAGCGCAGCCGCGCGGCGATCGTCGGCGCGTTGAGCGCGTCGGGCCGATTGAGCGTGATCGTGGCGATCTTGGTCTTGGGGTCCTTCTCGAAAAGGACCAGCTCTTCCGCTGGCGGACGGCGAAGCGTTGCTCTCATCGGTTCTCTCCCTCTCGCGGGCGGCTCATGCCGCATCGTCCGATCCTTGGCGCAGAACGGGCGCGCCCGCATAGGACGCGCCCGCAATTCTATCGACCAAGGGCGCCATTCCCGACATCCCGGCTTGCGCCGGGACGGGGTTAGCAACCCCGCTGGAGCTTCGTCCAGTCGGGCAGCTTGGGCTCCATCGCCATGTACTTGTCGATCGCCCGTTCGAAGTGGCGGATGCGGATTTCCTGATAATCCGCGAGCGTCAGGCCCGGCTTGGCGCTGGCTTCCAGCCCTTCCTGCTGCGCATAGAGGTTGTCCGTATCCTGATCGAGGATCACGCCGAAGCCCGGGTCCATGCCTTCCGCCTCGGCGAAGGACTGGTGATCCTGCAGGATCTGGACTTCCGCGGTTTCCGGCACGGAGCCGTCCTTGGGCCGCGGCCGCATGAACATCACCTCGTAGATCGTGCGGCGATGGTCGCGCGCGTCCGGGCGGAAGCGATAGATCATCGGCAGCGAGATGCCGGGGAACAGGAACAGGTTGGGGAAGAAGGTGTAGCTGTAGGTGTCGAGCAGCTCGGTGTCCGAGACGCTGCTGAGGTCGGTGTTGGTGGCCTTCTCGAACATGTCGCGGAACATGTCGGCCATCACCTGCCGCGCCCGCTCGCCTTCCTTGAGCTGGGGCTTGCTGCCGCCCAGCGACGAGCTGTCGCCCAGCGTGAAGTTCTCGATGATATCCTGCTCGGTATACTTGCCGTAGAGCTTGGGGCTGACGACGCCGAGGGTGGAGATGAACCGGTCCACGTGCTCGTCGTAGACGTCGTACTGCGAGTTGACGTCGCCGTTCGCCGGCGCGACCTGCGGGTGCGTGTCGCCGACGTGATAGGCTTCCATGAAGGCCGCCATGGTCAGCTTCCAGTTCGCCGGATAGCTCTTCTGGACGTGCAGGTAGATGTAGCGATCATCGAGCTTCCACGCCTTGAGGTGCGTCAGCGCGGTTTCGCCCAGGTATTCCTCCAGGCTTGGCGCTTCGGGGTCCATGTTGATCCACACGAAGCCGCCCAGCCGCGCGACGCGCGCTTCGGGCAGGCACGTCTTCCGGCCGGCGAAGTGCGAGAAGTCCCACTTCTCGGGCAGGGCCTTGAGCGAGCCGTCGAGGTTCCAGGACCAGCCGTGGAACGGGCACTTGAGTTCGTTGGAAAAGCCCGTCGTGGCCGACGGCTTGAGCTTCGTGCCGCGATGCAGGCAGGAGTTGTAGTGGGCGTGGATATCGTCCTCGCCGCTGCGCGTGATGACGAAGCTGTAGGAGCCGACGTCATAGACATAGTAGTCGCCGACATCGGGGATGTGCTCCTCGCGGCAGGCCATCTGCCAGGTGCGGGTCCACATGCGCTCGAACTCGCCCCGGGCGAACTCGGCGGAGGTATAGCGCTCCTTCGAGACATCCTCGCTGCCAAGGTATTCGTAGCTCTCGCTGGCGGCCCAGGCAGGGGCGGCGACCTTGTCGCGCGCGATGATCTCTTGCGTGGTTTCCGCCGGGCACCGCGCTTCGCCGGGTTTCAGCTTGCCGCTTTCGACGTTCATTTGGGATTGCTCCTGATGCTATTCCGCGGCTTCGAGCGCGGGGGAGGGGAGGGATTGCGACAGCGACGGGGCGATCCGCTGGATCGCGCCGTCCTTCATCACGAGCACGATGCGCTCGCGGTCGGTGAGCAGGGATACGTCGGCGAGGACATCGCCTTCGACGAGGATCAGGTCGGCCAGCTTGCCCGCTTCCAGCGTGCCAAGTTCGCCGCCGTCCATCATCGCCAGGCCACCGTTGCGGGTGGCGCAGACCAGCGCGTCGGCCGCGTCGTAGCCGTAATACTGCATGAACAGCGCGATGTCCTTCGCCTGCTCGCCCTGCTTGCTCCAGCCGAAGCCGTAATCGCCGCCGATGAGGTGACGGACGCCGCGCTTGCGCAACTCGGTGTGGGTCTTCGCCGAGTTTTCCAGCAGGTCGGCAATGCCCATGTAGCCGGCCACCTCGGGCGTGAGGCCGAAGGGCGCGGAATCTCCGGCCATCATCTGGTGCAGCAGGCCGACCGTCGGGGAAACGAAGATGCGGTCCTTCGCCTCTTCCATCAGGTCCAGCATCTCCTCGTCGGAGTATTCGCAGTGGAACAGTCCGTCGACGCCGGCGCGCAGGCAGCGCTTGGAGCCTTCGATCGAGCGGGTATGCGCGTTGACCTTGCGCCCCAGGTCGTGCGCCGTCTCGACCGCGACCCGGATCTCCTCGAACGTCATCGGCGTCGTGTGGCCGGGGGTGGAGGGGTAGAAGGGGTCGCCCGAGACGTCGAGCTTAATGTTGTCGATGCCTTCGCGGATCTGGAAGCGCACGACCTTGCGCATCTCGTCGACGCTGTCGATCAGCGTCGAGGGGCCGATGCGCGGATTATGCTCGCGGCTTTCGTCGCCCATTGCGCCGGTGACGCTGATCTCCAGCCCGCCGGCGCGGATGCGCGGGCCGGGCAGGCGCCCGGCGTTGACCTCGTTGCGCACCGCCACGCCCAGCCGCAGCTTGGCCTCGGAGGCGCCATAGGCGCTGGTGAAGCCCATCTCGATCAGCGCCTTGGCGCCGCGCGCGGCGGTGAAGACCTGTTCCTCGGGCGAAGGCGTGATCAGGTTCTCGGTCGCGCAGACGCCTTCGAACGACAGGTGGGCATGGCCTTCGGTCATGCCCGGCATGCAGAACAGGCCGGTCGCGTCGATCACGCTGTCGGCCGGCCCGGCCGCGGCGCCAGCGCCGACCGCCGCGATACGGTTGCCCTCGACCAGCAGGTCGCCGGTGAACGGCCTGGTACCGGTCGCGTCGAAAATCGTGGCGTTGCGGATCAGGGTCCTGACCACCGCTGCTCTCCTAATAATGTGCCGTGCGGTGCCCATGCGGCGCCGCTGCGGCCAGACAGTACCGAGAATGGATAGCCTCGCTGCGGCCTAGTCTAAATGACTGGCAGGGCAGAAGCGGTTTTCCACGGCGGCTGGCGTCATCGGCCGGGATTGGCTGCGCCGACAGTCAAGTGCCCGCCTGTGAGACTCTTTGCATCACAACCCATTCTTGGGCATGGAAGGCGCGAATCTGCCAAGGCAGATCAAGGAGGGTTGTCGAAGTGGGTAATCTCAAAGTCACCATGACCGATGTCAACGGCGTCACCAAGACCTTCGAGGAGGTCGAGGAAGGCACCAGCCTGATGGAACTGGGCAAGAACAACGACGTGGCCGGCATCATGGGCGATTGCGGCGGCGGCTGCGCCTGCGCCACCTGCCATGTCTATGTCGATCAGCAATGGTTCGAGAAGGTGGGCGAGCCCGATGACATCGAGTTCGCCATGCTCGACATGGTTGCCGACGTGCAGCGCCCGAACAGCCGGCTGGGCTGCCAGATCAAGATGACGTCCGAACTCGACGGCATCACCGTCACCGTCGCGCCGAGTTCCACCTACTGAGCCGTTTCGCGTCCTGAGCCATTTCAAGTCGGGGATGGCAACGGCCCGCTTGCCTGCCGGGACAAGCCGCGCTTCGAAGGTGGGCATGGCTAAACGCCTTGCGAATTTCCATTATGCTGACGAACCCTGCGGGGCCGGCTTGCCGGCCCCGCTTCGTATCGACACACGATTTGGCGAGTAGGACAGGCCCATGGCATCGCAGACGACGGAATCCCATGTTTCGGAGCGGCTGCCGCTGACCGGGGAAGAACAGGACCTGCTCGATACGGGCACGCTCAAGGACTACGACATCCAGGCGCATCCGCGCGATTTCTACCGCGCCATGCGCAAGGGACAGCCGATCTTCCATGACAAGGGCCTGAACTCGTGGCTGGTCACGCGGCACGAGGATATCTGGGCCGTCCAGTCGGACCCGGTGACGTTCTCGGTCCAGCACGGCTACCACGAGCAGCAGGCGCGCGGCATGCAGGACGAGTTCCGCGCCTACCTCAAGGAGCACGGCGGCGGCTATTTCCCCGATGCGATCATGTCGGACCCGCCCTATCACACGCGCATCCGCAAGCTGATGGAGCGCGCCTTCACCGCGCATCGGGTGAAGGAGCTGGAGCCGCGGCTGCACGAGATCGTCCGCGACCTGATCGCCGAATACGCCGACAAGGGCCAGTGCGACGCGGTGCGCGACATCGCCCAGCCGCTGACCATCCGCGTCATCGTCGAGCAACTCGGCCTCGATCACGGCATGGAGGACAAGATCGTCGAGTGGTCGATGGCCGTGACGGCGCAGATCGGCGCGATGCAGAGCCGCGAGACGATGCTGGCCAACGCCGCCAAGATCGCCGAACTGCAGCAGTATCTCATCGGCAAGATGAAGGAGCGCGAGAAGGAACCGCGCGAGGACATGATCTCCGACATCGTCCATGCCGAAGTGACCAACGAGGACGGCACGGTCGAGAAGCTGACTTTCGAGGAAGCCGTCTCGCTGATCCGCGCCATGGTCATCGCCGGCAACGACACCACCGCGACGGCCATCGGCAACCTGTTCTACGTGCTCGCGACCAAGCCGGGCATGGCCGAGCTGCTGGAGGAGATCCATGAGGACGAGCGGCGGATGAACCGCTTTGTCGAGGAGCACCTGCGCAACGAACCGCCGGTGCGCGCGCTCTCGCGCATGGCGCTCAAGGACGTCGAGGTGAATGGCACGCTTATTCCCAAGGGCGCGCACATGCTGCTGGTCTACGATTCCGGCAACGACGACGAGACCGTGTTCCCCGAGCCGCGCAAGTTCGACATGGATCGGCCGAACCTGGGCCGTCACGTGGCCTTCGGCGGCGGTCCGCACCGCTGCATCGGCCTTGCCCTCGCGCGCATGGAGGTCAAGCTCGCGGCGCAGGAAGTCGCCCGCCAGCTCAAGGACCTCAAGCTCGCGATCCCCGAAAGCGAGATCAGGTATCTCCCGACGGTGGCCACCCATACGATCGAATCACTGCCGATCACCTACAGCAAACGCTGAGGCGCACCGTGCAGGAGGTCTGCCCCGGAACTCCTGCACCAGGTGGCGCGCGCCAGGTGTTGCGCGAACGCCGCGCTGGCGTGGCAAAATGGCCATGTCGACCAGATCGGGCGTGACAGGTGGCGTCAAACTGAATCAAGAGCGTCGCAGACTATCCGGCAGTGCAGCATGCGGCCGGGCAAGAAACGACGGCCGACCGCTTCGAAATAAAGAAGACTAGCGCCCCGGCGCCACGAGGAGGAAAAGGAATGAGGAAGTTGATTGTAGCCGGCCTGATGGCCGGCGTCGCGCTGCCGGTTGCTCCCGCGGCCTATGCGCAGAACAGCGCGGAAACCGGCATCAGCGCCGACGAGATCATCGTTACCGCCCGCCGCCGCGAGGAAAGCCTTTCCAAGGTTCCGATCGCGATCACCGCCATCGGCGCCGCCGACCTCGAGAAGCGCGCGATCTACAACGAGAACGACTTGCAGGCCGCCGTGCCGGGCCTGGTCATCCGCCAGAACGGCGGCATCCACGCGTTCAACTACTCGATCCGGGGTCAGAGCGTCGACACCTTCACCAACTCGCCGCCGAGCGTGCTGCCCTATGTCAACGAGGTGCAGATCGTCACGCACAACGCCACCACGTTCTACGACATGGGCGGCATCCAGGTGCTCAAGGGCCCGCAGGGCACGCTGTTCGGCCGCAACGCCACCGGCGGCGCGGTGCTTTATCAGACGGCCAAGCCGACCGACGAGTTCGGCGGCTATATCCAGGGCCGTTATGCCAGCTTCGATTCCCGCAATCTCCAGGGTGCGGTGAACCTGCCGCTGGGCGACATCGGCGCGTTGCGCGTGGCCGGAAGCCTGACCGGCGGCGGTGCCTTCGTGCGCGACTACTTCACCAGCGACAAGTACGGCGACCTCGACCAGAAGTCGGTCCGCGTCTCGCTGCGCCTCGATCCGATGGCGGGGCTGACCAATACCACGGTATTCCAGTATACCGACGAGGACGGCACCAACACGCCCTATCAGCTCTGGTCGGTCAACGCGGATCCGTGCCCCTCGTCGTCGGCCTACTGTTTGCTCAACCCGGCGAACAACCCCGGCATGACCGCCTATCTCCAGGCGAATCCGGCGGTGTTCCAGGGTGGGCTCGACGCGGCCGTGGCGCTGCAGCGCCAGCTCGGCCCCTGGGTCAGCCTCGCCAGCTATCCGCCCTACCACGAGGCGGACGGTCACTATGTGATCAACACCACCGAGCTGGAACTGGGCTCCGACCTGCTGCTGAAGAATATCTTCGGCTACAACCGCGCCAAGTCGGACGACGGTTTCGACTACGACGGATCGCCCTATCACTTCTTCGAGACGCAGGGCACGCTGACGGCGGACGAGGTCAAGGCGGTGCCCACCAAGGGCTTCATGCTCAACACGCGGCAGATTTCGAACGAACTGCAGCTTCAGGGCAAGGCGCTCGACGGCCGGCTCGATTTCGTGGTCGGTGCCTATTACCTCCACCAGCGCCAGCGGGTGGAATCGAACCTGACCTTCGGCCACCCCGCCTTCGTCGTCCCGTTCACCTACACCGCGCAGATCACGACCAAGTCGATCGCGGGCTTCGCGCAGGGCACGTTCAAGGCGACCGACCAGCTCAGCCTGACCGGCGGCTTCCGCTGGACGCATGACAAGACCGAGATTTTCCAGCTCCCGGGCTCGCTCTGGCTGGGCACCTTCCCGGCCAATGTCCCCGAGAAGACCTCGGCGGGCAAGCCGAGCTGGACCGTCAGCGTCGACTATCAGGCGACGCCGGAACTGCTGCTCTACGTCGCGCATCGCGGAAGCTGGCGCGCCGGCGGCTACAACTATTCGGTCCCGCCGATCAATGCGACGGCGGCGGGCGGCGGCAACCTGTTCCTGCCCGAGACGACCGAGGACATCGAGATCGGCATCAAGTATTCGGGCGACAGCCTGGGCGTGCCGGTGACGTTCAACGCCGATGCCTTCAATCAGTGGGTCAAGAACATCCAGCGTTCGGCCTATATCCTGACGCCGGCCGGCGTGTCGCTGCTGACGGTGAACGTGCCCAAGGCGCGGATCCGCGGCTTCGAATTCGACGCTTCGGTGCGGCCGACCGAATACCTGCAGTTCGGCGTCTCGGGCAACTACACCGATGCCCGCTATACCGAGAACGAGGTCACGATCCTGGGCACGACCATCGCCTACGGTCCTTTCGCCGACGTGCCGAAGTGGAGCGGCACGGCCTTTGCCGAAGTGGGCGTGCCGATGGGCGAGGCGGGCAAGCTGACGCTGCGCGGCGATGCCTATGGGCAGACGAAGATGGCCTTTTCCAACGTCGGGGCCACCGCCAACCCCAACACGACGCTGCCCGGCTATGTGCTGGTCAACGCACGGCTGACCTGGTCGGAGATCATGGGGTCGTCGCTTTCGGCTTCGTGGTTCGTGCGCAACGTGGGCAACCGCAAGTACTGGTCCGGCGGCAACGCGGCGGGCAATGGCGGCAACACCAACGTCGTCAATCCCGGCCTGCCGCGCATGTGGGGCGCCGAGCTGCGCTTCGCCTTCTAAGGGCCGGGCACTATCGCCCGGGCGGCGTAACTCCCGCTTGCAAGGGGCCGTGCAGCCGTCATGGTTGCGCGGCCCCTTTTTGCATGACAATTCCGAAGGGGGCACGAAACAGACCTGGGACGGGCGGACGGCCTGCGGCATCATCGGGCGCCCGAGCCGGCTCGACGCGGTGGGAGGCTGACATGACGATGGCGCAGGATTGGTGTGGCGGGCTGGAGCCCGCGCTCGACGGGCAGTTGCTGCCGGGCAAGCCCGAGGACCCCGACATGCGCGAAAGCGCCTCGATCTGGCTGTTCGAGGAAAGCGGCGCCTTCGCCTTCCCGCGCATCGGCATCGAGGCGGTGGGCAGCGTCTGGGAGAACCACCGCTACGACGCCAACTTCGCTTTTGCCGGCGGCCGCATCCTGCGGCTCAGCAAGCGCGGACCGACGCACCCTTCGGACAAGGGCGTGCTCGGCGCGGGCGGGCTCGGCTTCGAATGCCTGGAGCCCTTCCGCAAATGGCGCGTGCGCCTGGATGACGAAGCCTGCGAGGGGCGCATCGAGGACCAGATCGCCGGCAAGTTCCGCGTCTACGCCGATACCGAGGTCGATCCCGCCTTGCGCCGGACGCCGATCCGCTTCGACGTCGAGCTGGAGATGGCGACCCCCGGCTGGACGCAGGACCTGCGCCCCGACAAGCTGGCCGGCATGACCGAGGCCGAGCGCGTCGACGCCGGGCTGATGGGCTACGGCTGGCGCGTCGAGCATACGTTCCGGGGGCGGGGCCGGCTGTGGATCGATGGCGAGGAGCGCAGCTTCGCCTGCGTCGGCAACCGCATCCACCGGCAGAGCGTGCGGCCGATGGGCGCCTTTCGCGGCCATTGCTGGCAGGCGGCCGTGTTCCCCGACGGCCGCGCCTTCGGCTACTGCGCCTATCCGCCGCGCGAGGACGGATCGACCTACAACGAGGGCTACATCTACCAGGACGGCCGCATGCACCGGGCGCGGGCGACGAAGATTCCCTTCCTGCGCAACATCGTGCCGGAGGGAGACGACGTCTCGGTCGAGCTGGAATCGGACCTTGGCACGACTCGGATCGAAGGCGTCACCACGCTGGCGACCTTCCACATCGGCAATCCCGGCGTGAACGGGATGAACAACCAGCAGGGCGGCGTCCGCTATGCCTGGGATGGCCAGACGGCTTATGGCATGATCGAGCGGTCCTCGCCGGCAGAGCTGTGCCGGATCGCCGGGTAGGGATGGTCCGGCATTCGTCGGGGCGGCGATGAAGGCCGCGGTTCGCGCCTTCGGCAATTCCCCCTCGCACCGCTGCGAAGTTTATCCGGAACGGGGTGTGAAACGCGGCCATCGCAGCCAGGTGGCGTCGCAGTCCCGGCTTGCCCGGTCGAACTGGGCCAAGATGCGCAGAAGCGCGGAATTGTCGGCCTTTCGTATCGTCGAGACGTAGCGGCCGCGATAGAGCAGGGGCTTGAGCAGGCCGAAGTCGGCGCGTTGACGCAGTTCCTCGACTGTGACCTTCCGCGAAGGGTCGTCCGCGCGGCCCAGCGCCCTGTCCCACGCGGCGGCGAAGCTGCCGGCGCCGGGCTTGCGCCGCAGGCGATAGGCGGTCTCCCGGCTCATGCCGACGCGATGCGCGGCGGTGCGCACGCAGCCGGTCTCGGCCAGGATGCCGAGGAAGGCGGCCTGCGTCTCGGGAGTCCAGCCGCCCGCGCGGGCGCGCAGCGGAACCGGAGCGAACGCGGGAACATACCGGCGGCGCCGGCGGCGAGAGGGAGGGGCGGTGCGGGTCATCCGCCAGCTCGGAGCAGATTTCCGGCAAGTAGGAAAGCTGGGCTCCCGCCGGGGGCGGCGCCTTCGGCTCGGGGGGCGAAGGCGCCGGCGGCGATCAGGCCGAACCCATGTAGCGGCCGCCGTTCACGCTGATCGTCTGGCCGGTCATGTAGCCCGCTTCCT
>JBAYPJ010000096.1:0-11532 GCA_041677785.1 Novosphingobium sp. | reverse complement strand
GATGTCGGCCACGGTCAGGCTGTCGATGTTGTAGCCGCGCGCGGTGAACAGCCCGGCGATCTTCGCCAGGATGCCCGCCTCGTTATCGACGGTGATGGTGAGGACGTGGCGTTCGGACGCCTCCTGCGTGATCTTCATCATATCTCTCCCTCCTCCTCTTCAGAGGAGGGGTTGGGGGTGGTGGCCCTGGCCGCTAGATCGGCGCGTGGGGCAAGGCCCCACCCCGCCGCGACCAGGCCCGGCTGCGCCGAGCCAAGTCTCGCTGCCCCTCCCCTGAAGAGGAGGGGGAAGGAAGGCCCGAGTCTCATCACACCAGCGCCTTCGCTTCGTCGTCCATCGTACCCGCGACGGTGTCGCCGTAGAGGATCATGTCGGTGTGCGCCGCGCCCGATGGGATCATCGGGAAGCAGTTCGCCTCGTTGTGGATGTGGCAATCGACGATCACCGGGCCCGCGTGCGCCATCATCGCTTCGATGCCTGCGTCGAGCTGGCTTTCGTTCTCGATGCGGATGCCCTTCCAGCTATAGGCTTCGGCCAGCTTCACGAAGTCGGGCAGGCTGTCCGAGTAGGATTGCGAATAGCGGCTTTCGTAAGTCAGTTCCTGCCACTGGCGGACCATGCCCATCCACTCGTTGTTGAGGATGAAGATCTTGACCGGCAGGCGATACTGCGTGGCGGTGCCCAGCTCCTGGATGTTCATCTGGATCGAGGCGTCGCCGGCGATGTCGATGACGAGGTCGTCCGGGTTGCCGAGCTGCGCGCCGATCGCCGCCGGCAGGCCATAGCCCATCGTGCCGAGCCCGCCCGAGGTGAGCCAGCGGTTGGGCTGGAAGAAGTGGTAGTACTGCGCCGCCCACATCTGATGCTGGCCGACTTCGGTGGTGATGATCGGGTTGCGGCTCCTGGTCAGCTCGAACAGCCGCTGGATGGCGAGCTGCGGCATGATCGCCTTGCTGGAACGCGGGAAGGCCAGGCTGTCGCGCGCGCGCCAGCCGTCGATCTGCCGCTTCCATTCGGCAAGGTCCTGCGGCTGGCGGTCGCCCCAGGCGTCGATCAACTGCCGCAGCACGGCCGCGCAGTCGCCGACGATCGGCAGGTCGACATGGACGGTTTTGTTGATCGACGACCGGTCGATGTCGATGTGGATCTTGGTGGAATTCGGCGCGAAGGCATCGAGCCGGCCGGTCACGCGGTCGTCGAAGCGCGCGCCGACGCAGACGATGAGGTCCGCCTTGTTCATCGCCATGTTGGCTTCGTAGGTGCCGTGCATGCCGAGCATGCCCAGCCAGTCCTTGCTGTCCGCAGGGAACGCGCCCAGGCCCATCAGCGTCGAGGTGACGGGGGCGCCGGTCAGCACCTGGAGCTTGCGCAGCAGCGCGGAGGCCTCGGGGCCCGAGTTGATCACGCCGCCGCCGGTATAGAACACCGGCGCCCTGGCCTCGGCCATCAGCGCGATGGCGCGGGCGATCTCGCTGCTGGTGCCTTCGACCGGCGGCGTATAGCGGTTGCGCCGCTGCGGCGGGCTGTCGTGCCAGACGGCCGAGGCGACCTGGACGTCCTTGGGGATGTCGATCAGCACCGGGCCGGGGCGGCCGGTGGTGGCGATCTGGAACGCCTCGTCGATCGTCGCGGCAAGGTCCGCCGGGTCGCGCACCAGATAGTTGTGCTTGGTGCAGTGGCGCGAGATGCCGATCGTGTCGGCTTCCTGGAAGGCGTCCGAGCCGATCAGGCCGGTGGCGACCTGGCCGGTGATGACGACCAGCGGGATCGAATCCATGAAGGCGTCGGCGATGCCGGTGATGGCGTTGGTCGCGCCCGGCCCCGAGGTGACGAGCACGACGCCGGGCTTGCCGGTCGAGCGGGCATAGCCCTCGGCCGCGTGCGCCGCGCCGGCTTCGTGCCGGACGAGGACGTGCCGGATGCGCTCGTCGCCGAACAGGGCGTCATAGATCGGCAGCACCGCGCCGCCGGGATAGCCGAACACGAATTCGACCCCCTGCCGGACCAGGCTTTCGACCAATATGCTTGCGCCGTTGCGCTCTTCGCTCACTGCTTTCAACCTTCTTCAGTCCCCTGCGCCCTCTAAAAGAACCGACCCGGCACGGCAATGCCGCGCCGGGTCGGTCCGTTCGCTGACGCCGGAACCCGCGGGTGCGGGCTTGTGGCGCAGTATGAGACATGAAATGATATGTCAATGGGCATCAGAGACATAATATTTCAAAAATATCACTCTCTAGGAAGGGTTCTGACTCCACGCGCCGCCATTCGGCCGGCGGCTGGTGCCGCAGCCAGGTGAACTGGCGCTTGGCATAATTGCGCGTGGCCTGCGCGCCGCGCGTTTCGGCCTGTGCCAGCGTGCATTCGCCGCGCAGGTACGCGGCGATCTCGGGCACGCCGATCGCGCGCATGACGGGCAGCGCCGGATCGAGGTCGCGCGCCAGCAGCGCCTCCACCTCGGCGACGGCGCCTTGTGCCAGCATGCGGGAAAAGCGGCCGTCGCAGCGCGCATAGAGGCTCTGCCGGTCGGGCAGCAGGATCGCGGGATGGAGCGCCACCCGCGCGCCGATCCCGCCGGTGCGCTCGGTCTGCCATGCCGCGAGGCTGCGGCCGGTGGCGCGCACGACTTCCAGCGCGCGCGATATGCGGGTGGCGTCGGCCGGGGCGAGGGCGGCGGCGCGTTCCGGGTCCTCCCGCCGGAGCGCGGCATAGGCTTCGGCCACCGGCAGCGCCCGCACCGCCGCGCGGATGGCGGGATCGATCTCGGGCACCGGCGCGATGCCGTCGAGCAGCGTACGGATGTAGAGCCCGGTGCCGCCGACGAGGATGGGAACGGCGCCTGCCGCATGGGCCGCGTCGATCTCCTCCCGCGCTGCCGCCGCCCAGTCCGCCGCCGAGCAGGCCTGCGCGCCGTCCCAGGCGCCGAACAGCCGGTGCGCGACGCCCTGCATCTCCGCGGCGTCGGGCCGGGCGCTGAGCACGGCGAGGTCGGCATAGACCTGTGCGCTGTCGGCATTGATCACCACGGCCGGCCGGTCGCGCGCCTGAAGCGCCAGCGCGAGGCGCACGGCAAGATCGCTCCTGCCGCTGGCGGTCGGCCCTGCGATGAGCGCCAGCGGCGGCCGCCCGGCCATTTCTTCGGGAGTTTTTTCGGTGCTCATCGCCCGGCTGATAGCAGACACCAGCACACTTTCCGCAAATCTCGACTCAGCGCGCGGCGAACTCGCCAGCCGGGGCTGGCCGGTGGCCATGGCCGAACCTGTGCAAAGCGGCATGGACGCCGTCGAACTGCAATTGCCGCACGGCGATGCGGCGGGCGTGCGCGAAGTGCTTGACCGGCATCTCTCGCCGTCAGACCTGCTGGTCTCCGATCATGAGCCGGTGGTGCCGCGCGTCTTCGTCTCGGACATGGATTCGACGATGATCTCGGCCGAATGCATCGATGAACTGGCCGACTTCGCCGGGATCAAGGACCGCATCGCGACGATCACCGAGCGGGCCATGCAGGGCGAACTCGATTTCGAAAGCGCGCTGCGCGAGCGGGTGCTGCTGCTGCGCGACCTGTCGGCGGGCGCCATCGCCGAATGCCTCGATACCCGCATCGCACCGATGCCGGGTGCGAAGACGCTGGTGGCGACGCTCAAGGCCCGGGGCTGCCGCACCGTGCTGGTGACGGGCGGCTTCCACCAGTTCGCCGATCCGGTAGCCGAGCAGCTCGGCTTCGATCGCGTCGTGGCGAACCGGCTCGAAGTGTCCGGGGGCCGGCTGACGGGCGGGCTCGTCGGGGCGATCACCGACAGTGCGGTCAAGAAGGCGGTGCTGCTAGAGGAAATGGCAGAACTGGGCGAGGGCGCGGCCAGCCTGGCGACCGGCGACGGGGCCAACGACATCCCGATGCTGGAAGCCGCGACTTACGGCCTTGCCTACCGCGCCAAGGCCAGGGCCCGCGCCGCAGCGGATGGCTGGATCGACCGCGGCGACCTGACCGCCGTGCTGGAACTGCTGGGCATCCCGCGCAACGAGTGGATATCTGAATAAAGCCAAGATCCTCCCCATTTGTGCTGCGCAAAAATGGGGAGGATCTTGGCATCAATTCCCGCTCAGGTCCGAGGCGTCGAGGCCGCCGTCGGTTTCCATCCATTCCTTGAAGAAGCGCTCGTTGGCGTCGCGCAGCCGCGTGACCGGCACGTCGAAGCCGGGGCCTTTCACCGAGAGGCCGCCGGTCGTGCCGATGCGCGTCATCGGGATGCCGGCGGCCTGGATGGTGTCCGCCACGGCGCTCGTCACGACATAGCGCGCCTGATCCTCGCCGAAAGCGGTGAAGTGGTCGCCGATCTGGCCCAGCTCGCAGCCGATGCCGCTCGCCATGGCCATCTCGGCGAGCGCCACCAGCAGGCCGCCGTCGGAAACGTCGTGGACCGCGCTGACCTTGCCGTCGGCGATCAGTTCGCGGACGAATTCGGCGTGGCGGCGCTCGGCGTCGAGGTCGACGGGCGGTGGCGGGCCTTCCTCGCGGCCGTGGATCTCGCGCAGCCATAGCGACTGACCGAGATGGCCCTCCAGGGAACCATCGGCATTCCTGCCGATGACGAAGATCGCATGGCCGGGCGCCTTGAACTTGAGCGTCGCCATCTTGCGGTGGTCGAGCATCAGGCCGACGCCGCCGATGGCAGGCGTGGGCAGGATGGCCGAGCCGCCGCCCGTCGCCTTGCTTTCATTGTAGAGGCTGACGTTGCCCGAGACGATCGGGAAGTCCAATGCCCGGCAGGCCTCGCCCATGCCTTCGAGGCAGCCGACGATCTGGCCCATGATCTCGGGCCGTTGCGGGTTGGCGAAGTTGAGGCAGTTGGTCACGGCGAGCGGCGTCGCGCCGACCGCGCAGAGGTTGCGATAGCACTCGGCAATTGCTTGCTTGCCGCCCTCATGGGGATCGGCGAAGCAGTAGCGCGGCGTGCAGTCGGTGCTGATGGCCAGCGCCTTGTCGGTGCCGTGGATGCGTACCACCGCGGCGTCGCCGCCCGGCTTCTGCAGCGTATCCGCGCCGACCTGGCTGTCGTACTGTTCCCAGATCCAGCGGCGCGAGGCGAGGTCGGGGCAGGCGATGAGCTTGAGCAGGTCCGCGCCGAGATCGCTGGCGGCGGGCACGTTTTCCAGCGGCGCCGGCTTGGGCGTCGGCACGTGCGGGCGGTCGTAGAGCGGCGCTTCGTCGGCGAGCGGGGCGAGGGGGATGTCGCAGACGACCTCGCCGTTGAATTCCAGCACCATGTGGCCGGTATCCGTGACTTCGCCGATCACCGCGAAGTCCAGCTCCCACCTGCGGAAGATCGCCTCGGCCATGGCTTCCTTGCCGGGCTTGAGCACCATGAGCATGCGCTCCTGGCTTTCCGAAAGCATCATCTCGTACGGCGTCATGCCCTCTTCGCGGCAGGGCACGGCGTTCATGTTCAGGCGGATGCCGGCGCCGCCCTTGGAGGCCATTTCCACCGAGGACGAGGTGAGCCCGGCCGCGCCCATGTCCTGGATGGCGACGATGGCGTCGGTCGCCATCAGTTCCAGGCAGGCCTCGATCAGCAGCTTTTCGGTGAAGGGATCGCCCACCTGCACGGTGGGGCGCTTTTCCTCGGAGTTCTCGTCGAAGTCGGCGCTGGCCATGGTCGCGCCGTGGATGCCGTCGCGGCCGGTCTTGGAACCGACATAGACGATCGGGTTGCCGAGGCCGGTGGCGGCCGAATAGAAGATCCGATCCGTATCGGCCACGCCCACGGTCATGGCGTTGACCAGGATGTTGCCGTCGTAGGCGCGGTGGAAGTTGGTCTCGCCGCCCACCGTCGGCACGCCGACGCAGTTGCCGTAGCCCCCGATCCCGGCGACCACGCCCTGGACGAGGTGCTTCATCTTCGGGTGGTCGGGCCGACCGAAGCGCAGCGCGTTCATGTTGGCGACGGGCCGCGCGCCCATGGTGAACACGTCGCGCAGGATGCCGCCCACGCCGGTCGCCGCGCCCTGGTAGGGCTCGATGTAGCTCGGGTGGTTGTGGCTCTCCATCTTGAAGATGGCGGCCGGGCCGTCCCCGATGTCGATCACGCCCGCGTTCTCGCCCGGCCCGCAGATCACCCAGGGCGCCTCGGTCGGCAGCTTCTTCAGGTGGATGCGGCTCGACTTGTACGAGCAATGCTCCGACCACATGACCGAGAAGATGCCCAGTTCGACGAGGTTGGGTTCGCGCCCCAGCGCGTGGAGGACCCGGGCGTACTCTTCCTCGGACAGCCCGTGGGCGGCGACGAGATCGCTGGTGATGATTTCGGACATGCGCGGCCCTTAGCTCGCCTCTGCGCACAGCGCTAGCCACCGGCGCGCTTGACCCGTGGACGCGGCCCCGCCATTGCAGGCGCATGGCTGAAATCACCGCCGACATCGCCGCCATGAGCTTCGAGGACGCGCTGCGGGCGCTCGAGGATGTCGTTCGCAAGCTGGAAAGCGGCGAAGTGCCGCTGGACGATTCGATCACGCTCTACGAACGCGGAGAGCAACTCCGCAAGCATTGCCAGGCCCGCCTCGACGCCGCGCAGCTCCGCATCGAGCGGATCGTCGCCGGCCCCGACGGCAGCGCCGCGGGCACGCAGCCTTTCGACGATCCGGGCCGCTGATCGTGACGCGGACGGGCGCTGAGGTCGCAGGGGCGAACGGCCTGCTGGCAGAGGCGCTCGCCCGCATCGCGCGCGACATCGACGAGGCTTTCGACCAGGTTCTGCCTTTGCCGCAGGACGCGCGCGCGCGGCTGGTCGAGGCGATGCGCTATGCCGCGATCGGCGGCGGCAAGCGGCTGCGTCCGCTGCTGCTGACGGCGACCGCGGAGATGTACGGCGTCGACCGCGACGCGGCGCTGCGGGCGGGTGTGGCGGTGGAGGCGATCCACGTCTACTCGCTGATCCACGACGACCTTCCCTGCATGGACGACGACACCCTGCGCCACGGCAAGCCGACCGTCCACAAGGCCTTCGGCGAGGCGACGGCGGTGCTTGCCGGCGACGCGCTGCACGCCTTCGCGTTCGAACTGCTGGCCGATCCGGCCACCAGCGGCGATCCCTTCACCCGTATCGAGCTTGTCGCCGCGCTCGGCCAGGCCAGCGGCTTCCAGGGCATGGCGGGCG
Source organism: Novosphingobium sp. (assembly GCA_041677785.1). Taxonomy (GTDB): domain Bacteria; phylum Pseudomonadota; class Alphaproteobacteria; order Sphingomonadales; family Sphingomonadaceae; genus Novosphingobium. Next base: position 4,384 of record JBAYPJ010000096.1, on the reverse strand, counting down.
GCCAGATGATGGACATGGTCGCGGAAGAGCGCGTCTTCGACTTGCAGACGGTCACGCGCCTCCAGCAGCTCAAGACCGGGGCGCTGCTCGGTGCCGCGGTGGAGATGGGCGCGATCCTGGGGCACGTGCCGGCCGAAGCGCGCAGCCATCTGCGCGGCTATGCGCGCGACATCGGCCTCGCGTTCCAGATCGCGGACGACCTGATCGACCACGAAGGCGACGAGGCCGTCGCCGGCAAGGCGCTGCGCAAGGATATGGGCGCGGGCAAGCAGACTTTCGTTGCGTTGCTGGGGCCCGAGCGGGCGCGGGCGCAGGCCGGCGTCCTGGTCGACCAGGCGGTGGCGTATCTCGACAGGCACGGCGCTGAAGCCGATCTGCTCCGCGCGCTGGCGCGCTATATCGTGGAAAGGGACCGTTGATGACTGCTGATGGACCGGCTGGCCGAAGTGCCGAGCGCGTGGGCGTCTATCCGGGCACGTTCGATCCGATTACGCTGGGCCATGCGGACATCATCCGCCGCGGCGCCAAGCTGGTCGATCGGCTGATCATCGGCGTCACCACCAATCCATCGAAGAACCCGATGTTCAGCCCGCACGAGCGGATCGCCATGGTCGAGCGCGAGGTGGCGGCGCTGGGCATCGACAACGTCGAGGTCGTCGGGTTCGACGCGCTGCTGATGCGCTTCGCCGAGAAGCAGGGGGCAAACGTCATCGTGCGCGGCCTGCGCGCGGTGGCGGACTTCGAGTACGAATACCAGATGGCGGGCATGAACCAGCAGCTCAACGCCAATATCGAGACGGTATTCCTGATGGCCGACGTCAGCCTGCAGCCGATCGCCTCGAAGCTGGTCAAGGAGATCGCCATGTTCGGCGGCGAGATATCCAAATTCGTCAGCGCCGCGGTGTGCGACGACGTGCTGGCGCGGATCGAGCAGATCGGCCGGCGTGGCGATTACTGATCGGGGGACGCGCCGTCTTCCGTTCATTGCCATGACAGTCGCGGGCCGCTATCGGAACCGCCGATCCGTGTCCGGAGGTGCCCGCTGCCGCCGGTCCGGCCCCTGGGGAGAGTGCTGCCGAATGAAATCCCGCCTGCTTGCTTCCCTGTTCCTCGGCCTGTCACTGGTCGCCGCGCCCGCGCTGGCCAGGGACGAACCGGCCGAGCCGGCCAAGACCTATCCCACCGTCGTCGATGCCGATCCCGCGCACGATCCGCAGGACGTGCTCTATCTCGATCTGTCGAACGGCGGGCGCGTTGCCATCCGGCTGATGCCGGCCTGGGCACCGAACCATGTCGAGCGGATCAAGACGCTGGTGGCGCAGCATTTCTACGACGGCATCATCTTCCACCGCGTCATCGACGGATTCATGGCGCAGACCGGCGATCCGACCGGGACGGGGCAGGGCGGCTCGCAGCTTCCCGACCTCAAGGCAGAGTTCAACACGCTGCCCCATGTGCGCGGCACGCTCTCGATGGCGCGCACCAACGACCCGGACAGCGCCAACAGCCAGTTCTTCATCGTCTTCTACCCGCGCTTCGCGCTTGATCGCAAATACACGATCTTCGGCCGGGTGATCGGCGGCATGGACGTGGTCGACCGGATCGAACGCGGCGAGCCGCCGGAGCATCCGACCCGGATCGTGCGCGCCTCGATGGCGACGGACCATGTGCCGCCGCCGGCTCCCGTCGCCGCCTCGGCGGCGCCGGCAGTCACCGCGGACCAGCTCAACAATTCGCCGTCGGACTGATCCGGTCGCGCGCGTGCTTCGACAAGCTCCGGATGAGCGGAGATAGCGCTTAGCCGCTCGTGCCGAGCTTGTCGAAGCACGCGCGCCGGCCTAGCCCCAAGCCATGCGTGTAGACCTCTTCGATTTCGAGCTGCCGCCCGAGCGGATCGCGTTGCGTCCCGTGCGTCCGCGCGATGCGGCGCGGATGCTGGTCGCGGCCGGCGACGCGCCGCTGGCGGACCGCCGTGTCCGCGACCTTCCGGGCCTGCTGCGCAAGGGCGACGTGCTGGTGTTCAACGACACCCGCGTGATTCCGGCCCAGCTCGAAGGACGGCGGGGCGAGGCGCGCATCGGCGCGACGCTGCACAAGCGGGTCGATCTGCGGCGCTGGCAGGCCTTCGTCCGCAACGCCAGGCGGCTGCGGCCGGGCGACTGCATCGATTTTCCGGCAGGCGTCGGCGCCACCGCCGAGGCGCGGCATCCGGACGGAAGCTGGACGCTCGCCTTCGCGGGCGAGGAGCCGGTCGAGGTTCTGCTCGAGCGCGCCGGGCAGATGCCGCTGCCTCCCTACATCGCCGGCAAGCGCGCGACCGACGAGGCCGATCGCGCCGACTACCAGACGATGTTCGCCGCCAGCGACGGTGCCGTCGCCGCGCCGACCGCCGCGCTGCATTTCACCCCCGGCCTGATGGCGGCGCTGGCCGAGGCGGGCATCGCGCACGAGACGCTGACGCTGCATGTCGGCGCGGGCACTTTCCTGCCGGTGAAGGCAGAGGATACGGCCGAGCACGCGATGCATGCCGAATGGGGCCGCATCGACGCCGCCACCGCCGATCGGCTCAACGCCGCGCGCGCCGCCGGCGGCCGCCTGATCGCGGTCGGCACGACCAGCCTGCGCCTGCTCGAAAGTGCCGCGGACGAAAGGGGCGCGGTCCGGCCTTTCGCGGGCGACACCGCGATCTTCATCACCCCCGGCTACCGCTTCCGCGCGGTCGACGGGTTGATGACCAACTTCCACCTGCCGCGCTCGACGCTGTTCATGCTGGTCAGCGCGCTGATGGGGCTGGAGCGGATGCAGGCGGCCTATGCCCACGCCATCGCGCAGGGCTATCGCTTCTACAGCTATGGCGATTCGTCGCTGCTGCTGCCTTAGAGGCCGATTCAGTTTCGCTGAACCGGGTGCGGCACCGGCCCACTCCCCCACCCGGCCACCCATAGGGTACTATCGTTGGGTGGCCGGGTGGGGGAGTGGGCCGGTGCCGCGTCCACGCAAGTGGATCAAACTCTACGCCGAGTGATGCGCGGGCACTGAGCGGGCGTGTTTGGCGCTTTCGTTGCACAGACCGATGAGGTCGGCGTGCAGTTCCTCCCAGACCAGAAGCTCGTCCTTTTCCTCTGGGGGAATGGTGGCGGTCACGGTGTCGCACACGGCGGTGATCAGGCGGGCGAACATGTCACCTGGCACGCCGAGCGTCTCGATATGATGGGGCACGGTGCTGATCAGGACGACTTCGATCTCGCCCGGCGAATCGAACCAGTACATCAGGCAGTAGAGCGCCTGTTCCACCATCGAGCCTTCGAGCCGTTCGCGGCCTTCGGGGTAGAAATGGTCGAAGCGTTCCTGCGCTTCCGGGCATCGTTCGTAATAGAGGGCATATACCGGGCCCGTGATGTCCCCCAGCGCTTCGGCGGTACGTGCAAGGCTGGTCTGTATCAGTGACTGCTTTTCGGCAACATCCATGATCTTTCCCGTTCTTTCGCCCCATCGTACCCTATCGGCGGGTTCGCCACCATGCAATTGATCCCGATCAATGTTGAGGTGGAGGTAATCCGCCCGACCGGTTAAGGCGCCACCCCATGGCTCCGCGTTTCCAGTTCACCATCCACGCCACCGAAGGCAAGGCGCGCACCGGCACGATTGCCATGCGCCGCGGCGATATCCGCACGCCCGCCTTCATGCCCGTCGGCACCGCCGCTACGGTCAAGGCGATGAAGCCCGAAAGCGTGCGCGCCACCGGCGCCGACATCATCCTGGGCAACACCTATCACCTGATGCTGCGTCCCGGCGCGGAGCGCGTGGCGCGGCTCAGCGGGCTGCACAAGTTCATGAACTGGCCCCGCCCGATCCTTACCGACAGCGGCGGCTATCAGGTGATGAGCCTGTCCGACCTGAGAAAGATCACCGAGGAAGGCGTGACGTTCGCCAGCCACCTCGACGGATCGCGGCATCTGCTCACGCCTGAGCGCTCGATGGAGATCCAGCGGCTGCTGGGCTCGGACGTGGTCATGGCCTTCGACGAATGCCCGCGCATCGACCAGGGCCGCGAGGCCATCGCGCGCTCGATGGCGATGTCGATGCGCTGGGCGCAGCGCAGCCGCGACGCCTTCGACGCGGGTGGCGAACATGCGGAAGGCGCGGCGCTGTTCGGCATCCAGCAGGGCGCGCTCGACGAGGCGCTGCGCCGGGAAAGCGCAGAGGCGCTTACCGCCATCGGCTTTGACGGCTATGCCATCGGCGGGCTGGCGGTGGGCGAGGGGCAGGAGGCGATGTTCGCCACGCTCGACTTCGCGCCCGGCCAGCTTCCCGCCGACCGGCCGCGCTACCTGATGGGCGTGGGCAAGCCCGACGACCTCGTCGGCGCGGTCGAGCGCGGGGT
>JBAYPJ010000095.1:0-11625 GCA_041677785.1 Novosphingobium sp. | reverse complement strand
CGGCACGCCGGGCGGCAAGCTGGCGGTCGTCGGCTGGGGCTCGACCTTCGGGCCAATCCACCAGGCGGTGCGGCGGGCGCGGGCGCAAGGCCTCGACGTCAGCCATATCCACGTCCGTCACATCTGGCCGCTGCCGGAGAATCTCGGCCATTTGCTGAGAGGTTATGAAAACGTCCTTGTGCCCGAGATGAATACCGGCCAGTTCAAGACGGTGCTGCGCGACCAGTTCCTGATCGACGCCCGGCCGCTCAACAAGACGAGCGGCCAGCCGTTCACCATCTCGGAGATCCAGGACGCGATCGCGGCTTATTTCGATGACATTCCGGGCAACGAGGGGGGCGAGGTCGATGCCGACGCCACCCAGCTTCCCAGCATCAAGGTGGTAAATCCGTAGCAGGGAAGACGTCGACCGGGTGTGACCCGGGACCGCGGGCGGCTTGGCTGGCCGCATCGAGGAGGCCAGCGATCCCGGCTTTCCGGGATGACGGAGTAAGAAGAATGAACGACATGACCCCGATTGCGGTTCAGACGACCCTGAAGGACTGGGAGTCGGATCAGGAGGTTCGCTGGTGCCCTGGCTGCGGCGACTACGCGATCCTCAAGGCCGTGCAGCGCACGCTGCCCGAGATCGGCGCCGACCCGGCCAAGACCGTGTTCGTATCGGGCATCGGCTGCTCGAGCCGCTTTCCCTATTATGTCGAGAGCTACGGCTTCCACACGATCCACGGCCGCGCGCCGGCTTTCGCCACGGGCGTCAAGCTCGCCAATCCTGAACTCGACGTCTGGATCGTCACCGGCGATGGCGACGGCATGTCGATTGGCGGCAACCATACGATGCACGTGCTGCGCCGCAATCTCGATTGCCAGATCCTGTTGTTCAACAACGAGATCTACGGGCTGACCAAGGGCCAGTATTCACCGACCAGCCGGCTCGGTACATCTTCGCCGTCCTCGCCGCACGGCTCGGTCGATCGGCCGGCGCAGCCATGCGCCTTCGCTCTCGGCTCGGGTGCGCGCTTTGTCGCACGCGGTTTCGACGTGTCGAAGGAACTGCCGGGCGTGCTCAAGGCGGCGCATGCACACAAGGGCGCTGCCTTCGTCGAGATTTTCCAGAACTGCATCGTCTACAACAAGGACCGGTTCGAGGACTTCGCCGCCCCCAAAGGCGCCGAGGGCAGCCAGCTTTGGCTCAAGAACGGGGAGCCGATGCTGTTCGGCAGCGAGAAGGCCGGTGGTGTCAAGGGCATCCGCCTCAACATCGAGCGCCTCCAGCTCGAAGTGGTGGACATTGCCGACGGCGACTGGCAGGCGGCGGACGTGATCGTTCACGACGTCTCCAACCGGGCCATTGCGCACATGCTGGTCGAAATGCCGTTCGGGCCGTTCCCGATGGCGCTCGGCGTGCTCTACGATGATCCGCGCCCGACGTTCGAGAGCGAACTGCTCGGCCAGGATGCCAAGGCGAACGCCGGAAAGTCCCCTGATCTCGGCAAGCTGCTCGCCAAGGGGCAGACCTGGACGGTGACGGAGGGCGGCCCCGAGCTCTGACCCGGCGCATCGTCGGATCATGAAAGCAGGGCGATTGCTCTCCTTGCGAACACCGGTCATATTGGCCCCATGAGCGCAGAGGCGTCTGTCAGGGGGACGAAGCTTGTGGAAGCCGGCCGGTCGATCGGCATCGGCCCACAGTGGCTCGCGCGCCTGTGGTCCGGCGGCATTCACAGGGTTCTCGATCGTATCGATGCCGGACTGGCCCGCGGCGCGATCGACGCGCGATTGCCCGATGGTTCGGTTCGGCGGCTGGGCGGCCGCGCGCCGGGCTTCCTGGCCGAAGTCGACCTTCGCAGTGTCCGCGCCCTGCTACGGCTCGCGACCGGAGGATCGGTCGGCTGGTACCAGGCCTGGGAGGTAGGCGAGTGGGACAGCCCCGATCCCGTGGCGATCTTCGCGCTATTCGCGGACAATACCGCGACTCTGGGGGATACCGGCAGGGCACATGGGCCTTGGCGGATCGCGGCGCGGCTGCTCCACGGTTTGCGCCGCAACACCCGTTCCGGCTCGCTGCGCAACATCCACGCACATTACGACCTGGGCAACGACTTCTACGCGGCCTGGCTCGATCCGACGATGTCGTATTCCAGTGCGCGGTTCGCAGGTGCGGACGATCTGGAGGCCGCCCAACAGCGCAAGATCGCCAGCATCGCCGCCCGGCTCGAAGGCGCCGGAACCTTGCTGGAAATCGGCTGCGGCTGGGGCGCGCTTGCCCGTTATTTCGCCGCACGCGGCGTCGCGGTAACGGCGATCAGCCTTTCCGATGAACAACTCGACTGGGCGCGGCGCCATTCGCCGGGGTCTGGTATCGATTTTCGCAAGCAGGACTATCGCGACGTCACCGGCCAGTTCGACGCCATCGCCAGTGTCGAGATGGTCGAGGCGGTGGGGCGCCGGTACTGGCCCGACTTCTTCGACGCCATTGCCCGCTGCCTCAGACCCGGCGGCCGAGCGGCGATCCAGTATATCGTCATGCGCGAGGAAGCTTTCGACTTCTACGCGCGCAGCGCTGATTTCATCCAGACTTACGTGTTTCCAGGCGGCATGCTGATCCGCGAGAGCGAATTTCGCCGGCTCGCCGCCGAGCGCGGCTTGGGCTGGCAGGACCGCGTGGGGTTCGGCCTAGACTATGCCGAGACGCTGCGCATCTGGCGTGCCGCGTTCGACCGCGCCGTCGAGGAGGGGCGGTTGCCCGCGGGCTTCGACAATCGCTTCGTGCGGCTGTGGCGGTTCTATCTGATGTATTGCGAAGGGGGATTTCGGGGCGGTGCCATCGACGTCGCCCAGGTCACGCTGGTCAGGCAATCCTAGGCCGGGTTCAGGGAATCGAGCGGTAGATCCCCGATCCGCGCTGCCATTGCGCGAGGATGTTATCGTGGATGATGGGGTTGAGGAGCTGATGGAAGGCACAGCCGACCAGGCTGTTGTTCCACCAGATGACCTCGGCTTCCAGCGATTCCATGCCCGGCAGCGTCAGCCAGCAGAGCGTGCCCGGATTGAGCCGGTTGATCGCCATGGCCGAGAAGCCGGACAGCGATAGATCCTGCACCACGGTCTGGAAGCCGCGCGTGCCCGAGGCGCGCAGCGAGGCGGGGATGGAAATGCGCGTACGCGGCGCGGAGCGATCCTCCTGCGCGGCAAGCGCATAGCGCTCTTGCGATGAAAAACTGGTGGACATCCCGTACTCCGTAACCCGTTTCGTCCCGTCTGCGCGATCCGTGCAAGATGGGCTGGACGGACCTACGGAAAGGTTGAGTTCGCTAGTTAACGGATTCGCGGTGCCCGCTTGCAAACGGCTGTTGCAGAAGGGAAACGATATGACCGGCGACGACTTCGGGCGTCTTTACCGAAGCCGGATCCTCACCCGGATAGGCTTTCGCGCGCATCGCGGTGCGAGTGGCGCCCGGGTTGACGAGGGCGACGCGCAGCGGCGAGATGTTGCGGGTTTCCTGGGCATAGCAATCGAACAGCACGTCAAACGCGGCCTTGCTCGCACCATAGGCGCCCCAATAGGCGCGCGGACGGGCGCCGACCGAACTGGTGATGCCGATCACGCGCGGGTCGGCGCTGCGCCGCAGCATGGGATCGAAATTGGCCAGCAGCGCCTGGGTGGCGAGCACGTTGACCGTCAACGCCTTGTTGAATGCGCGCTGGTCGATCGTGGTTACGGCGGTCAGTTCGGGCAGAATCGCCGCGTTGATCATCAGGATGTCGAGCGCCTGCCAGCGCTGCCCGATGGCGGTCGCCAGCCGGGCTATGCCGTCGGGCTCCGACAGGTCGACAGGCGCGATCGTGGCGTTGCCGCCCGCCGCGAAGATGCGCTCCTCGACCTCCTCCAGCCCCTTGGTAGTGCGGGCCGTCAGCACGACATGGGCGCCCGCTTTCGCCAGTGCCTCGGCCGTAGCCGCCCCGATACCGCGGCTGGCGCCGGTGACCAGCGCGAGCTGACCGGTGAAGGGGCCGTCGGTCATGTCGTGCAAACTCCGGTCAGGCTACGCGGTTGACCGGCAGCGTCAGCAGGTCGGGAGCCTCGCGTTCGGCCAGGTCGGTCAGCCGCGTCGGATAGTCGCCGGTGAAGCAGGCGTCGCAATACTGCGGGCAGGCCTTGGTACGCCCCGCCTCGCCGACGGCGCGGTAGAGCCCGTCGATCGAGACGAAGGCGAGGCTGTCGGCATGGATGAACTCGCTCATCGCCTGGATGTCCATCTGCGCGGCAAGCAGCTTGGAGCGTTCGGGAGTATCGACGCCGTAGAAGCAACTATATTCGGTTGGGGGGCTGGCGATGCGCATATGCACTTCGGCCGCGCCGGCATCGCGCATCATCTGCACGATCTTCATCGAGGTGGTGCCGCGCACGATCGAATCGTCGATCAGGACGATCCGCTTGCCTTCCACGAGCGCGCGGTTGGCGTTGTGCTTGCGCTTGACGTCGGCGTGGCGCGCGCCGTCCGACGGCTGGATGAAAGTCCGCCCGACGTAGTGCGAGCGGATGATGCCAAGCTCGAAGGGGATGCCCGATTGCTGGGCATAGCCGATCGCCGCGGGTACGCCGCTGTCCGGCACCGGAATGACGATATCCGCATCGGCCGGCGCTTCCTTGGCAAGCTCGACGCCGATCTGCTTGCGCACGTTGTAGACCGACTGGCCGTCGAGCAGCGAATCGGGGCGGCTGAAATAGACGTGCTCGAAAATGCACGGGCGCGGCGGAAAGTTGCCGAAGGGGCGGTGGCTGGAGATCGTGCCCATGTGGTCGACCTGGACCAGTTCGCCCGGCTCGATCTGGCGGATGAATTCCGCGCCGACGACGTCGAGCGCCACGGTTTCGCTGGCGAAGACGATCGCGTTCGCGATCCGGCCCATGACCAGCGGCCGGATGCCCAGCGGGTCGCGGCAGGCGATCATGCCTTCCTTGGTCATGCAGATTAGCGAATAGGCGCCCTCGACCATGCGCAGCGCGTCGACGAGGCGGTCGAGCAGCGTGGGATAGCGGCTGGTCGCGACGAGGTGGATGATCACCTCGGTATCCGAGGTCGACTGGAAAATCGCGCCGCGCTGCACCAGTTCGTGCTTGAGCGTCATCGCGTTGGAGATGTTGCCGTTGTGCGCGATCGCGAAACCGCCCGAGGCGAGGTCCGCGAAAAGCGGCTGGACATTGCGCAGGCCGGAACCACCCGTCGTCGAATAGCGCACGTGGCCCGAGGCCATCTGGCCCGGCAGCTCGGCCAGCACTTCGGCCGAGGCGAAGACCTGCGCGACATGGCCGATCCCGCGCCGCGAGTAGAATTCGGTCCCGTCGAAGCTGGTGATGCCGACGGCCTCCTGCCCGCGATGCTGCAGGGCATGGAGCCCGAGCGCGGCCATCGGTGCGGCGTCCTTCGCGCCGATGACGCCGAAGATGCCGCATTCCTCGCGCAGCTTATCGCCGTCGACATCCCAGGGGGTGCGGTCGAGGATGGGTTCGTCAAAGGTCATAGAATCGTCCGGCAAGCAGGCCCGTCCCGGGCATGTGGGCCGAGTCGGTGGCGAAAGCAAGGGGAGGGCGTTCCAGGCGCGGCCAATGCCGGGATCAGGATACGAAATCGCTCGCCATGGTGTAGGTTTCCCGGGCCCGGTGCTGCGCGACAGACAGCGCCGCTCCTTCCGCCGGTGCGACCGACGGAAACGCCGTGGTGCCCGGTCCGGAATCGCGCAGGCCGTATGTCGCACCCGTCAGCAGGGCGCGTACCGGATTGTCGATCGCTTCCGGTGCGGGGCGGCTTTCCACGAAGGCGTTCGGTTGCGGCGGAACCAGGGGCGTTGTCCCCTCGCGATCAGGCGAGGGCGGCGGCATTGGCGTGCTCGGGGCCTGCTGGCGCGGTTGCGACAGGGGCGGCGCGATAGCTGTAACGGCAGTGCTGGCGATGATCATGCGCGTGCCCCGGCGGCGTCCTTGCCGCGCCGCCTAGCGAGCGGCCTTCTAAGGCGCCGCCAACGGACGTGCTTCAGCGGAGGCGAACCGGCGTGGTTACGTTAGGATAAACCAGAGATGGACAAGTGCACCGGCCCGCGCCGCTTGCCAGTTCCGCCGCCGCATCCTAAACCGCGCGCCAACCATAACGCGCATCACCACGGGCCTTCCGCTTGATCCTTTCCCCTTTTGAATGGACCATCGCCAAGCGCTACATGCTTCCCGGGCGCGGCGAGGCCTTCATCGCACTCGTCGCCGGTATCAGCCTCGTCGCGGTGATGCTGGGCGTGGCCGCGCTGGTCATCGTCATGAGCGTGATGAACGGCTTTCGCGCCGAACTGTTCGACAAGATCGTCGGCCTCAACGGCCATGCCATCATCCAGGCCTACGGCGGGCGGCTGGAGAACTGGCAGCAGATACTGAAGGACGTGAAGGCGACCCCCGGCGTGACGCGCGCCTCGCCGCTGATCGAGCAGCCGCTGCTGACGAGCTTCAACGGGCGGGTCGAGGCGATCCTGGTGCGCGGCAATACGCCCGAGGATATTCGCCGGCTCCAGCCCAACGTGAAGCAGGGAAGGCTCAGCGACCTGCGGCCCGGCGCCAGCAATATAGCGATCGGCGCGCGGCTGGCCGAAAACCTGGGCGCGCAGGTCGGCGATACCATCACCATCATCAACCCGCAGGGGCGGGCGACTCCGTTCGGCACGGTCCCGCGCGAGATCGCCTACCATGTCTCGGTGATCTTCGAGATCGGCGTCTACGATTACGACCAAGCCTTCGTTGTCATGCCGATCCCGGACGCGCAGACGCTGCTGCTGACCGGCGATTCGGTCGGCATGATCGAGGTGACGACGAACGACCCCGACCGCGTGTCCGAGTTGCTGCGGCCGCTGGCGGAGCGGCTTGCCGGCCAGGCGGTGGTAACCGACTGGAAGACGATCAACGCCTCGCTGTTCGAGGCGCTGGCGGTGGAGCGCGTCGCCATGTTCGTCGTGCTGTCGATCATCGTCCTGGTGGCGGTGTTCAATATCCTGTCCTCGCTGATCATGCTGGTACGGGCCAAGACGCGCGACATCGCCATCCTGCGCACGATGGGCGCGACGCGGCGCTCGCTGCTCAAGATCTTCGTCACCACCGGGTTCGTCATCGGCGCGCTGGGGACGGTCGCGGGGCTGATCCTGGGCTTCGTATTCCTCTATTTCCGCCAGCCTATCGTCAACCTGGTCCAGGTCCTCACGGGGCAGAACCTGTGGGACCCGTCGATCCGCTTCCTTACCGAGCTGCCCAGCCGCAGCGACCCGGCGGAGATCGTGGCAATCAGCATCATGGCGCTGGTCTTCAGCTTCCTCGCCACGCTCTATCCGGCGCTGCGGGCGGCGAGCACCGATCCGGTGCAGGTGCTGCGCTATGAGTGATGTGCCCGCGCACCCCGTCGTCCGGGTCTCCGGACTCAAGCGCAGCTTCGAGCAGGGCGGCGTCACGATCGACGTGCTGCGCGGCGTGGACCTGGAGGTCCGGCCCGGCGAGATCGTAGCGCTGCTGGGGCCTTCGGGCTCGGGCAAGTCGACGATGCTGCAGGCGATCGGCCTGCTGGAAGGCGGTTTCCAGGGACGGATCGAGATCGCCGGGATCGACGCGAGCACGCTCAATGGCGATGCCCGCACGACGCTGCGCCGCGATCATCTGGGCTTCGTCTATCAGTTCCACCACCTGCTGCCCGATTTTACCGCGATCGAGAATGTGATCTTGCCGCAGCTCGTGGCTGGCTGCGGCCGGGACGAGGCGCGCGCGCGCGCGACCGAGCTGCTGACCGCGCTCGGCCTCGGCGCGCGACTCGATCACCGTCCCAGCCAGCTTTCGGGCGGCGAGCAGCAGCGCGTCGCGGTGGCGCGCGCGCTGGCCAACAAGCCGGGCCTCGTGCTTGCCGACGAGCCCACCGGCAATCTCGACGAGGCGACCGCCGACAAGGTCTTTGCCGAGTTCCTCAAACTGGTGCGCGGCGAAGGCAGCGCCGCGCTCGTCGCCACGCATAACGAGCGGCTCGCGCTGGCGATGGACCGTGTGGTGCGTCTGCACGATGGCAAGCTCGAATAGCTGCGGCCCCGGCCCGACCGGACGCAACCTCTGCATTGAAAAAGTGTTTGATAGTGACAAACTCGTCCATGCAGGACGCATGGTTGGAAAGGAGTCGCTGATGAGCAATCCCAGCACGTTCAAGGCGGAACCGGACGGAGGTTCGCGGCCGGGTTGGGACGATCACGCATCGCTCCACCGCAGCAACGATGGCGGCGGCGTGCTGTCGGACCTCAAGGCGGTGCGGCAGGGTAAGCTTGCCGAACTGATCCATTACGTCGTCAGGCTGCCGGAAGCGGAGCGCTCGCACTACGTGATCGAGAAGGCCGGCGACCATCGCCTCGGTATCGGGGAGATTCTGGCGCTGTCGCGGCGCGCCGACTTCCCCGCCGGATGAACGTTCCGCGCACGATCGCCGATTTCGACGCCACCCTGCCCAACGGCGAGCGCCAGAGCCTGGCCGACCGTGCGGGCAAGGTTCTGCTGATCGTCAATACCGCCAGCAAGTGCGGCTTCACGCCGCAATACGCCGGGCTTGAGGCCTTGTGGCGCAAGTACCGTGACCGGGGCTTCGAGGTGATCGGGTTTCCCTGCAACCAGTTCGGCCACCAGGAACCCGGTTCGGCCGACGAGATCGCCGGTTTCTGCGACGCCAACTTCGGCGTCAGTTTTCCGCTGATGGCCAAGGTGGATGTCAACGGAGCGGACGCGCCGCCGCTCTACGACTGGCTGAAGCGGCAGGCGCCGGGCGTCCTGGGCACCAAGGCGATCAAGTGGAACTTCACCAAGTTCCTCGTTGGCCGCGACGGCAGCGTCGTCCGCCGCTATCCGCCCACAGCGAAGCCCGAGGCGCTGGAGCGGGACATAGAGGTGCTGCTGTAACGTCTGTAACGTCGTCCCGGCGAAAGCGGGTGCTGGCGGCCTGGCTGAACGTCGCGTCGACGATTCATGAAACGGTTTACCCCAGCAGATCCGCCAGGTCTTCCGGGTCGATCGCGCCTACGGCCTGCTTGAGTTCGTTGACGCTCGCGGCCGAACCTTCGGCCTCGATCAGGAAGCGGTTGTTCACCGTCACGCCGAACTTGCCGGTGTTGCTCGTCTTGTCCCACGATTCGGTCTGGAGCTGGCCGCCCACCGTGGTCGTCCGCTCGTAGGAGTTGGCGTCCTCCTTGCTCTGTTCGACCCCCAGCGCCGCGCCGAGGCCCGAAAGCGCCCCGAGCGCCGACATGTCGGCGATCCGCAGGGTGAAGCTCTTGTCGCCCCTAGTGTAGGTCCCCTGCGTGGTGCTGCCCATCGGGCCGGCAGCGACCGCTTCGGTGGCGGTGCGCTGGTAGTCGCCGATCGCCGCCGGCAGCAGCGCCTTCATGCGGTCGGGCGCAACCGGCGGCGACTTGCCGCTGGCGGCCGCTTCCATCTGCTTGGTCGCCTGCTGGATCCGGTCGAGATCCACCGAGCCGCCGCCGGGGACGGTGAGCTTGCCCGAGATCTCGTTGTTCACTGCGCTCATCGGCCCCGCGGCCCAGAGTCCGGTGATCGCGGCGGTGATCGGCGCGACGACGATCGCCAGCACGATCGCGCAGAGGATCGTCACCACGGTATAGCTCATGGCCTTGTCCTGCGGCACTTTCATCAGCGGCGTCGCGCCGGTGTAGAGCAGGTAGAAGCTGTAGAGGCCGAGCAGCGAAAAGAAGGCCAGCGAGGGGATCAGCCCGAAGATGCCCGCCAGCCAGCTTGCCGTGTAGCTGTAGGCGACCAGCTTGAAGGCCTGGCCCTTGTCGCTCTGCCCATCGAACTTGGGCGCCAGCAGGTTGGCGATGAAGGCCAGCACGAAGACGCTGACGGTCGCCATTACGAAGCTGACGATCGCCGTGCTCAGCGACCAGACGATGCCCGGCTTCCACGAGAAGCCGAGGACGCCGTAGCCGAAGACCTGCCAGCCGATGAGCGCGGCGACCGGCCCGATCGCCGCCAGCGGCAGGACGTAGGCGCGCAGGATATCGCCCTGCGGCGTCGTTTCGGCCGCGATCCTTGGCCATTCGTCCCTGGGCGTCAGGATGATCGCCCTGGCACGATCGACGATGGATGGCGCACGATCCACGCCGGACAAGTCGACCATATCTGCTTCCTGCTCTGCCACCGGGAACCGGATAGGAGCACAATTGTTCAATTTTGCAAGCACGCACATACACTTTCCCCAAGGAGTTGCGGCTGAATCCTTGATCGCGCGGGGGTCTCCTCCCTAATCTGGGGCATGGCCTACGCTCCGTTCGTGCCCTTGCGGGTGTTCTCCTGCTATACGATGCTCGATGGCGCGATCGAGCCCAAGGCGATCGCCAAGCTGGCCAGCCAGCGCGGCTATCCCGCGATCGCCATCGCCGACCGCAACGGGCTCTATGCCTCGACGGCGTTTGCATCGGCGTGCAGGGATGCGGGCGTGCAGCCGATCATCGGCACGTTTCTCGCGGTCGCGCGTGCGCCCGGTGGGCCGATCGACTGGCTGGCGCTCTATGCCCAGAACGAGGCGGGGTGGAACAACCTGTGCCATCTCGTCAGCCGCGCGCATCTCGAGCGGCCGCTGGAGCTGGAGCCGCACGTTGCGCTGGCGGACCTCGAAGGCCATGGTGACGGGCTGATCGCGCTGACCGGTGCGGGCGAGGGCGCCCTGGCGCGGCTCTATGCCGATGGCAAGGCGGATGCGGCCGAGGCCTATTGCGACCGGCTGCAGGCGCTGTTCCCGGACCGGCTCTACATCGAGATCGCCCGGCGGGGGGACACGGTGGAGGAGGCGTCCGAGGAGGCGCTGATCGATCTGGCCTATGCGCGCGACCTGCCGCTGGTCGCCAGCAACCCGGCGCAGTTCGCCGAGCCGGGCTTTCATGCCGCGCACGACGCGATGCTGTGCATCGCCCATTCCACCCACATCGACGCCGCCGAGCGCCCGCGTTCCAGCGCCGAATCCTGGGTCAAGCCGGCCGACGTCATGGCCGAGGCCTTCTCGGACCTGCCCGAGGCGACCGCCAACACGCTGGTCGTCGCGCAGCGCTGCGCCTTCGCACCGCCCAAGCGCAAGCCGATCCTCCCCAGCCTAGCCGGTGACAAGGAAGGCGAGGCGCGGATGATGGCCGAGGACGCGCGCGCCGGCCTTGCTGCCCGTCTCATGGCTTATTACCCCAACGCCGCTCAGGCTGAGCTTGTGGAAGCCTTGCAGAGCGAGAGCGAGGCGAGGCGCGCGGCCTTCGACAGGCTCAGGCTGAGCGGGGTGGGGGATGAACTCCAGGAGTATTCCGACCGCCTGGAATTTGAGATCGGCATCATCAACAAGATGGGCTTCGGCGGCTATTTCCTGATCGTTGCCGACTTCATCAAGTGGGCCAAGGAGCACGACATTCCGGTGGGGCCGGGGCGCGGTTCGGGCGCGGGCTCGCTGGTCGCCTGGGCGCTGACGATCACCGATCTCGATCCGATCCGGCTGGGCCTGCTGTTCGAACGCTTCCTCAACCCGGAACGCGTTTCCATGCCCGACTTCGATATCGACTTCTGCGAAACGCGGCGCG
>JBAYPJ010000094.1:0-11644 GCA_041677785.1 Novosphingobium sp. | reverse complement strand
GTTGAGCCCGATCAGGACCGAGATCGACCGGGGCGCCAGCGCCGCCGCATCGGCGACCCTGGCCTGCAGGTCCGCCACCTTCCAGCCCGGCGCGGCGATCTTGCTGAAGGCGATCGACGGATGGGCGGCCGCCCACAGGTCGGCATAGCCGCCCGTCTCCCAGGTCCAGCTATCGCCCATCGCCAGGTGGCCCGATAGCGCCGGCGCGTTGGGCACGCCGATCACCGTCAGCGTTACCATGCTGTCGCGCGGACTGTTCGCCGCGCCGGCCAGCGTTTCGCGGATGGTGATGGTGTGGCTTGGCGCGCTTTCGTGATGGGTGGCAACCGTACCGGCGACCAGGCTCGCGCCGGATAGCGCGAAACGTCCCCCGGCGTCGTCGAGCAACGAAAGCGCGCTTCCCTCCGTCCGCGCGATGATGCCGCTGATCACAACCCCTGCTGCGGTGTTTTCGGCGATGCTGGGCGTGGCGAGCGTCAGCGCGTTGAGCGCGGGGCCTCCGGTGCGTCGCCGTTGTTGCCGTTGTCGGCGGGACGTGTCCATCAGGCTTCGCCGACCAGGTCGCCGGCGGTGGTTCCGGTCGCGCGGACGTGACTGGCGCGAATGGTCAGGTAGCAGCCGGTCGGCACGTTGCGATAGACGACATCGCCGCCGCCGCGCAGCGGCCGCAGGGTGACGTGGCCGGCCGATCCGACGTAGATCGCCCTGGTCACGGCCGGCAGCTCGGCCGAATCGGATGGCGTTATCGGAAAGGCCTCAGTCGCCGGGGAGCCCGGAGAATCGCCGTAGCCGGCGAAACGGTCAGTAACCATGGCAAATCCCTCCATATGAACAAAGAGGGAACGCCATATATGCAGTGGATTTGGTGTAGGAAAGCGGAAAGCGACCGTCCGCCGCCTAGCGGCGCGGTAGCGAAACCTTCAGGACCTTGAAGATGTAGATGACGACGGCGACCAGCAACGCGCCGGCGATCCACGGCTGGCCTTCGTTGCCCAGGTAGTTTGCCACCGCGAAGCCGACCGCCGGCGGTGCATATTGCCACAGTTCGTCGCGCGGTTCCGCCTCGGCCGAACGCTGGAGCAACAGCGTGACCAATCCAGCGAACCCGAGCACGGTTACCCAATCCCAGACTGTTTCCAATCGCCCCTCCCCCTATTGCGAGCCGCCTGGGCGGTACTTTGCGACATAAGGGGATTTCCGATGGAAAGCCATCTGGCGGCCTGCGTAATCCACGGCCGCTCGAAGGATCCGATACGGTGCATTCCCCGATGCGCTCCCCATTGCGGTGACGCTGTCTATGTCGTGGGATCGACGTCGAAACGGCGACAGGCGAGATCGACGTAGGAACCCGGCGCCGGAGGTTTCTCCTTCAATCCCTGCAAGCGCGAATTCCACATGTGGACCGCGCATGTTTCCGGCCTGACCATCCCCTCGACGAGCGCCGCCGGCTCGTAGAGCGCGCGCGCATCCTTCCACCGCACGGGATAGAAGACTTCCGGCGGCTGCGCCTTGCCCTGCAGCTTGTTGGTCTTGACCACGTGCGTGACCAGACCTGAACTGAACGTACCCCACGGATAGTCCTCAAGCTCGATCCGGCCTTCGCGAAAGCGGCGCCAGTAGAAGTGCAGCGTCCGGCGCGGGCCGTACCAGGGGGGGCGCCGGTTAGGCTGGGGGATCGCCTGCAGATCGGCCACCATGGGCGAATCCTTCGGCGCGTAGAGCACCGCGTTGTTGATCCAGTTCTCGTATTCCCAGCCGAAGATGTAATCGCCGAAATCGAAGGGCTTGAGGAAGATGAAATCCATGTCGACCCAGCAGCCGAGTCCCTTGGCCAGCAGCTCGATCCGCCACAGGTTGGCGCCCAGCGCGACCGACCCGCTGTCGCGATAGCGCAGCAGCCGTTCGCGCGGCATGACCTCGGCCGCGTCGCGCAGATCGGTTCCCGGCGGTACGCCTTCCAGTTTGTCCGGGTCATAGCTCCACAAGGTGAACGGATGACCGGCGGCGGCTGCCGAAGCCAGGCAGAGGCGTTCCAGATAATCCAGACGGGGCCCTACCCAGAGCGAATTGAAATGAACCAGTGACATGCACCCCTCGATAACGATGCAGAGTTACAACCGGTAGCACCCGCAAGAAAAATCGACATGATGCCCACGTCGCCGGACTGGCGGAACCGGCCACCGCCAACCGCCATTCCGCCGCCTGCGCCATTATGAATGTGAAACATTCGCAAACTGTTAAATGCTTGCGGCCCACGTCGGAGCAGGCGATAGGATTAGATCA
Source organism: Novosphingobium sp. (assembly GCA_041677785.1). Classification (GTDB taxonomy): domain Bacteria; phylum Pseudomonadota; class Alphaproteobacteria; order Sphingomonadales; family Sphingomonadaceae; genus Novosphingobium. Next base: position 9,361 of record JBAYPJ010000094.1, on the reverse strand, counting down.
TGGTCAGCGTGTCAATCGCGCTCGCGACGTACAATGGCGAGCGCTTCCTTGCCCGACAGCTTGAATCTCTCGCGTGGCAGACGCAGCCGCCCGACGAACTGGTCGTGACCGATGATTGCTCGACCGATCGGACGGTCGAGATGCTGGAGGAATTCGGCCGATCCGCGCCGTTCCCCGTGCGCGTTGTCGTCAATGAGCGCACGCTCAACTATCGTGCCAACTTCCTCAAGGCGGCGGGACTGTGCGCGTCCGATGTAATCCTGTTCTGCGATCAGGATGATGTCTGGCGGCCACAGAAGGTCGCGATCATGGCGGGGGCGTTCGCCGCCGATCCGGACCTGTCGCTTGCCTATCACAACGCCACCATCGTTGACGCGCAGGAGCGCGACCTGTCCATCATGTTCGATCCCGCCGAACAGAATGCCATCCTCGACAGCGACATTCCGCCGCCGTGGCACTTCGCGCGCGGGCTGGTCCAGGGTTTCCGGCGTGAACTGCTGGCGTTCGACGATCTCTGGCCCCTGGCCTGCGAGCACTTCGACAGCGGGCGCCTGGGCCATGACCGCTGGTATTTCTTCCTCGCCCTTGCCGCCGGTCGCATCCGCTTCGTTGACGAGGACCTGCTGATGTATCGCCAGCACGGCGCCAACGCCTATGGCGCGGATCGCCCGCTCGGCTGGATGGACCGCGTGCGGCAACGGTTACGCCATCACCCCTCGTCGGACGTCCTGGGCGCGGCAGGTGCGCGGTCGCGCGTCACCGTCCTGCGGGCGATGCTGTCCCGCGTGCCGGCGGAATGCCATCCCCGGATCGAGCGGCTGGCCAAAGCCTACGGCGACCATGCCGACCGGCTGGAGCGCCGTTCGCGCATCTTCGCCGGAGCATCGCTGCCGAGCCGGGGGACTGCGCTGGCCCGATCGGTGTTCAAGGGCGACTATTGCGGCAACCCCTGGGGCTTCGATCCGCGTTCGGTGCTACGCGACGCCGTCTGGGGCGTCGGCGGCTTCGGCAGGGAGCAACCGAGATAGGCGAATTACCGGGAAAGGAGCGCGGCGAGCGGCCGGCGTCGGCCGTTCAGCCGGCCTGCGCTTTGCGGAAATTCATCATCGCCAGCAGTTCGCGGAACGGGCCGATCCCGAATATCAGCGCTATGATCAAATAGGCGATTCCGCCCAGGAACAGCAGGGAAAGCAGCTTCATGCCGTCGGGCATGACGAGATTCGATGCGCCCAGCCACAGGCAGCCCATGACCAGGCAACTGATGACGAACGAGGGGATTCCATCCCTCAACTGCTCGAAAAGAGGGTAATTTATCAGGGATTTGGTTGGCCAGGCATTCAGTACCAGGGCCACGAACAGGAACGCCGCCTGGCCCACTGCGATGCCGTTGGCCCCGAAAAAACACCCGGCGATCACGAACGCGATGCCGATGATCTTCTTTGTGATCTCTATGCGCAGGAACATGCCGGCCCGGCCGTGAGCCAGAAGAACCTGCAGATTGATGACCTGCAGCGGGAAAACCACGCCGCTGATCGCGAGTATGGTCAGGATCGAACTGGCGGGAAGCCACTTCTGGCCATAGATCGTGCCTATGATCAGGTCGGAAAAGATCGACAGGAACATCATCAGCGGCGTGTTTATCGCCGCGGCCGTGCAAACGGCCCGCTTCGTCATCGCCTTGACCTTCGGCGTATCCGCGATGCAGCTTGCGAGCGATGGGAAGAGCAGTCTCTGGATCGTGGTGCTGATGACCGAGGCCGGATTCGCCTGCACGTTCTGCCCGCGATTGAAATAGGCGACATCGAGAACGCCATAGGCTTTCGCCAGGATTATCGGATAGCCGTTGGAATAGGCGGCCTCCAGCAGGCTCGACGCCAACAGCGAGGTGCTGAAGCCGGTGAGGCTGCGCGCCGGGCGCAGGCTCCACGGCCCCCGCGGCCTCCAGTCCGTGCTCGCCCAGGTCGCGACCAACGCGTAGACTGCCGACACGCCCGACTGGATGATGAACGTCCAGATTCCGGCGCCCAGCACCGCCGCGGAAACCCCGGCGGCGCTGCCCAGCAGTGACGAAACGATCATGATCCGCGAGATCTTCGCAAATTCCAGCCGCCGGTTCATCAATGCGGAGGGAACCGCGCCCAGAGAGCCGATGAAGATCAGCGCGGCGCAGGCGAACAGCAGATCCCGCAGGATGGGGAACCCGTATTCGGCTGCGATAAGGGGCGCGATTGCCGCTATGCCTAGTGAGAGGATGCCCGCGGCAAGGATATTGTAGAGAAAAACAGCGGTCTCGATCCCCTGATCGATATCCTGCTTCTGGATCAGAGCGCGCGAAAACCCGCCGTCGATCAGGATATTGGACAGAGACAGGAAGATAAAGGTCAGCGCGTATATCCCGAAATCCTCAGGCGGCAGGATACGGGCAAGTATGATCGAGACGGCGAACTGCAGTCCGAAACGGAACAGCGACTCCGCGGAACTCCAGATCCCCGCGCGCAACATCGGGCTACTCACCGCCGATGTCTCTGCGGAATTCCGCCTCCAGGCGCAGGAGATCGCGTGAGCGCTGCCCTATCGGCCTGGCGGGCACGCCTGCGTAGATGGTGAAGGGTTCGCATGGCGATTTCACGAGGCTCATGGCACCGATCGCGACCCCGTCGGGAAGGGTCACGCCCGGCAGGATCACTGCGCCGCAGCCGATGATGACGTGCCTGCCGATGTGCACGGGGCGGTCGTCCACATTCTTGAACTTTTCGGGAATCATCGGGCTCGTCATCGTCGCGCCGCTATAGTCGTCGGTGCTCGAATAAATCGAAACGCGTGACGAGATGTTCGCGAAGTCCTCTATCTCCACCGCGCCGGCGCCGATTATCGAAGTGTAGGCCGCGATATGGATGTGGTCCCCCAGCCGGATGCCCCCGGCACCGGCCGAGAGGATGCAGAAGTCGTCGATCCTGACGCGGGTTCCGATCGATATCCGTCCCGGATTGTAGAACGACGCCTTGTCCGAGATCAGGACCGATGGACCATGAGCCGCCAGGCCGAGCTTATGAAGCTCGCTCGCTGGGAACGGGGGCATCTTCAATCACCCCGGACTATGCCGATGATCCTGTCCTGATCGGCCGCATCAAGATCCGGATACATTGGCAGGCAGAGCACTTCGTTGGCCATTCGTGTGGCGTTGGGCAGGTTGATCGGGCGTGAACTCGGCAGTCCTCGGTACATGGCGAAATTGGATATCAGCGGATAGAAGTACCGCCGGCCATGAATATTTCGCGACTTCAGCTCGTCATACAGTGCGTCCCGCGTCACGCGGAATTCGGGGCCGATAAACACCGGGAAATAGGAATAATTGGGGCGGTCGATGCCGTCGTATGACAGGCAGGTCAGCCCCGCGACGTCGGCAAAGGCGCTTCTGTACCGCGCGTCTATCTCCTGCCGGCGCCGCCGGATATCCTCGAAATGGGTCAATTGAACCAGGCCGAGCGCCGCGGAAAACTCGCTCATCTTGCCGTTCGCGCCCAGCGCATCGACGCACAGCTCGTCGCGGAAACCAAAATTGCGGAGCCGGTCGATCGCGCCTTTTCGTTCGGCGTTGCTGCTGATGATCGCGCCGCCTTCGAAGGTGTTGAAGGCCTTAGTCGCGTGGAAGCTCAGCGTGGACATGTCGCCGCGGTTGAGAATGTCGTCGCGCCCGCCGACGCCGAAGGCATGCGCCGCATCGTAGATCAGGTGGAGATGATGGTTGCGGGCGACCGTCTCCAGCCCGTTCACGTCGCAAGGTATGCCATAGCAATGGACGGGCATGATCGCGGTCGTCCGGTCGGTGATCGCCTTCTCGACCTGGACGGGATCGATATTGACGCTGCCATAGGCGAGGTCGGCGAACACCGGTTCGACGCCTCGCATCATCAGCGCGTGCGATGTCGCGACGAATGAGAACGGCGTGGTGATGACTTCGCCCTGGATGTCGAGCGCTTCCAGCGCCAGCGACAGCGCGACGGTGCCGTTGGTCACCAGCGAGATGTGGGGGACGCCCAGAAAGCTCGCCAGTTCCCGTTCGAACTCCTGATGATAGGGGCCCGCGTTCGTGAGGACGCGCCTCTCCCAGATGCTTTCCAGGCTGGGCAGCACCTCGGCCAGAGGCGGCAGGTATGGCCGGGTGACATAAAGCGGCTTGTCCATGGGCTATCGCCCCGCCGGGTCGAGCGGGAAGGCGCGCTGGGTCTTTTCGATAAATCTAGCTATCATCTCGTCCTCGTCTGCCGATCTTGCCGCCAGTCGCTCCAGAAGTGCGGCGCGTGTCGCTCGTGCGTGCGGAACCTCGTCCCAGCCGTAGGCCAGGCCGAGGCGATCCTCCGGATTGGGAAACCACTCATCGCGCGAGACGCCTTCCTCCGGAATGATCACGGGCACACAGCCACAGATGGCCGCGAAAACCGAATACATCGTGTATGGATCGTAGGATATGAGGTATTCGCACCTGTTGAAGACCTCTGCCATCTGCTCGTGCGACAGGCCGTCGACGATGGGGCATTCCGTCTCGTCGATCTTCGGCGCGCGCGCCGCGCCCTTGCGCAGAAGAACGCATGTGCCGGATCTCGGTCCCGCATCGCGGTCTTTGTAAGCGGGATTGAGATAGGTGACGGTCAGCCGGTTGGACGGATCCGGGTTTATACGATTGTCGTTGAAGGCATCCTGGTAGAAGAAATATATTTCGCCGGGCCCATAGTCGATCGTGCCCCGATGATAGCCGGGCCGGTGCAGGAACCACCGGGCAATCCGGCTCGAGCCGAGCGGATTTCCCGCAATGATTTCGGGGTATACGACGATCCCTGTGCGTAAATCGCTCCAGCGTGCGGTTCGGCAGCCGATCTGCCGCATGCCGCGTACGAACTTGCGATAGTATTTGGCGTAGCGAAGGTAATCCCAGATAGAAGATCGCCATGGAAAGGGCGATGCAGGTTTTTTCGATGGCCATATGACCGCTTCTTCGCCGAGATCCGAAAGGCGCTTGCACAGCGCATACAGCGCCACGACACCCCCGATCGACGAATCGAACGGGTTTGCATAGATGATATACTTGCGATGCTGCATCGTTCCCCTGGCGTTTGCAGTGGTGCAACCTGCGTGCGAAGCTTCCATGACGTAACAACCGATTTTGGCCAAAGATTTTTTCCGCCGGCCGGATACTTTGCCTCACAGGCGTTTGCGGAATTTTTACAAGGCTTTGCCATAGCATGTGCCGCGATGCTATGGCCGGCCGCCTATGCGGTCGGCCGAGCCGACTTCCTCGCGCGGGCTGTCAGTGCGCCGGCCTTGGGACCGGCTAAGTCTGGAGTGATCTGATGGTGCCCAAGTTGGTCCGCGTTCGCCGCTTCGGTGACGGGCGGGGCTGGTTCTCGGAAAGCTACAACGCCGTGCGCTTCGCCGACGCCGGCATCCGCGACCGGTTCGTCCAGGACAACCACAGCTTCTCGGCGCGCAAAGGCACGCTGCGGGGGCTGCATTTCCAAACCGCGCCGCATGCCCAGGCCAAGCTGGTGCGTTGCACCGCGGGCGCGATCTGGGACGTCGCGGTGGACATCCGCGACGGCTCCCCCACCAGGGGGCGCTGGGTCGGCGCGCGGCTCAGCGCTGAGGGCGGCGAGCAGTTCTACGTGCCGGTCGGTTTCGCCCACGGCTTCGTCACGCTGACCGAGAATGTGCAGGTGCAGTACAAGGCCAGCGACTACTACGCGCCCGAGTCCGAGGGCGTGGTGCGGTGGGACGATCCCGACATCGGCATCGCCTGGCCGCTGGACGGCATCGAGCCGACGCTCTCGGACAGGGACGCCGCCGCGCCCCCGTTCGCCGGTCTGGCGGCACAGTTTCCCTACGATGGCGAGCCGCTGGGCGTGCTCGAGGAGATTTCGGCATGACGGTGCGGCGCATTCTCGTCACCGGCGGGGCGGGTTTCATCGGCTCGGCGGTGACGCGCCACCTCATCGGTGATCTCGGTGCCGAAGTGCTGGTCGTCGACAAGCTGACTTACGCCGGCAACCTCGCCTCGCTGGCGCCTGTGGCGCAGGCACCGGGCTTCCGCTTCCTCAAGGCCGACATCTGCGACGGCGCGGCGATGGCGGGGGCCATCGCCGATTTCCGCCCCGACGCCATCATGCATCTCGCCGCCGAGAGCCATGTCGATCGTTCGATTGACGGGCCCGCGGCCTTCATCGAGACGAACATCGTCGGCACCTTCCGACTGCTGGAAGCCGCTACCGCCTATTGGCGGGGGCTGGGCGAGGCGCGGCAGGCCGCGTTCCGCTTCCACCATATCTCGACCGACGAGGTCTTCGGCGCGCTGGGCGACGAGGGCAGCTTCACCCACGACACCGCCTATGACCCACGCTCGCCCTATTCGGCGAGCAAGGCCGGCTCGGACCATCTCGTCCGCGCCTGGCACCACACCTATGGGTTGCCGGTGCTCGTCACCAACTGCTCGAACAACTACGGCCCCTATCACTTCCCCGAGAAGCTGATTCCGCTGATGATCCTCAGGGGCCTGGCGGGCGAGACTCTGCCCGTCTACGGCGATGGTTCGAACGTGCGCGACTGGCTGCATGTCGAGGATCACGCCCGCGCACTGGCGCTGGTGGTCGCGCGCGGGGCGCCGGGGGAGACCTACCTGATCGGCGGCAATGCCGAGAAGACCAACCTGCACGTCGTCGAAACGATCTGCGACCTGCTCGACCGCCACGCTCCGCACCCGGATGGTTGCAGCCGCCGCGAGCAGATATCCTTCGTCGCCGACCGGCCGGGCCACGATTTCCGCTATGCGATCGACCCCTCCAGGATTCGCGACGAACTGGGCTGGGAGCCGCGGGAAAGTTTCGCCAGCGGCATGGAGGCGACCGTGCGCTGGTATCTCGACAACCGCGACTGGTGGCAGGCCATCCAGTCGGGCAGCTACCGCGGCGAGCGGCTGGGACTGAGCATTGGCTGAAGCCGGCCGTCACGTCTGGCTGGTCACCGGCGGGTCGGGCCAGGTCGGCGGCGCGCTGGCGGCCGATCCGCCGCCCGGCGTGCGCGTGATCGCTCCCGGTCGCGATCGGCTCGACCTTGCCGCTCCGGCGCTCGACGTCGCGCCGCTGCTCGCGGCGGAAGGCGTCACCGCCATCGTCAACTGCGGGGCCTATACCCAGGTCGACCGGGCCGAGGACGAGGAAGCGCTGGCCCTGCAGGTCAACGGTGCCGCGCCCGCCCTGCTTGCCCGCGCCGCGCGCGATGCCGGCATCCCGATCGTGCAAATCTCCACCGACTACGTCTTTGCCGGGGATCGCCCCGGCTTCTACCGCGAGGACGATCCGACCGGCCCGCGCAGCGCCTATGGCTGGACCAAGCTTGCCGGCGAGCGGGCGGTGATCGCATCGGGCGCACGCTATGCGATTGTACGCACCGCCTGGGTGTTCAGCGCCGGCGGCACCAATTTCGTGCGGACCATGCTCCGTCTCGGCCGTGAGCGCGACACGCTGGGCGTCGTCGCCGACCAGCTCGGCTGCCCGACCCACGCGGGCGACCTGGCGCGAGCGACGGCGCGAATCGTGCCGGCGCTCGCAGCGGGAGAGGTTTCGAGCGGCATCTGGCACGCGGTCAACGGCGGCGAGACGAGCTGGCACGGGCTTGCCGCGCACGTCTTCGCCCGCGCCGCCATGCACGGCAGGCCGATGCCGACGGTGAACCGGCTGACCACAGCGGAGTATCCGACGAAAGCGCCTCGTCCCGCCAACTCGCGGCTGGCGACCGACCGGCTGCGGGCCGATTTCGGCATCGTGCTGCGTGACTGGCAAGCGGCGGCGGACGCCGCGGTCGACGCGCTCATTGCCCAGGAAAGAGAGATTTAGCGCATGAAAGGGATCATCCTGGCCGGCGGTGCCGGCACCAGGCTCCATCCGGCGACGCTGGCGATCAACAAGCAGCTTCTGCCGATCTACGACAAGCCCATGATCTACTATCCGCTCTCGGTGCTGATGCTGGCCGAGCTGCGCGAGATCCTGATCATCTCGAGCCCCGAATACATCGACAATTATCGCCGCCTGTTCGGCGACGGCAGCGCCTTCGGCCTCGCGATCGACTACGCCGTCCAGGAAAAGCCCGAGGGCCTGGCGCAGGCTTTCCTCATCGGCGAGAAGTTCCTGGCCGGCGGGCCGGGGGCGCTCGTGCTGGGCGATAACATCTTCTATGGCGCCAATCTGCAGCACCTGCTGCTCTCCGCGCGACATCGCGCGGAATACGGCGGCGCGGCGACCGTCTTCGGCTATCATGTCGAGGATGCCCGCGCCTATGGCGTGGTCGAGCTGGACGGCGAGGGCAGGGCGCTGTCGATCGAGGAGAAGCCGGCGGAGCCGCGTTCCAACTGGGCCGTCACCGGCCTCTATTTCTATGACAGCCGCGTTTGCGAGCTGGCCCATCAGGTCCGTCCCTCGCCCCGCGGCGAGCTGGAGATCACCGATCTCAATCGGCTCTACATGGACGCCGGCACGCTGCACGTAGAGCGCATGGGCCGTGGCTATGCCTGGCTCGACACCGGCACGCACGACAGCCTGCTGGAAGCGAGCGAATTCGTCCGCACCATCCAGCATCGCCAGGGTACGCAGATCGCCTGCCTCGAGGAGATCGCCTGGAGCTTTGGCTGGATCGACGACGCGGCGCTGCGCGCGCGGGCCGAGATGTTCGGCAAGACGCGCTATGGACGATACCTCGCGGCCCTGCCCGGTTGAGCCCTGTCCGGTTGAGTCCCCCGGTCAGGGCGTGGCGTCTTCCCAGCCCAGCCCGAGCGACTTGACGAGCGCGACGAAGGCGAGCGTCACGCCCGCGCGCCTGTCCGCCTCGGCCAGCTCGGCGTCGATCGCCTGGCGGCGCGCTTCCAGCGCCTCTGCGCGCGCGATCGTTCCGGCATCGGCGCGCTGGCCTTGCAGGCCGGCGATGGTCGCGGCGTTCCGCACGGCATCGACAGATTGCGCGAACGCCGTGCGAGCGGCACCGAACCGTGCCAGTGAAGCTTCCGCATCCTGCAGTGCGGCGAGCACGGCCGCATCGTATTCGGCAAGCGCGACGTCGCGGCCCGCTTCCGCACTCCGGACCGCCGCGCGGCCGCGTCCGAAGTCGAGGAAATTCCAACTGAGCCGCGGCAGCACCGCGCTCAGCACCTGCGAGCTGTCGAACAGATCGCCGGCGCTGGTGCCGCCAAGCCCGACGAGTCCCAGCAGCGACACTTGCGGGAAACGTCTGGCCTGCTCGACGCCGATCTGGGCGCTGGCCGCCGCGAACTGGCGTTCCGCGGCGCGGACATCGGGGCGCCGCGCCAGCATCGCCCCCGGAT
>JBAYPJ010000093.1:0-11700 GCA_041677785.1 Novosphingobium sp. | reverse complement strand
GGTGCCGGCAAACTTGTTGACGATCACCGAGACCAGCGGGTCCTGGATATATTGCGAGAGCTGAAGCTTGATGTCCTCGGCCAGCATCGAGGGGGTCTTGCCCACGGCCGGCATGTCGGTGATCAGCGGCGTGGTGATGCGGCCGTCGGGACGCACCTGCACGCTCGCGCCCAGTTCGGGATTGCGCCAGACAAACACGGTGATTTCGTCGAGGGGACCGATAACGTATTCCTCGCCCGGCCCTTCCTGCATCGCCACGAACGAGGCTGATGGCAGCTCCGGCCGGGTCGAGCCCGCGCAGCCCGCCAGGGCCAGGCTCGCCAGAGCGCTTCCGGCGAAGAGGCGGCCAGGAAACTGGCGGCCAGCCAGAAAGCGGCGGGTGCGGTCGCGGGGCATCGGTACATCCTCAGCAGCATCGGGCCGCCAGCGCAGGATCGGCCTATCCCACGCACAAGCCCGGCGAATTCGGATGCGGGTATCGGTAAAAAGGGTGAATATTGCGTTAGCCTTGATGGCCGATCGCGTCGGAACGGGACAGCCTGCCGCCGGCGTCCCGTTGCGGGACGGTTACTCGGCCATAGGCTCCAACTCGGCCTCCAGCTCTGCCTGCAGGCCGGTGCGGTCGATCTTGCCGTTCGGCCCCACCGGCATCGCTGCGCGCCAGTGAATCTGCCTGGGCTGCATGAAATTCGGCAGTTCCTGCATGAGCTTGCGCGGCAATTCCTGCTCCGCATCCGGCATGCCGGGCGTGGGCCGCACCACCAGATGCACGGCCTGGCCGAGCCGCGCGTCGGGCAGGCCCAGCGCTACGGCCTCGGCGACGAGGCCGGTCGCCAGCGCGACGTCCTCGATCTCCTGCGGGCTGATACGGTTGCCGGCGCTCTTGATCATGGCATCGCGGCGGCCGACGAACGTGAGCAGGCCCTGCGCGTCGCGGCGCACCCGATCGCCCGACCATACGGCCATGCCGCCATAACGCGACGCGGCCGGCGCGGGCCGGAAACGCTCGGCGGTGCGCTGCGCATCACGCCAGTAGCCCTGCGCGACGAGCGGGCCGCAATGCACCAGCTCACCCTCCTCCTCGTCCGCAGCGATCTCGCCCAGGTCATTGACGACGAGGATTTCCGCGTGCGGTATGGCAGTGCCGATCGAAGTCGGGTGGCTGTCGATCAGCGCCGGGTCGAGGAACGTCGAGCGGAAGGCCTCGGTCAGCCCGTACATGGCGAAAAGCCGTGCCTGCGGGAACAGCGCGCGCAGCCGCCGGACGAGGTCTGGCGTCAGCGCGCCGCCGCTGTTGGTCAGCCGGCGCAGCCGGGCGCGCGTCTCGTCGGGCCAGTCCAGCTCGGAGAGTTGCACCCAGAGCGGCGGCACCGCCGCGAGCGTGGTGACGCCATGCCGCGCCACCGCCTTGATGACGTCGCGCGGCGTCAGGTAGTCGAGCGGCACGACGCTGGCGCCGGCATGCCAGCTCGACAGAAGCTGGTTCTGGCCATAGTCGAACGAAAGCGGCAGCACCGCCAGCGTGCGATCATCGGGCGCGAGGCCCAGATAGGTCGCGACGCTTTGCGCCCCCAGCCACATGTTGGCGTGGCTCAGCATCACGCCCTTGGGCCGCCCGGTCGAGCCGCTGGTATAGAGGATCGCCGCGAGATCGCCGGGATCGGCCTCCGACTCCGGCATGACGCGATCGGCCGACGCGGCCTGCGCCAGCGCGCCGGCTTCCGCGATCGTCTCGCAGATGCCGGGCACATCCCCTTGTTCCAGCGTCGAAAGTCGGGAAGGCGTGCCGATCAGCAGGCGCGCGCCGCTGTCGGCCAGGATATGCGCCACCTGCGCGTGCTTGAGCAGCGGATTGACCGGCACGTGCACCAGGCCCGCGCGCGCGGCCGCCAGCGGCATCAGGCAGGCAAGCTCGCCCTTCGCCGCCCAGGTCGCGACGCGCGCGCCCTTTTCCGGCACGCGCATGCGCAGCCATCCGGCCAGGCGGGAGACACGCGATCTTAAGTCCTTGTAGCTAAGCGTCCCCTCGCGCAGCACGAGCGCCGGCGCCTCTTCGGCGCCGCGAAGCACGAGATGGTCGAGTGGCCGGACCGTGGTTTCAGCTTCCGCGCGCAAGGCTGGACGGGCTCCAAATGGGGGAAGTGGGCGGGTGATCGCCATCGCATATCACGCCGATCTTAAGGAAGTGCAATCGGACGCGGCGCTCGCGGCCCTGCTTTCCCCCGACGTCCAGCACGCCCCGTTCGACCGGCTCGCCTGGTGGCAGGGACTGGCCGAGCATTGCGGGCTGCACCCGCTGCTCGCCGTGGCGCGCGCGGGCGACGACGCCATGGTGCTGCCGCTGCAGCGGGCGGACGGGCGCCTTTCCGGCCTGGCCAACTGGTACAGCTTCCGCCTGCGCCCGGTCGCCTCGCCCGGTGCGGACGCCCCGGCCCTGATGGCCGCGCTGGCCCGCGACCTTGCCCGCCGCGCACCGCGTGTCGCGCTCTCGGGCCTGCCGGGGGAGGACGGAAGCGCCGACCTCGTCGAAGCGGCCTTCCGCAAGGCCGGCTGGATCGCGCTGCGCGAGCCCTGCGACACCAACCATGTCCTTCCCCTGCGCGGCCGCAGCTACGAGGAGTACCTTGCCGGCCGGCCCGGCCCGCTGCGCACCACGCTGAAGCGCAAGGCCGGCAAGGTCGAAACGCGCATTCTCACCGCGTTCGATGCCGAAGCCTGGGCGGACTATGAAGGCATCTACGCCGAAAGCTGGAAGCCCTCCGAAGGCTCTCCCGCGTTCCTGCGCGCCTTCGCCCGAGCGGAAGCCGCCGCCGGCCGGCTGCGCCTCGGCATCGCCTATGCCTGGGGCCGTGCCATCGCCGCGCAGATGTGGACGGTCGAGGGCGGCACCGCCTTCATCCACAAGCTCGCCCACCGCGAGGCGGCCAGGCCGCTGTCGCCCGGCACGGTGCTGAGCGCCGCGCTGTTCCGCCACGTCATCGATGAGGACAAGGCGGCGCTGGTCGATTTCGGCACGGGCGACGACGGCTACAAGCGCGACTGGATGGAGGAAGTCCGCCCGCGCTACCGGCTGGATCTGTTGCGGCCCGCCGCGCCGGCCAACTGGCCATTCCTCGCCCGCCACGCGTTCAAGCGCCTTGCCCGAGCGGGGAACCATGTTTAGAGCGCCCCGCACTTTCCACGCTACGAGCCTCGCGAGCCCTATGCAGACCGACATCGACCAGCTCCTGCGCCACATCCTTACCGACGTCCTCGGGCTGAAAGCGGGCCAGGCGGACGGGTTCACCATCGAGACCGGGCTGTTCGGCCACTTGCCGGAGCTTGATTCCATGGCGGTCGCCGGCCTGCTCACCGAGATGGAGGACCGGCTCGACATCATGATCGACGACGACGAGATCGACGGCGAGTTGCTGGAAACCTACGGCTCGCTGCTCGCTTTCGCCGAGGCCAAGCGTGCCGCGGCGTGATCCCGGTCACCTGGCCCTGCCCCCTTCCCGACGGCGGCATGGCCGGGGAATACGCCCTGGCCTTCGACCAGGCCCGCGCCCGCCGCCTGCTGATCGTCCCCGCCCTGTTCGACGAGGCCAACCGCATGCGGCGCCTGACCGTCGAGGTGATGCGGCGGCTCGACGGGGCCGGGATCGACAGCGTCCTGCCCGACCTGCCCGGCTGCAACGAGAGCCTGCAGCCGCTGGCGGCGCAGACGCCCCAGGGCTGGCGGCGCGCCATGGCGGCGGCCGCGCAACATTTCCGCGCGACGCACGTGCTGGGCATCCGTGGCGGCGCGCTGCTGACGCCGCCCGGCCTGCCGGGCTGGCACTATGCGCCGGCAAAAGGCGCCTCGATTCTGCGGCAGCTCATTCGCGCGCGCATTCTGGCGGCGCGCGAGGCGGGCAGGGATGAGAGCCAGGACACATTACTGGCGGCAGGGTCGATGGAAGGACTCGAACTGTCCGGCTTCCGCCTCGGTCCCGAATTCCTGCGCGCGTTCCAGACGCTGACGCCCCAGCCGGGCGCGTCGGAGGTCGGCCAGGACATGATCGGCGGCGGCGGGCTGTGGCTGCGGGCCGAGCCGGACGAGGACCGCCGGCAGGCCGATGCGCTGGCGGCGGTCCTGGCGATCGGGATGCGGGCATGAGCCGGCTGCACCTGACCTTCCCCTGCGAGGGCGCGACGCTGATCGGCACGCTGGACACGGCCGAGAGCACGAGCGGCCTGCTGCTGGTCAGCGGCGGCAACGAACTGCGCTCGGGCGCCTGGTCGGGGCAGGCGCTGCTCGCCGAGCGGATCGCCGCGGCGGGCTTTCCGGTATTTCGCTTCGATCCCCGCGGCGTCGGCGACAGCGAGGGCGCGAACGGCGGCTTCGCGACGCGCGCACCCGATATCGCCGCCGCGCTCGCCGCGTTCCGCCACGCGGCGCCGCAGCTTTCGCGCGTCGTCGGGCTGGGGAACTGCGACGCGGCCAGCGGGCTCATGCTGGCGGGCGGCGCCGGGCTAGACGCCCTGGCGCTTTCCAACCCGTGGACGATCGAGAGCGACGACGCCCCGCCTCCGCCCGAGGCGCTGCGCGACCACTACCGGCGGCGCCTGGCCGACCCCGCGGCGATCGCGCGGCTGCTGACGGGCAAGGTCTCGCCCGGCAGGCTCCTCGTCTCGCTGCGCGACGCCCTGCGCCGGCCCGCGCCGCCGGGCACGCTGGCGCAGGACATGGCGAAGGGGATAACCGGCTTCGCCGGACCGGTGCGGTTTCTCGTCGCCGAGCGCGATCGCACAGCGCAAGCCTTCCTCACCGCCTGGGACCGGAACGACCCGCGCATCCGCCGCTGCCCGGACGCGACGCACAGCTACGTCGAGCCGGCAGCGCAGGCCTGGCTGGCCAGGCAGGTGCTGGAGATGCTGCGCGGCGGTTGACACACGGTTGATAAAGTTGACGGTGTCCTGGGGAAAAACTCCAGTCGATCAGAAAGGCGATTTCGATCGACATTTCCGATAAGTGCGAGTGCGTGGCCATCCCTCCGGGATATCGCCGGCAACCCCTTGTAGGAAAGCGCTTTTCATCGTCGTCCCGGGCTAGGCCGGGACGACGTCAACGAGCGTGAGGCGTCAACCCGCCACGGCCTGCTGCGCGCCGAGGAATTCCCGTTCCGCCAGGAACCGCTCGGCATCGAGCGCGGCCATGCAGCCGGTGCCGGCAGCGGTCACGGCCTGGCGATAAGTATGGTCCATCACGTCACCGCAGGCGAAGACGCCGGGGATCGCCGTCTTGGGCGTGCCCGGCTGGACGAGGATGTAGCCGCCCTCGTCGAGTTCGAGCTGCTCCTTGAACAGCTCTGTCGCCGGCGCGTGGCCGATGGCGACGAAGGCGCCTTCCGCCGCGATCTCGCCCGCCTCGCCGGTCACGGTGTCGGTCACCGCCACCGCGCGCAGCGCGCCGGTCGCCTCGTCGTGGAGAAAGCCGTCGATCCGCTTGTTCCACATCGTGGTGACATGCGGATGGGCGAAGAGCCGGTCCTGCAGGATCTTTTCCGCGCGCAGCGAATCGCGACGGTGGATCAACGTCACGTCCTGGCTGTGGTTGGTGAGGTAGAGCGCTTCCTCGACCGCGGTGTTGCCGCCGCCGATCACCACCACCTTCTTGCCGCGATAGAAGAACCCGTCGCAGGTGGCGCAGGCCGAGACGCCCTTGCCGCCCAGTTCCTGCTCGCCGGGAACGCCGAGCCACTTGGCCTGCGCGCCGGTGGCGATCACCAGCGTCTCGCCCTCGTAGACGTCGCCGCTGTCGCCCACGGCACGGAACGGCGGGCCGGAGAGATCGACCGAGACGATCGTGTCCCACATCATCCGCGTGCCCACATGCTCGGCCTGCGCCTGCATCTCCTGCATCAGCCATGGGCCCTGGATGACGTCGCGAAAACCGGGGTAATTCTCGACGTCGGTGGTGATGGTGAGCTGCCCGCCCGGCTGCAGGCCCTGGACGACGATCGGCTCCATGCCGGCGCGCGCGCCGTAGATCGCCGCGGAAAGGCCGGCGGGGCCCGAACCGATGATGAGCATGCGGGTAGTATGAACGGTCATGGAAATCCTCCGGCGCGCGGAAATAGGCAAGCGCGGCGCGCATTGCCAGTGCGATGGATCGATTTCCCCCGATTGACGGCTCGCGGCGACAGGCGCAAGTCGGCACAATGAACCGGATCGGCCCCAATTCGAACAGCTTCATCTCGCAGCGCCTGCGGCTCCACTACGTCGACTGGGGCAATGCCGGCGCTCCGCCGCTGATCCTCCAGCATGGCGGCCGCGACCATTGCCGAAGCTGGGACTGGGTGGCCGAGGAGCTTTCGCGGGACTGGCACGTCATCGCCCCGGACCTGCGCGGCCACGGCGACAGCGCCTGGTCGCCCGAAGGGCACTACGGCATGGACGCCTTCGTCTATGATTTCGCCCAGCTCGTCCACTCGCTGGGGCACGCGCAAGTGACGATCATCGCGCATTCGCTGGGCGGCAACATCGCCACCCGCTTCACCGGGCTGTACCCGGACAAGGTGCGCAAGCTGGTCAACATCGAGGGGCTTGGCCCCGCGCCCGATATCCGCGCGCAGCTCGAGGCCGAGGGCTGGCCCACCCGCATGCGCAAGTGGATCGACGACCGGCGCAAGGCCGCGGGCCGGATGCCGCGCCGCTACCCGACGATCGAGGCCGCGCTTGCCCGGATGAAGGAGGAAAACGGCTTCCTCAGCGATGCCCAGGCCCGCCACCTCACCGTGCACGGCGCCAGCCGCAACGAGGACGGCACCTGGAGCTGGAAGTTCGACAACTACCTCAACGTCTGGTCGCTGACCGATATTCCCTACGCCGAGCAGACCGGGCTGTGGGAGGCGATCACCTGCCCGGTCCTGCTGCTCTACGGCGCTGACAGCTTCGCCTCGAACCCGGCGAAGGACGGACGCGCCCGGCATTTCCGCGACGCGCGCGTGATCGAGTACGCCAACGCCGGCCACTGGCTCCACCACGACCAGTTCGACCGGTTCATGTCAGATGTAAAATCCTTCCTCTAAGTACCTGTTCTACGCCTCGATCAACGCCGCGCAAATGCGCTCACGCGCCGTCGCGTCCACGCCCAGCACATCGGCGAGGTAGGCATCGACCGAGCCGTGGCTCTCGCGCATGGCGGCAAAGCCCGCCGCCAGGAACTCCGCGCTCACCCCGCCGAGCGCGCGCGACGCCGCTTCGCTGAGCCGCGCGTACCGGGACGCATCCGCGCCCGCATTGCCGCGGAACTGGCGGCCCTCCATGGCCGTGCTGGTCAGCAGGTAGTCCGCCAGCGCATCGTCGGGATGCACGCCCAGGACATGATGGGTCAGCGCGACCGAGACGCCGGTGCGATCCTTGCCGGCGAAGCAGTGGATCAGGCTGGGGCCCTCCCCATCCGCCAGCGCGGCGAAATGGCGGCGCAGCACCGCGACGAGATTGGGGCGATAGGGCATTTCCGCATAGAGGCGGCACATCGCGCCGCGCGCGTCCGCCTCGCTCACCACGTCCCGCGCAGCGTCTATGTGCGAGGCCAGCGCCGCCGTTTCTCCATCGCAGGTAAGGACTTGCGCCGAAAAGCTCGCATGGCGCCTGCACGGATTGAGCGCGCGTTCGCTGTCGCCGCGCAAGTCGGTGACGGTCGCCAGGCCGAGCTTGGCGATCGCCGCGAGATCGGCATCGCTGGCTGCGACATGCTGGCCCGAGCGCCAGAGCACACCGCGCCGCACGCGGCCGCCGCCGGCGACCGCATAGTCACCGTAGTCGCGAAAATTGCAGACCCCTTCGAGCGAAAGGATGCGTCCGTCCGCCATGCTCACTCCTCCACCAGCGCGGCGCGCAGCCGCTCCTTCATCGCCGCGTCGACGCCCAGTGCCTCGCGCAGATAGCCATCGGTCGAACCGTGCCTGTCGGCCATCAGGGTGAAAGCCGATTCGAGGTATTCGGCCTCCACCCCCATGAGGACGCGCAGGACCTCGGGCTCGAGCTGGCCGGTCACTTCGGTGATCGTCGCCATGCCCGCCGCGATCCGCGCCTCGACGTCGCCGGCGGTGTTGGTCAGCAGGTAGTCGGCGACGATGTCGTCGCGGTGCACGCCGACAGCAAGGTGCAGCATGGCCACGGCAATGCCGGTGCGGTCCTTGCCGGCCATGCAGTTGATCAGGCTCGTCCCCCTGCCCTCCGCCAGCGCGGCCAGATAACGCCGCATCGCCGCGATCAGTTCGGGCCGGAAGGCGATCATGCCATAGTTGCGGCGCATACCCTCGCGCGCCGAGGCCGCGTCGCGCTGGCGCGGCACTTGCGCCGCGGCGACGTGAGGGGCCGAATGCCCGCCGGCCTTCTGCGCAGCGCGGGGCGGCGGGTCCTCGCCGAAGAACACCTGCGCGGCGAATCCCGCGGGCCGGCGGCAGGGGTGCAGCGTGCGCTCCTTCGCCGAACGCAGGTCGAACACCGCGGCAAGCTCCAGCCCGGCGATGCGCCGCAGGTCCGCCTCCGTGGCGCCGTGATGCTGCCCCGAACGCCACAGGACGCCCCGCCGCAGGCGCCCCCCGCCCGCGACCGGATAGCCGCCGTAATCCCGGAAATTATGCACCCCTTCCAGCGCGAGAACGCGGTCGTGCGACATAATCAGCCTTCATTTCTATTGCCGATAGTAGCTATGCTTAGTATCGGCGGCCCGGACCAGGAAACAGGAAATCGCATGGACGCCGAAAGTTCGATAATTATCGAAGATGACAGCCCGGCCGAAGTTCCCGTCCGCCGCCGTGGGCTGCGCCGTATCCTGATGCTGGCCGCGCCCGTCGTGGTGCTGATCGGCGCGCTTTATTTCTACCTCACCGGCGGCCGCTACGAATCGACCGACAACGCCTCGCTGCAGACCGGCCTGGTCGCGGTCAGCGCCAGCGTCAGCGGCAAGGTCGTCGCCGTCGAGGTCAAGGAGAACCAGCTCGTCCGCAAGGGCGACGTGCTGTTCCGGCTCGATCCCGACAGCTTCCGGACGGCGGTGGCCGCGGCCGAAGCCCAGCTCGCCTCTGCGCGCACCGATGTCGGTTCGCTGCAGGCCGATTACCAGGAAGCGCTGTCGCAGGTCCGCGCCGCGGAGGCGCGCGCCGCCTATGCCCGCAGCGAGGCGGCGCGGCAGGCGGCGCTGCTCAAGGAAGGCATCTCGTCCAAGGCGCAGGCCGATCAGGCCGCGACCGAGGCGCGCACCGCGGGCGACGCCATCGCGGCGGCAAAGGCCAAGGCCGAAAGCCTGCGCGCCAGCCTTTCGGGCAACGTCGGCGGGCCGGCCGACACGCAGCCGGCAGTGCGCAAGGCGGCCTCGCAGCTCGACAGCGCGCGCATCGCGCTGAACGACACGGTGGTGCGCGCGCCGCAGGACGGCATCGCCACACGCGTCCACCAGCTCCAGGTGGGCAACTATGTCGCCGCCGGCCGCACCGTGTTCATGCTCACCGGCACCCGCTTCTGGGTCCAGGCGAACTTCAAGGAGAACCAGCTCCGCTACATGCGCGTCGGCCAGCCGGCCACGGTCAAGATCGACGCCTTCCCGGACCGCAAGCTCAAGGCGCACATCGCCAGCTTCAGTCCCGGCACCGGCAACAGCTTCTCGATCCTGCCGGCCGAGAACGCCACCGGCAACTGGGTCAAGGTCGTCCAGCGCCTGCCGGTCGAGATCGCCATCGACGAGGTGCCGGCCGGTCTGCCGCTGCACACCGGCCTCAGCGTCGACGTGGAAGTCGATACGGGCCACAAGCGGCACCTGTTCCGCGCCGACACGCCGCCGACCGCGCCCCGGATGGCGGACCGGGCAGGCGAAGCGCAACCTGCCGCCCGTCCTTAAGCCCACCCGGCCGTGAGCCAGACCTATCCCGATCCGTTCAGCCGTTTCCTGATCACGGTTCCGGCGATGCTCGCCTCGACGATGGTCGCGGTCGACATCACCATCGCCAACGTCGCCCTGCCGCACATGCAGTCGTCGCTTTCGGCCTCGTCCGACCAGATCATCTGGGTGCTGACGTCCTACCTGATCGCCGGGGCCATCGCGACGCCGCTCAGCGGCTGGCTGGCCAACCGCTTCGGCCGCAAGGTGGTCATGGCCGCATCGGTCGCCGGCTTCACGCTCGCCTCGGCGCTGTGCGGGGCGGCGAACGACCTTTCCACGATCCTCCTCGCGCGTGCGCTGCAGGGCGCGAGCGGCGCCTCGCTGATCCCGCTCAGCCAGGCGATCCTGCTCGACATCAATCCGCCCGAGCGCATCGGCCGCGCCATGGCGCTGTTCTCGCTGGGATCGATGGCGGGGCCGATCATCGGCCCCTCGCTCGGCGGCTGGCTGACCGATACGCTTTCATGGCGCTGGGTGTTCTTCATCAACGTGCCCATCGGCGTGCTGTCGTTCTTCGGCATGCTGGCCTTCCTGCCCGAAACCCGCCTCGCCCCGCGCAGCCGCTTCGATATGTTCGGCTTCCTCACCGTGTCGACCGGGCTGGCCGCGCTGCAGCTCATGCTCGACCGCGGCGAACAGCTCGACTGGTTCGAATCCACCGAAATCCAGATCTATGCGGTCGTCCTGGGGATGGCGATCTATCTCACCGCCATCCACACCCTGACCGCCCGCGACACTTTCCTCAGGCCCGAGCTGTTCAAGGATCGCAACTTCGCGGTGGGCAGCCTGCTGCGCGCGCTGCTGGGTATCGCCGTCTTCGCCACGGTGCCGCTGATCGTGGTGATGACGCAGAGCCTGCTCGGCTATTCGGCCTTCCGCACGGGCATGGTCGGCATGCCGCGCGCGCTCGGCACGATCGTCTCCACGCTGGCGATCGCGCGCATCATCGGCCGGGTCGATTCGCGCATGATCCTGCTCGCCGGGCTGGCGCTGTCGGCCGCCAGCATGTGGCTCTACGCTCGCATCGACCTCTACGTCGACCAGGACACGCTGCTGTTCATCGGCTTTGTCCAGGGGCTGGGCGGCGGCCTGGTGTTCATGCCTCTGACGGTGATGGTCTTCGCCACGCTGTCCGACAAGCTGCGCAACGAAGGCGCGGCGATGTTCGCGCTGACGGGCAACATCGGCAACGCCATCGGCATCTCGCTGCTGAGCCGCGAGCTGACCCACGCCACCGCCGCCTCGCGCGCGCATCTGGTGGAAGGGATTCGCCCGGATAACCCGATCGTCCAGTACGGCATGCCCGATTTCGACGTGAACGCCGGCGACATGCTCGCCAGGATCAACGCGGAGATCGGGCGCCAGGCCAGCATGGTCGGTAATGTCGACATCTATTACCTGGTCTTCCTCGTCAGCTTGGCGATGATGCCGCTGATCCTGCTGATGCGCTCCCCCGGACGCCGCGCCCGGCAAGAGCCGCTGCCGGCAATGGAGTAACCTATGCGTAAAAGCCTTCCCCCCGCCGCGCTGCTGCTGCTGGGCGCCTGCACGATGGGGCCGAACTTCACCGCCCCCGCGCCGCCGCCGCCGCAGGCCGGCTATGCCGGCGATGGCGCCGGCCGGGCCGCGCTCGGCCAGGGGCCGGAACAGGCCTGGTGGACGGACTTCGGCTCGGCCGAGCTGGATGCGCTGGTCGAACGGGCGATCGCCAGCAACCACAGCCTGGCGGCAAGCCGGGCGACGCTGGAACGCGCGCGCGAGCGGATCAACGCGGCGCGCGGCCGCCTGCT
>JBAYPJ010000092.1:0-11850 GCA_041677785.1 Novosphingobium sp. | reverse complement strand
GAAGCACGCCGAGGACGCCGCCCCGCTCGACGAGCGCTGCGCCTGCCCGACCTGCGGCAGCTATTCGCGCGCCTATCTCCACCATCTGATCAAGGCGGGCGAGATCCTGGGCGCGATGCTGCTGACCGAGCACAACCTGAGCTTCTATCAACAGTTGATGCAGGCTATGCGCGATGCCATCGCGGCGGGCGGCTTCGCCGCCTTCACCGCCGATTTCCGGCGCGATTACCGCGCCCGCTGAAGGAGCCCGCGACCATGTCCCTCGTCACGATTTCCGCTCTCCTGCTCGCGCCGGCGCCGGCGGCACCGCCCGCGCCGTCCGCCTGGAGCGCGACGGTGACCGACGAGGCGCGCGGCGCCGTCGAGATTGCCGCCACGGCCAAGGACGGGACGACCCGGTTCGTCGGAAGCTGCCAAAAGGAAGCGCAACCCGGCATCTCCGGCACCTTCACCGACTATCGCGGCACCGGCCTGCGCACCGACGGCCAGGTCGAACACGTTGCCTTCTACGCCCGCGGCGAGGGCTGGCAGGACGCGTTCGCGGTCCAGCTGCGATACGCGGCGGCGGTGCAGGGCTGGGTCTTCGCCAAGCCGCTCTCGCCGATATTCCTCAGCTCATTCTCGCGCGGCGGGACTCTGGCCGTGGTGAACAGCCGCAACGAGGAAGTCCTGACCTTCGACCTCACCGGCTCCACCGCCGCAACGCGCGTGATGCGCACCGTCTGCGGGCTCCCTTCGAGCTAGAGGCACCCCGGTGCGATCGGGATCGGAATGCCTCTGGCGGATCGGCCCTACGCCGGCGCCGCTCCGCCGAAGTCGCCTGGAGAGGGTTCGACCTCAAGCCGCGTGCCGCGATAGGCGAAGAAGCGGCCGGAGCTTTGCTCGAGGAAGCCGGCGCCGATCCGGGCGGCGAAACGCTGGGCCGTCTTGAGGTCGGAATACCATTTTCCGCGGCGATGCGGCGTGACGAAACGATAGCGGAACATGCCAGGACAATGCCGGCGCGCGCGCTCGGTTCCCAGCGGAATGCTGCTTTTGGCGGCGAATCTGCGACGAGCGGAGCGCCGCCGTATCGCTCCCGCGGCCGGCAACGCCGAAGGGGCGGGAAGGGGATACCGAAGGCATGAAAAAAGGCGACCCGCGGGCCGCCTTCCTTCATCGCGATCCGGGCTTGCACCCGGTCGGCGCCTGGATCAGCGCGAGTAGAACTCGACGACCAGGTTCGGTTCCATCCGCACCGGATAGGGCACCTCGTCGAGCGACGGAACACGCACGAAGGTGACTTTGTCGGTGCCGTCCGGAGCGACATACTCGGGCACTTCGCGCTCGGGCAGGGTCAGCGCTTCGGCGATCAGCGCCATATCCTTGGCCTTGTTGCCCAGGCTGATGACGTCGCCGGGGCGGATGCGGCGGCTGGCGATGTTGCACTTCACGCCGTTGACGCGGATGTGGCCGTGGCTGACGATCTGACGCGCGGCGAAGATCGTTGGCGCGAACTTGGCGCGGTAGACCACCATGTCCAGCCGCTGCTCGAGCAGGCCGACGAGGTTGTGGCCGGTGTCGCCCTTCATCCGCGCGGCTTCCTGGTAGGTCGCCTTGAACTGCTTTTCGGTGACGTCGCCGTAGTAGCCCTTGAGCTTCTGCTTGGCGCGAAGCTGGATGCCGTAGTCGGACAGCTTGCCCTTGCGGCGCTGGCCGTGCTGGCCGGGGCCGTAGCTGCGGCGGTTGACCGAGCTTTTGGGACGGCCCCAGATGTTCTCGCCCATGCGGCGATCGAGCTTGTACTTCGACGACTTGCGCTTCGACATGCGCGTCTCACTCCAATTTGCTGCGGCGGGCGACCATCGCCCGCGCTTCGAGCCCGGAATCGCACCATCCGGCCCGTTGCCGGCTGCGGCCGCTGCTTCACCGGGGTGCAGGGCCAATTGCGAGGGGCGCCCATGAACGGGCGGGCATCGAAAGTCAAGCTCGACAGCGCCCCGCAGGGAAGGGTAGGGGCTGCGACCATGTCCGAACGCCTGCTTGCCCCGGAAGATTGCCGGACCATGCCCGAAGTGCGCGCCGCGATCGACGCGCTCGATGCCGATCTGGTCGCACTGCTCGCGCGGCGCTTTGCCTACATGCGCGCAGCGGCCCGCATCAAGCCGAGCCGCGACGCCGTCCGCGACGAGGCGCGCAAGGCGGAGGTGATCGCCAACGCGGCCGCGCTGGCCGAGACGGCAGGCGTCCCGCGCGAGGTGATCGCCACGTTGTGGGAGCATCTGGTGGAAGGCTCGATCGCTTACGAATTCGGCGAATGGGACCGCGCCCGGGGTTAGCGCGCTTCCCTTCCCGGTCGCGTCGGGCTGCTCTCTGCCCTGGCGCCGGGTTTACACCCGGTTGACGAAGTTGACATAATTTACAGTGTCCAGGGATAAGGAATCGCGACCCCGCAAGGCGGCGGAATTCGTGCGGCAATTCATGAATTTGCGCCATTCCTATCCGGATAGCCGATCCGGCCGATGTAGGAAAACGGGAACCGGGCCTACCGCTTGCCCCGCGGCCGTTCGAGCTGGCTCAGCACGCCGCGCAGCGTGCGCACTTCCAGGTGGTTCCAGCCGGGCTTGGTCAGGACGGTGCGCAGCGTGCGGCGCGTCGCGGCGGCGCGGCTCGGCGGGAAGAAATAGCCGCGCTCCTCCAGCAGCGTCTCGAAATGGGCGATCAGCCCTTCCAGCTCGTCCTGCGGGGCGGGGGGCAGCAGTTCCTCGGCGGTCGGCTGCCGCAGCCCGGCGTGCCTGGACCATTCGTAGACGCACAGGATCACCGCCTGGGCGAGGTTGAGCGATCCGAATTCCGGATTGATCGGCACGGTGACGATGGCGCGGGCGAGCGCCACCTCTTCGGTCTCCAGGCCCGACCGCTCCGGCCCGAACACGATGGCCGAGCGGCCCGGTTCGCGGTGGACGGCCTGCGCGGCCTGTTCGGGCGTCAGCACGGGCTTGGTGACGCCGCGCTTGCGCACGGTGGTCGCATAGACGTGCGCGCAGTCGGTCACGGCATCGGCCAGCGTGTCGAACAGCCGGGCGCGCTCCAGCACCACGTCCGCGCCGGCGGCGGAGGGGCCGGCGCTGGGGTTGGGCCAGCCATCGCGCGGGGCGACGAGGCGCAGCTCGGTCAGCCCGAAATTGAGCATTGCCCGCGCCGCCTTGCCGATATTCTCGCCGAGCTGCGGGCGGACGAGGACGATGACGGGCGGGAGGTCAGCTTCCCCCGACATCGCGTACCGTGCTGGCGAATTCCTCGAAGTCCCGCGCCTCGCTGAAATCGCGGTAGACGCTGGCGAAGCGGATGTAGGCAACGCTGTCGAGCTGGCGCAGGCCGTCCATCACCATCTGGCCGATGGCCTTGGAGGCGACCTCGCTTTCGCCCATCGTCTCGATCTGGCGCTGGATGCCCGAGACGAGCTGGTCGAGCCGTTCCTGCGCGATGCCGCGCTTACGGCAGGCGAGAGTGACCGATTGCTCGATCTTGCCGCGCGCGAACGGCTCGCGGCTGTCGTCGTTCTTGACCACGGTGATCTCGCGGAGCTGCACGCGCTCGAACGTGGTGAAGCGCGCGCCGCAACCCTCGCACTGCCGCCGGCGACGGATCGCGGCGCCGTCCTCGGTCGGCCGCGAATCCTTCACCTGGCTGTTGTCATGGGCGCAGAACGGACAGCGCAAGTTACATCCCTTGGTAGATCGGGAAGCGGGCGCAGAGTTCCTCGACGCGGGCGCGCACGCTCTGCTCGACCTGCGCGTCGCCGTCCGCGCCGTTCTTGCGCAGTCCTTCGACCACTTCGGCGATCAACTGGCCGATCTGGCGGAACTCGGCGGGGCCGAAGCCGCGCGTCGTGCCCGCCGGCGTGCCGAGGCGGATGCCCGAGGTGACGAAGGGCTTTTCCGGATCGTTGGGGATGGCGTTCTTGTTGCAGGTGATCGCGGCGCGGTCGAGCGCCTTTTCGGCGTGCTTGCCCTTGGCCTGGTAGGGCCGCAGGTCCACCAGCATGAGGTGGTTGTCGGTGCCGCCCGAAACGATGTCGAGGCCCTGCTCCTGCAGGCTGGCGGCAAGCGCCTTGGCGTTTTCGGCGACGGCCTGGGCATAGACCTTGAACTCGGGCTGCAGCGCCTCGGCGAAGGCGACGGCCTTGGCCGCGATGATGTGCATCAGCGGGCCGCCCTGCATACCCGGGAAGATCGCGCTGTTGATCTTCTTGGCGATGGCTTCGTCGTTCGACAGGATGATGCCCGAGCGCGGGCCGCGCAGCGACTTGTGCGTCGTCGTCGTGGTGACGTGGGCATAGGGCACCGGCGAGGGGTGCACGCCGCCGGCGACGAGACCGGAGAAGTGCGACATGTCGGCAAGCAGGTAGGCGCCCACCTCGTCGGCGATCTCGCGGAAGCGCTTGAAGTCCCAGAAGCGCGAATAGGCGGTGGCGCCGCAGATGATCAGCCTGGGCTTGTTCTCGCGGGCGATGCGGGCGACCTCGTCCATGTCGATCAGGTGGTCGTCGGGGCGCACCGTGTAGGCGACGGGGTTGAACCACTTGCCGCTCATGTTGACCGGCGAGCCGTGAGTCAGGTGGCCGCCCGCGGCCAGGTCCAGGCCCATGAAGGTGTCGCCCGGCTGCAGCAGGGCGAGGAACGCCGCCTGGTTCATCTGGCTGCCGGAGTTGGGCTGGACGTTGGCGAACTGGGCGCCGAAGAGCTGCTTGGCGCGCTCGATCGCCAGCGTCTCGATCTCGTCGACGTATTCGCAGCCGCCGTAATAGCGCTTGCCCGGATAGCCTTCGGCGTACTTGTTGGTCAGGATCGAGCCCGCCGCCTCGAGCACCGCCCGGGAGCAGATGTTCTCGCTGGCGATCAGTTCGATCTTGTCGCGCTGGCGGCCCAGTTCCTTGCCGATCCAGCCTGCGATCTCGGGGTCGGTCTCGGCCAGGCCCTTGGTGAAGAAGCCCTCGGGGCGCACGTCGGAATGTTGGGCGGGGTTGGTGCTCATGCGGTCTGCCTGACAGTGTGGGAATGGGAGAGCTTGGCGACACGGGGGGCGTGGCGGCCGCCGGCGAAATCGGTGGAAAGGAACGCGTCGAGGCAGGCCTTGGCCATGTCGATGCCGGTCAGCCGCGCGCCCAGGGCGATGGCGTTGGCGTCGTTGTGCTCGCGCGCGAGCGCGGCCGAGAGCGGCTCGGACACCAGCGCGCAGCGCAGCGCCGGGTGGCGGTTGACGGCGATGGAGATGCCGATGCCCGACCCGCACAGCGCGACGCCGTATTGCGCCGTGCCGTCGGCCACGACTTCGGCGAGCTTGTAGCCGTAGTCGGGATAGTCGACGCGGTCGGCGGTCTCCGGGCCGAGGTCGGCCACTTCGTGACCGAGAGAGATCAGGTATTCGCGCAGCTCGGCCTTGAGGTCGACGGCGGCGTGATCGGAAGCGATGGCGATGCGCATGATCGGCTCGTACTGCGGATTGCGGGGTGAATCGGTGCGAGCGCCATAAGCGCGCGCGCGTCGGAAAGCCAGTGCTCCGGAAAAGCCTTGTCGCCGGCGGTCAGGGGCGGGGCTTCTGTTGCTGTTGCTGGCGTTGCTGCTGCTCCTGCATCCGCCGCGCCACGTCCGGATGCTGGGTCAGGTAGTTGATGATGTCGAGGCGAAGCTCGGGGATACCCTCCTGGGTCGTCTGCGTCGCCTCGCGGAAATAGGCCTGGTTGGCGTGGGCGACAACCGGGTCCGCCTGCAGGGCCATGCTCTTCGCCAGATAGTGCGCACCCGCCGGTGTCTTGCCGAAATCGCTGATCTGCTTGAGTTCGTCGGTGGAAAACTCGCGGGCGTAGGACTGGATCATCGCCTCCACGACCAGCGGAATATGCCGTTCGTTCACCGGCCGCAGCCGTCCGGGCACTTTGGCGATGTACGCCTCGACGATCTGGCGGAGGCCGGGATCGTCGTACTGGCCGAGCACCGCGCCGCGCAGTTGGTTCACCACCGTTTGCGTCAGCTTGTCGGCAAGTTCCTGGTGCCGGGCGGGCGGCAGGATGATGGCGACGATCTCGCGCGCGTAACCGACGGCGACCGGGCTGGGCTCCGTCGCGGCGGGCGCGGCCGGCGCCGCGGACACGGCGGGCTGCGGTGGGGCGGCGGCGGGCGGGGCGGGCGCGAGCGCGGCCGTTGCCGCCAGCGCGAGTGTGAGCGTCATTTCCGCAGGTTCCTTTTCGCCGCCAGAGCCGAACCGCCGTCATCGCCGAGTCGGGAGGGACAATCAATCCCGCGCGCGCAAGCGGATGGATGCGGGCAGCGGCTGGTACGCCGTGCCGCCATCGGACGCGCCCGCCCGTCAACCGTATGAGTTTGGCAAAGCCGCGTAGATCACGGTCCAGTCCGGCGGAAGCTCGGCACGAAGGGCTTCGGCAATGGCTTCCCCCTCGGCGTTGAAGGCGTCGAGCGGCGCGTCGGGATGCTGTTCCCAGTAAAGCAAAACGGGGTCGGTCCGGCGCTTCGAATATTCGCTATCCAATTGGTCGTGCCAGTGCTGCCAGGTATCGATTCGCGCCACTAGTGCCGAGCTGATCGGCAGCTTTTCAGGGCTCCCTCCGCCGCCTGACACATCCCAGACACCGCTCGCGTAGATGTCCGCATATACGCGCACCCAGCGATCACGCGGGTCGGTACCCCATGGTTCCGGAAAGGCCGGCCCATACCAGATCGGCGTTCCATCGTCCCAGACCTCTCTAGGGATGGTAGAAGGCTCGGGCAACGGCTGGTACGCCGTGCCGTCAGTTGGCACAGCGTTCCCGTTTGTCTCTCGGACCACTTCCAGCCGGATTCCACCGCCTTCGGTAGTGACACGGAGGCGTGCCGCCATCGGACGCGCCCGCCCGCAGCTACTGATCGAGGAACGAGCGCATCTTGCGGCTGCGGCTCGGGTGCTTGAGCTTCCTCAGCGCCTTGGCCTCGATCTGGCGGATGCGTTCGCGCGTCACCGAGAACTGCTGGCCGACTTCCTCGAGCGTGTGATCGGTGTTCATGCCGATGCCGAAGCGCATGCGCAGCACGCGTTCCTCGCGCGGGGTCAGGCTGGCGAGGACGCGGGTGACGGTTTCCTTGAGGTTCGCCTGGATCGCCGCGTCGACCGGGATGATCGCGTTCTTGTCCTCGATGAAATCGCCCAGGTGCGAATCCTCCTCGTCGCCGATCGGCGTCTCGAGGGAGATCGGCTCCTTGGCGATCTTCATCACCTTGCGCACCTTCTCGAGCGGCATGGACAGGCGCTCGGCCATCTCCTCGGGCGTCGGCTCGCGGCCCTGCTCGTGGAGGAACTGGCGGCTGGTGCGCACCAGCTTGTTGATCGTCTCGATCATGTGCACGGGAATGCGGATGGTGCGCGCCTGGTCGGCGATCGAGCGGGTGATCGCCTGCCGGATCCACCAGGTCGCATAAGTGCTGAACTTGTAGCCGCGGCGGTACTCGAACTTGTCGACCGCCTTCATCAGGCCGATGTTGCCTTCCTGAATGAGATCAAGGAATTGCAGACCCCTGTTCGTGTATTTCTTGGCGATCGAGATCACGAGGCGCAGGTTGGCCTCGACCATCTCCTTCTTGGCGATCCGCGCCTCGCGCTCGCCCTTCTGCACCATGTTGACGATGCGGCGGAACTCGGGAAGCGCCATGCCGGTGGCCGAGGCGATGTCGGACACTTCGGCGCGGATGCGCTCGACGGCGTCGGCCTCGTTGCCGGCGAAGGCCGCCCACTTCTTGTCCTTCCTGGACATGTCCTGCAGCCACTGGTCGTCAAGCTCGCGCCCGATGTAGCTGTCGAGGAAGTCCTTGCGGTTTACCTTGTGCCGCTCGGCCAGGCGCAGCATCTGGCCGCCCAGCGCGGTCAGGCGCCGGTTGAAGGCATAGAGGTTGTCGACCAGGTACTCGATCTTGGTGGCGTGGAACTGCACGCTTTCCACTTGCGCGGTGAGGTCTTCGCGCAGTTGCTGGTATTGCTTTTCCTTGGCCGCCGGGAAGTCGTTGCCGACGCCCATGGCCTGGAGCCGCTCGCCCTGGATCTTCTCGAACTTGCGGAACAGTTCGGTGATGTTGGCGAACTTCTCCAACGCCTCGGGCTTGAGCTGCGCTTCCATCTGGGCGAGCGAGAGGGTGTTGTCCTCCTCCTCTTCCTCGACCGGGCGGCGGGCGCGGCGCTCGATGCCGTCTTCCTCCTCGCCGTCGGCCGATTCCTCTTCCTCGATGTCCTCTTCCTCCTTGTAGGAGGGGCCGGCGGTGGCCTCGGAGATCTCGCCGTTGTCGTCCTCGCCGTCCTCGGAAAGGTTCTCCGGCTGCGGCTCCTTCGACAGCATCGCGTCGAGGTCGAGAATCTCGCGCAGCTGCATCTCGCCGGCGTTGAGCGCCTCGGACCACTGAATGATGGCGTGGAAGGTGATCGGGCTTTCGCACAGCCCCAGGATCATCGTGTCGCGTCCGGCCTCGATGCGCTTGGCGATGGCGATCTC
Organism: Novosphingobium sp.; assembly: GCA_041677785.1. Classification (GTDB taxonomy): domain Bacteria; phylum Pseudomonadota; class Alphaproteobacteria; order Sphingomonadales; family Sphingomonadaceae; genus Novosphingobium. The sequence goes on along the minus strand of JBAYPJ010000092.1, from coordinate 3,338 downwards.
GCCCTCGCGCGACAGCAGCTCGACCGCGCCCATCTCGCGCAGGTACATGCGCACCGGATCGTCGGTGCGCTCGATCGTTTCCTTCTTCTTCTCGACCGTCGGCCGTTCGGAAACGCCGTCGGGCTCGTCGAGTTCCTCGGCCTGCTGCTCCTCGGGATCGACCGCGTCCTCGTCGCTCTCGACGATGTTGACGCCCATCTCCGAGATGGCGGCCATGATGTCCTCGATCTGCTCAGAGGACATCTGATCCTGCGGCAGGGCCTCGTTCAGCTCGTCATAGGTGATGACGCCGCGCCGCTTGGCGCGCGCGATCAGCTTCTTGATCGAGGCGTCGTTGAGATCGATGAGGGGGGCGTCGCCGCCTTCGCCCTTGTCGTTAGCCAGGTCTTCGTTTTGATCGAGATCCATCATTCCGCCATGGTGTTGGAGGCATTTTCCGAGGGCAATGCCGCGCGCGCGCTGGCCATTTGCCCGAGACGCGAATCAAATTCCAGTTTTCTCTTCAGCAAACGCTGCTGCTCCGCATAGGCCTCATCGGTGAACTCGCGTTTCAGCCGCTCGGTCGCGTCCGCCAGGGCCGTTTCCAGCGCCGGGCGTTCAACCAGCAACTCGATCGCCTGGCCCAGTTCGGCGCAGGCCTGGGCGGGCGCCGCGTCCGGGCTCAGGAAACCGAAACGCATGCCGCCGTAATCCGTTGGGGAGGGCATCGTCTGTCCTTGCCGCGCCAATATGGTGGCAAGCATATCGCTTTCAAGCGCTTGGCCCTGGTCGTTAGCATCGAGCAGGATGTCGAAGCGCGGGTCGAGCCCGGCGCAGCGCGCCAGCGCCTCTGCATGGCGGGCGATCTCGCCGGGAAAGCGCACGAGGCCGGCGAGAATCGCGGCCGACAGCGCGTCGCGCGCGCCGCCGCTGGTCGCACGGCGCAGGCGGGCCGCGCTGTCACCGGCGGGGCGCGGCGGGAAGGGCGCGCGGGCCCGTTCGCGCCAGTGGCCTGGCCCCTCGCGGCGGGGATAGGCGAAGGCGGAGAAGCGGTCGAGCAGCTCGCGGCGGTAGAGCGCGCGGATGTCGGGCTCGGCGATGGTCTCGATGTGCGCGAGCAGGCGCGCCTTGAGGCCGGCCTTGTCCTCGGGCGTGGCGAGCGGCGCGGCGTCGCGCTCGTGCTCCCACAGCGTGTCGATCAGGGTCTTTGCCGTGCCCAGCACATCTTCCATGGCGCGCGGGCCGTCGCGCCTGATCAGGTCGTCGGGATCGAGCCCGGCGGGCAGGCGCACGATCCGCAGCGAATGCGCGGGGCGCAGCAGGGGCAGCGCGCGGGCCACCGCGCGCATCGCCGCGCGCTGCCCGGCGGCGTCGCCGTCGAAGCAGAGGATCGGCGTTTCGACCAGCCGCCAGAGCATCTCGATCTGCCGCTCGGTCAGCGCGGTGCCGAGCGGCGCCACGCTTTCGGCGAAACCCGCGGCCGAGAGCGCGATGACGTCCATGTAGCCTTCGACCACGATCAGCCGCCCGGACTGCCGCGAGGCCGGACCGGCGCGGTGCAGGTTATAAAGCGTGCGGCCCTTGTCGAACAGCGGGGTGTCGGGCGAATTCAGATACTTGGGGGTGTCTTTTTTGGTCTTGTCGAGGATGCGCCCGCCGAAGGCGATCACCCGCCCGCGCGCGTCCTCGATCGGCAGCATCAGCCGGCCGCGAAAGCGGTCGTAGGGGTCCTTGTCATCGACGGCGATGCGCAGGCCCGCCTCGATCAGCCTGGCCTCGGGGAACTGCGCCAAGGCTTGCTTGAGCGCCTGCCGCCCCTCGGGCGCATAGCCGAAGCCGAAGCGCTGGAGCGTGTGCGCGTCGAACCCGCGCGTCGCGAGATAGGCGCGCGCCTTCTCGCCCTCCGGCCCGGCGAGGCATTCGACGAACCACTTTTGCGCCGCCGCCGTGACGTCATGCAGCGAATCGCGCTGCTCGGCGGCCTTGGCGGCGCGCGGATCGGGGGCGGGCACGTCCATCCCGGCTTCGGCGGCCAGCTCCTTCACCGCGTCCAGGAACGCGAGGCCGCGCTGGTCGGTCAGCCAGCGGATGGCGTCGCCGTGCGCGCCACAGCCGAAGCAGTGATAGAAGCCCTTCTCGTCGTTGACCGTGAAGCTCGGCGTCTTTTCGTTGTGGAACGGGCAGCACGCCTTGAACTCGCGCCCGGCCTTGGTGAGCCGCGTGGTGCGCCCGACCACGCCCGACAGCGTGATTCGCGAACGCAGCTCGTCCAGCCATTGCGGGGAAAGGCTCATGGCTTGCGTCCGGCGCGCGCGCGCGGAATCCGCAAGGCTTCATCCTGCCTGGGGCAAGGCCTGCCGTCCGATACCTGTTCGATCATGGCCCACACGCGCGCGACATTATCAGGAACCGCGCGGTTCCTGAAACGGATCACTGGATAACCCTGTGCATGGACGGGCGCTACAGGGCGGTCATGCGCGCCGCCAGCTCGTCCCACAGCTTCGGGCTTGCCGCGCCGATCAGGCCGGTGCGGTCCTCATCGACGCGATAGGGGGTGCCGTCCGGCCGGGCCGCCTTGCCGCCCGCCTCGTTGACGAACAGCACGCCGGCCGCATGGTCCCAGGCCAGCGTGCGCTCGAAGATCGAGACGTCGTTCTCGCCCAGCACCAGCCGGGGATACTGCTCGGCGGCGCAGCGGGGGATGTCGACCACCGTATAGTGCGGCGCGATCCGCGTCTTGAGCGCCGCGCGCCGGGCGGGATCGGCAAAGACCAGCGAGATCGCCGCGATCGGCGGCTCCGTCCGGCTGGTGCGCGCCGTGACGCGTTCCTCGCCGACGAAAGCGCCGGCGCCGCGATGGGCGTGGCACAGCCGGCCGTGCAGCGGGTCCCAGATCCAGCCGGCGATCGCCTCGCCGCCTTCGGCCAGCGCCACCAGCACGCCGAAGGGCGGCTTGCCGGCCGCGAAGTTGTTGGTGCCGTCGAGCGGATCGATCACCCAGCACAGCGTGTCGCCCAGGCGCTTCAGGATCGCCGGATCGGCGTGCGCGCCCTCCTCGCCGACGATCGCGGCTTCGGGCAGCAGGCGCGCGAGGCCCGCGGCGAGGATCGCCTCGCTTTCGTGATCGGCGACGGTGACCACGTCGTCCGCCGCCTTGGCGTCGATCTCGTCGGCGGTGAGCGCCTGGTAGCGCGGCAGGATGGCGCGGTCGGCGGCTTCGCGCATGACGGCGGCGACGGCGGAAGTGAGGGCGCGGGTCATCAGGAACGGTAGTCCGCGTTGATCGAGATGTAGCCGTGCGTCAGGTCGCAGGTCCACACGGTCGCGCGGCCGTCGCCGAGGCCGAGGTCCGCCTCGAT